>CAVQWA010000087.1:0-29505 GCA_963717315.1 uncultured Gemmatimonadales bacterium
TCGCCGATCAGCGTGGTGCCCGCGTACTTGGACACGCTGATTCGCTCCTGGTCCTTCTCCTGCCATCGCGCCCACGTACCCATCGCGGCACGCCCACGCCGTCGTTGGGGTAGTGGCGCGTCAGCCGCGGGATGATCTCGATGCCGGGGAAATCGGGCCGGTGGACCGCGAACGTGGCGAGTTCTTCCTCGGAGAGCTGAAGGCGCACCGGTACGGCGTCGAAGGCGCGGCGCGCGAGGACCGCGCGTTTCGTGCGGCCGAGGTCCTCGGGCGCGAGCAGCTTCAGCTGGACGAGGTGCGCGAGCGCGTCGTCGAGGTCCTGGTGTCTGTTCACGCGTGCAGCTTGAGCCGTACGCGGGGACGGTCGAGTGCGAGCGGCACGCCGTGCCGGTCGAGGATCAGTCCGCGCGGCGGCGGGATCGGGTCGATCCGGATCCGGTTTCCCTGCGACAGCTCGCTGAAATAGTCGTGGCGGATCACCGAGGTAGAAGAGCCGCGCGGCCAGCAGTCCGACGAGCCCGAAGATCACCAGGGAGGCGACGACGACACGCCGCGCGAACATGCGCTTGTTCCGGGCGTGGTGATCCTTGAGCCGGTAGCTCGCGGGCCATGGTTCGCGCGCTCAGTTGGGAGTGGCGCGTGACCGAGTCGCCGAGCGCGACGACCAGCTGGCCACAGCAGCGCACCGGAGAACACGGGCAGCCAGCGGGCCCAGGCCGTGTAGCCGTGGCCGGCGAGGCCGTCGATCCAGAACACCACGAAATGGTAGAGCGCGAGCAGCAGCATCACGAGTACGGCCTGCTGCAGCAGCGGGAACATCCGCATCCGCAGCTGCAGCTTGTGCGTGACGTAGCCGATCCTCGAGGCGGAAGCGGCCGAGCTCCGCTGGGTGGCGGAGTCATTCCTGCACGACGAGCGGGAGGAACGCCGGCGGTCACCTGGCCGGAGCTGGATGGCGTTCGAGCAGAGGTTCGGGTGGGGGGAACTCGCCGTTCGCTATTCGCTGCTCGAGGGCGCTTCCATTCCCGTCCACGGCTTCATCGACCGGGTGGACTCGCTCCCCGGCGGGGGGCTGGTGGTGCTCGATTACAAGACCGGTTCGCCCTGGGCCCACCGCAAGGACCCGAAGCTCGGGCCGTTCCGCGGCGGCCGCTCGCTCCAGCCCGCGATCTACGCCGCGGGCGCGGCGAAGGTGCTCGGCCGCGAGGTGGCCGCGTTCGAGTACCGCTTCCCTGGCCAGCGCGGCCGGAACGAGGTGGTGCGCTACTCCGCGGCGGAACTCGAGCCGGCACGGGAAGTGATCGTGAGCCTCCTCCGGCATGTCGAGCAGGGCACCTTCGTCCCGACCGACCACGCTCGCGACTGCGGCTACTGCGACTTCCGGGACCTCTGCCGGGTGACCGATCCGAAGTTCGACCGAAGCGACCCGGTGTCACCCCGCGCCGCCTGGGCGAAGGAGACTGGCGGCGCGCACGAGGCGTACGGGCCGATGCACGGACGGAGGGCGAAGCCGTGACCCGCCTCCCGCCCGACCAGCCCGCGCGCGACCGGATCGCCGGCGACCTCGACGCGAACATCCTGGTCGAGGCCGGCGCCGGCTCGGGGAAGACCAGCAGCCTCGTGGGCCGGATGGTGGAGCTGGTGCGCCGCGGCACGCCGCTCGAGCAGGTCGCCGCGATCACCTTCACCCGGAAGGCTGCCGGTGAGCTGCGCGAGCGCTTCGAGCTCGCCCTCGAGAAGGACCCGGACACCGCCCCCGCCCTCGACGACCTCGACCGCGCCTTCCTCGGCACGATCCACGCCTTCGCCGCCCGGCTCCTCCGCGAGCACCCGGTGGAGGCCGGCCTCGACCCAGCGTTCGAGGAGGCGGACGACCTCCGCCTCGACGAGCTGGCGCGCACCTTCTGGGATCGCTGGCTCGACCGCCTGCGCCTCGACGGCGACCCGGCGCTCGCCGACCTCGGCTGGCTCGGCGTCTCCCCGCGCGATCTCTTCGAGACGTTCAAGCGGGTCACCGGCCAGCCCGACGTGACCTTCGAGACACCCGACGCGCCGGTCCCGGAGCACAAAGCGGTGCGGCGCGAGCTGGAGCGGTTCCTCACGTCGTTCCTCACGGTGATGCCGAAGGAGGAGCCCGAGGGTGGGTGGGACAAGCTGCAGGTGGCGATCCGGCGGCTCCGCTGGCTGAACGGGACCACCGACTGGAGTGACGTGGCCCGGGTCGCCCACGCGCTCGAGGGGCTCGGCGCGATTGACCTCGTGCAGAAGCGGTGGAGCGACGCGAAGGAAGGGAAGCAGGCGATCAAGGCGCTGCACGAGGAGTTCGCGGCGTGGGTGGAGGGACCGGCGGCCGCGTTCCTCCAGGCGTGGCGTGAACACCGCTACGGACCGCTAGTCCGGCTGGTGCTCCGCGCACGCGAGGAGTTCGCCGAGTGGAGGCGCTCGGCCGGGGCCCTGAGCTTCGGCGACCTGCTCACCGAGTCGGTGCGGCTCCTGCGCGAACGGCCCGAGGTCCGGCGCGCGCTGGGCGAGCGGTGGCGCCACCTGCTGGTGGACGAGTTCCAGGACACCGATCCGCTCCAGGCAGAGCTCTGCTTCCTGCTGTCGTCGGAGCCGAAGGACGGTGAGGAGTGGCGCAAGGCCACGCCGCGCCCGGGGGCCCTCTTCCTCGTGGGCGACCCGAAGCAGAGCATCTACCGCTTCCGCCGCGCCGACATCGCCACGTATGCGTTCGTGCGGGAGCGGTTCGCGGAATGGGGCGGTGTGGTGACGCTCACGGCCGCCTTCCGCGCGCGCCAACCGGTGGCCGACCTGGTGAACGCCCACTTCAAGGGGCCGTTCCCGGACGCGGGGACCGACCGCCAGGCCGGCTTCGCGCCGCTGGAGCCGATGAAGGAGACGGGGGAGGACGACGGCGTGCTCACCTATCGGGTGGCGCCGGGGGGGACGACCAAGGAGGCAATCTTCGCCGAGGATGCCACCACGCTCGCCGCGTGGATCGCCGCTGAGGTGGATCCCGCAACCCGCCGTCCCGCCGTCTCGCCGTCCGATTTCCTCATCCTCACCCGCCAGCGCGACGGCGTGGCCGAGCACGCCAAGGCGCTCGCGGCGTGGGGCGTGCCGGTGGTCACCACGAATGCGCGGCTGCGTCAGGAGCGGGAAATGAGCGAGCTGCTGCTCCTGCTCCGGGCGCTCGCGGACCCCACGAATCCCGTGCTCGTCGCGGCGGCACTGGAGGGTCTGTTCTTCGGGTGCACGCCGGCGGACCTCTGGGACGCCAGGGTGGCCGGCGAACAGTTCACTCTAACGGATCCTCCGCGGCCCTCCGGGCCCCTCCGCGCCTCCGCGGTGAATGCGGCGCTCGCGACGATGAGGAGCTGGGCCGAGCTCGCATCGCACGCCCCGGCCGACGCGGTCGTGGACCGGATCCTGGACGACACCGGCTTGCTCGCGTGGGCCGCCTCCGAGACGCTGGGCGAGGGCAGGGCGGGGGTGCTGATGCGGCTGGTCGAGGAGCTCCGGGCCGGTGGCGAGGCGCTCGACCTCCGGACGGCCCTCGACCGGATCGCCGCCGCGCTCGAGGGCGAGGGGTTCGACGTGCCGCTTCGCCCGGGGCGGGGTGGGGCAGTGCGGGTGATGAACCTGCACCAGGCCAAGGGCCTCGAGGCGCACACGGTGGTGCTCGCGGGACCGGTCAAGCCAACGGAGCACGAGGTGGAGTTCCACGCGGAGCGGCGGCTGGATGGCAGGGTGGCTGGATGGCTGGTGGTGAGGTCAGGTGATGCCGTCGTGGCGCAGCCCCGCGGGTGGAACGAGTTCGCCGCGGCGGAGGCCGACTTCCAGGCGGCGGAGGAGGACCGGCTCCTCTATGTCGCCACGACGCGGGCGGCGCACCGGCTCGTGGTGGGGCGGTGCGAGCTTCCGCGGAACAAGGACGGCTCCCGGAAGGCGGCGGAGGGGAGTCCCTGGGCGGCGCTCGACCCGTTGCTTGCGGCCGCCACCGAACTGCCGAGCCGCCCGGCCGCCGAGCCGCCGGGGCGTCCGGTGCTCGAAATGGACGATGGCGCGATGCGGGCTTCGATCGAGGCGGCCGACGCGCGTCGGGTGGCCGGTGCGCGGCCGTCGTGGTCACTGGCGACCGTCACGTCGCTGGCCAAGTCCGGAACTGCATCCACCGCAGAGGCGCAGAGGGGCGCAGAGGAGCGCGGAGAGGATGATGGGTTGGATCGGGAGGAGGTCCGGATCTATGACCTTCCCCGCAACCGAGGAGAGGGACGTGCCTGGGGGAATGTCATCCACCGGCTGATCGAGGGGCGGCTTCGGGGCAGGGAAGGACCCGCGTTCGAGGCCTGGGCTGCTGCGGTGGTGGCCGAGGAATTCGGGCCCTCAACTCCGCCGTCTCGCCGTCCCGCCGTCCTGTCACGTGCCCTCGCGACCCTGGCCGAGCTCGAGCGGAGCCCCGTTTGGGAGGAACTCGCTGCCGGCGAGGTCCACCCCGAGCTCCCCATCGCCGTCCTCCGCGACACGCCCGGCGGCCCCCAGGTTGTCGAGGGCGTGATGGACGCGGCGGTGCGGAGGGACGGCGCCTGGACCATCCTCGACTGGAAGACCGACGCCGGATCACCCTGGTGGGCCCAGCGACTGCCGCAGTACGAGGCGCAGGTGGGGATGTATGTGGAGCTGCTGGGGCACGTCACCGGGGAGCCGGTGAAGGGGCGGATCGTGCCCGTGGGCGCAGGGGTCGCTCCGTGACTCCTCGCGCCCTGCTAGCTGCGATGATCACCCTCGCCGCCTGCTCCCCGGCGGCGGACGACGCCTGCACCCTCACCTTCGAGCGAATCGGCCCGATCGGCCCCCCGCCCGGGGAAGCGGGGTACACGGACTTCACGCGTGTCAGCCCCCTGCTCCCCGGCGGGCGGCGGGCCGTCACGGAACAGGACCGAGCCGGGTTCCCGGTCCTCATGCTCGATGCACGAGGACAGTTCCTGGACACGCTGGGTACGATCGGATCCGGGCCGGGCGAATACCGCCGGCCGCAGCTCATCCTCCCCTACCGCCGCGACTCCATCCTGATCATCGACCGGATCAATGCCCGCGCGACGGTGCTCGATTCGGCACTCCGCCTCGCCCGGTCCTTCCCGATGGCATTTCCCGCCATCTGGGGCGCGGCTCTGGCCGACGGCTCCCTGGCGCTCTCCCACGGGATGGGAAGTGTGGGGCTCCGCCTCGGGAGGTTCGGCCCGGAGGGTGAGCCCCTCGGCGACGCGCCGTGGTCGTTCGAGCGGGCCCGCAGCCAGCGGGGCGACCATCCACACTATCACGTCGGCGCGGAGCCCGACGGCACCTGGTGGGCGCTCTCGCTGGACCGGCGCTTCGAGTTCCGCCGCTACGATGCCCGCGACTCGCTGCTCGCGACCTGGGAGTTCCCGGCGGAACTGCTCGCGCCGTACGAGGGTTATCCGACCACCTCGCCGGAGAACCCGCCGGCGGCCGGGATCGGGGCGGGCTTCCTTGATGCCCGGGAGCGGCTCTGGGTGGTCGCCTCGGTGGCGGACTCCCAATGGTCGGAGGGCCTCGGCGAGCGCCGGACGGCCGAAGGCCAGGAGTACTGGCCGACGGTTGATGTCCACGCCCTGCGCGACGCGCTCGTGATCGTCGCCGAGGCGGCCAGAGGGCACATCCTCAGGACCTGGCGCCTCGACTCGCTTCCCGGAGAGGTCATCGAGCCCTGGGTCCTCCTGACCGGCACCGAGGATGACGACGGCTGGTTCCACCCCGAGCTCCGCCGCCTCGTTCCCAGCCCCGCCTGCGGGCTCGACTGAATCAGTCCGCGTCGCTCGCCCGGAACGAGACCACCTGCTCCACCAGCACCGGTACCTTCCGCCCACGGTGCCGCCCCGGGCGGAACCGGCTGTCAGCCACGGCGCGTCGGGCGGCGTCCGCGAAGACCGGATGGGTCGCCGACAGGACCTCGACCGACCCGTCCCTGACCCTCCCGGTGCTGTCCACGACGAATCGCACCCGAACCGACCCGCTGACCCCCGCGGCCTCGAGTCCGGGCGGGTAGTCGGCTCGCCCCGGCTCGAAGAGGGCGGGAGGTTCGTCCACGTCCGCCGAGCCGGGCACCGCGCCCGGGCTCCCGCCGGAGCCCACCAGGTCGGAGAGCCCGGAGCCCGTGCCCACGGCGAACCGGCGGGCATCCGGGATGGCAGGATGCGGGAGGTCAGCGAGGCCGAGCTCGACCGGCAGGACGGGCACGCCCGGTGCGTCCCGGGGAGAGGGAAGTGGCCCTGGGAGGTCGACTTCGGTGCCTCCTTCCCGCTCGCTCTCTCGCGGGATGTCGCGGTCCACGTAGATGATGGCGGTGTCCGGCGACAGGGCTGTCGCCGGCGCCGGCGCCGCCACGGTGAGTCGCGCGGCACCGGCGATGACCAGGACGTGCACGGCGGCCGCGGCGAGAAGGGTGACCGCCCTCCGCGAAGGACTGACCGGGGACAGCGGCATCGGGCCGAACATGGAGGTCTCCTGGCGTGGGCTTGCCCTACGCTAGGAACCTCCGGTTGCCGTCCCGTGGCCCGAAGATGACGGTCCGCCGATGCCGGGATGACAGGCGGATGACCAGCCGCCCATCCGTCCGGCCGACTGTCACACTCCCTCCCTCCGGCGAATGCGGCGGCCGGCGGCCGTCGAAACCCCGAACCGGGAGGGCCGATGGCCCGGTGGACCGAGGAACCGTACGAGTGGAAGGTGGTGGAGGGGACCCTGGAGGAGCTGCGGAAGAAGTTCCGCTGCATCGAGGGCAACGTGCGGGACTGCGGACCGGACGTCTGGCTCGGCGAGACCGGCCTGACGGGGAACTGACCCGGCTCAGCCCCCGTGGAACAGCTCCGCCAGTGCGATCTCCAGCGGCGCCGGCGCCCCGGCAGGGTGCCACGTGAGCCGCTCCCGCTCGACCACCGGGAACGCCGCCCCCGGCGTCCAGACCTCCACCGCGCCGGCGTCTGCATCCACGACCCAGTACGTGCCCACCCCCTGGGCCTGGTAGAGCCGGCGCTTGGTGAACCGGTCGGCTCGTGCACTCGACGGGCTCAGCACTTCGACCACGAGCTCGAGCTTCGTGACCTCGGACCAGTCCTGCGCCCCGGCCTGGTCGCTCGCGATGACGAACAGATCGGGCTGGATGAGGATGTCCGGACCCCAGGAGATGTCGGCGGGCGAGGCGAGGAGGAGCCCAACGGGCTCCCGGCGCAGGTAAGGGGCGAGCACCTCGACGAGGCGCATCAGGATCACCTGGTGCCGCATACGGGGCGAGGGGGTCACCAGCAACTCCCCCCACACCGTTTCGTACCGGTTGCCGTCCTCGGGCAATGCGAGGACCATCTCGCGGGTGTGGAAGTCCAGCGGGGCAGGCATGCCCATACGTTCGGCTCGGCGGCGAGGAATGCGCAAGAGGCCACCGGCCATCATCGCGCGCGCCTCGGTCCCCAGGCCAACCGGTGGCCCGCCGGATGTACCATTTCGGCGCGACTTGCCGTCCCGGCCTTCCCGCCGCACCCCGCCGCGCCCCGCTTGCCATCCCCGATGCCCGATATATCCTATCCCCTGCCGCGTCGCCGGGGCCGCCAGGCCCGGCTCCGGGACGCACCCCACCAAAGGAGGCCGTCATGAGGTACCTCATCCCCCTGGGGGCACTGGTTGCCGCCTCCCTTCCCGTCACCCTCTCCGCGCAGGGCGCCAACGACGCATTCATCAAGGAAGTCACGGCGGCCGCACCGGCCCACCTCGCCGCAGGGGCCGCCGTCGCCCGGATGGAGCCGAACGGGACCGTCACCGTGCTCCGCGAGGGCAGCAACGGCTTCACCTGCTTCATCATCCCCGACGGGACCAACATGCCGATCTGCGGCGACCAGAACACCCTCATCTGGTTCGAGGCCGTCTTCTCCAACCAGCCCAGCCCGCCCAACAAGGCCCCCGGCATCGCCTACATGGCCAAGGGCGGCCTGCATCACGAGACGCCCGACGGCGAGATCGTCATCAAGCCCTCGGCCACGACCCGGGAAGTCCCCGAGCCGCCGCACTGGATGATCTTGTGGCCCTTCAGCGCCGCGGAGACCGGCCTGCCGACCCGTCCGAACGCCGGCGGCGTCTACGTGATGTTCGGCGGGACGCCCTATTCGCACCTGATGATCTACCAGGATCCGAATCGGATGAAGTAGGCGGACTCTCCGGACACGGCGGCTCGGCCCGACCGGACCGGGCCGCCGCCCGGTCACCCCTCCGCCAGCATCACCGCCTCCCTTGCCCCCCGTACGGCCCGCGCCACGGGCAGCGCGGAGTCCGCCTGCTCCATCGCTTCCCGCATCACCGCGGCCTTGCCCGGCCCCAGCGCCGCCGCGATGACCAGCCCGGCCCCGGCGAGCGCCGGAAACGTGAGGGTGAGCCGCCGGGCCGGCGGCTTCGGGGCGTCCTCGACCACCGCCACCAGCCGGCGCTTCTCCTCGAGCACCCGGTGGCCAGGGAACAGCGAACAGACGTGCCCGTCGGCCCCGACACCGAGCAGCACCACATCGAACCGCCCCCGGGTGCCGACCACCCGCCGGATCATCGCCTCGTGCTCCACGGCCGCCGCTTCGAGATCCCCGGCCTCGCCCCGCATCCGGTGGATCCGCTCCCCGGGCACTCCCGCCGGCCCCAGCCAGAGCCGCATCGCCGCCCCGTAATTGGAGTCGGAACTTTCCGGCGGCACCGCGCGCTCGTCTCCCCAGAAGAACTCGACCCCGTCGCGATCGAGCCCCAGCCGCGCCAGCCGGCCATGCGCCGCCTCCGCCACCGACCCGCCGGTGAGCACCAGCGCGGCCCGGCGGCCCTCCCCCCACGCGCTCCGCACCCCCGCCTCCACCCGGCGGGCCAGCGCCTCCACCAGCGCGTCACGGCTGCCGCTCAGGAACTCGGGCCGCATCACGACGTTGACCTCCCCTGCGGAATGGGTGAGGATACCATCCATACCCTGCGCGCCCACGGCGCCGGGGTCAACACCGGCCGGAGGCGAGGGCAATGCGGCTCGGCATGATCGGCCTGGGACGGATGGGCGCCAACATGGTGCGCCGCCTGGTGCGCGGAGGCCACGAGTGCGCGGTGCACGACCGCGCGCCGGAGGCGGTGAAGGCCCT
This sequence comes from uncultured Gemmatimonadales bacterium, assembly GCA_963717315.1. GTDB lineage: Bacteria > Gemmatimonadota > Gemmatimonadetes > Gemmatimonadales > GWC2-71-9 > JAICEH01. The sequence continues at coordinate 9,171 of CAVQWA010000087.1, forward strand.
GGCCGGCGACGGGGCGCTCGGTGCCGCCACGGCCGCGGAACTGGTCGGGCTCCTCCCCCCGCCGCGCAACGTCTGGTTGATGATACCCGCGGCGGTGGTGGACCGCGCGATCGACGAACTCGCCCCGCTCCTCGCGCCCGGCGACGCGATCATCGACGGCGGCAATTCCCGCTACCACGACGACATCCGGCGCGCCGCCCGCCTCGCCGAACGCGGGCTCCACTACCTCGACGTGGGGACGAGCGGCGGCGTCTGGGGCCTGGAACGCGGCTATTGCCTCATGATCGGCGGCGACGCCGAGGTGGTCCGCCGGCTCGACCCGGTCTTCGCCACCCTCGCCCCGGGCATCGGGACGATTCCCCCGACACCGGGACGCGAGCACCCGCGCGGCACCGCGGAACGGGGCTACCTGCACTGCGGCCCCAGCGGGGCGGGGCATTTCGTGAAGATGGTGCACAACGGGATCGAGTACGGGATGATGGCGGCATACGCCGAGGGCCTGAACCTCCTCAAGCACGCCGGCGTCGGCCGGGGCGGGCGTGAGGCGGACGCCGAGACGACGCCGCTCGAGAACCCCGCGCACTTCCAGTACGACCTCGACCTCGCGGACATCACCGAACTCTGGCGCCGGGGCAGCGTGGTCACGTCCTGGCTCCTTGACCTCACCGCGCAGGCGCTGGCCGCCGACCCGGCGCTCGAGGGGTACGGCGGCACCGTGGCGGACTCGGGGGAGGGACGCTGGACGGTGCAGGCCGCGGTGGAGGCCGGCGTGCCGGCCCACGTACTCTCCGCCGCGCTCTTCGCCCGCTTCGCCTCCCGCGACGAGGACCGGTTCCAGAACCAGGTGCTCTCGGCGATGCGGCACGGATTCGGCGGCCACCGGGAGCGGGCGTGAACGCCGCTCCGCGCTCGGACGCCCTGGTCTTCTTCGGGGCCACCGGCGACCTGGCCTACAAGAAGGTCTTTCCCGCGCTCCAGGCGATGGCCCGGCGCGGCCGGCTCGACTTCCCGGTGATCGGCGTGGCCAGTTCGCAGTGGACCAGGGAGCAGCTGGTCGAGCGGGCCCGGTCGAGCGTCACGGAGCATGGCGGCGGCGCCGATCCGGAGGCGTTCCCCGCGCTGGCCGAACGGCTCCAGTACGTGCCGGGCGACTATCGCGACGCCGGCACCTTCATCCGGCTCAGGCAGGCGCTCGGCTCGGCCAGCCGCCCGCTCCACTACCTCGCCATCCCGCCGAGCCTCTTCCAGACGGTGGTGTCGCGGCTCCACCAGTCGGGCTGCAATTCGGGCGCCCGCGTGGTGCTGGAGAAGCCGTTCGGCCGCGACCTGGCCTCGGCGCGCAAGCTCAACCAGATCCTGCACCAGTGCTTCACCGAGGAGGCGATCTTCCGGATCGACCACTTCCTGGGAAAGGAGACGGTCCAGAACCTCCTCTACTTCCGCTTCGCCAACGCCATCCTCGAGCCGGTCTGGAACCGGCACTACATCGAGAACGTGCAGGTCACGCTGGCGGAGGACTTCGGCGTGAAGGGCCGGGGCAGCTTCTACGAGGAGACCGGGGTCATCCGGGACGTGGTGCAGAACCACCTGCTGCAGGTGATCGGGTACCTGGCGATGGAACCGCCGTCGTCCGCCGCGCCGGACGGGCTCCGGAGCGAGCAGGCCAAGGTGCTGAGGAGCCTCCGCCCGCTCGACCCCGCGGAGGTGGTGCTGGGCCAGTTCCGGGGATACCGCGCGGAGCCGGGCGTGGCACCCGACTCCGGCGTGGCCACCTTCGCGGCCCTCCGGCTCTGGTGCGACTCGTGGCGCTGGGACGGCGTGCCCTTCCACATCCGCACCGGGAAGTGCGTGGCGAAGACCGTCACGGAAGTGATGGTGGAGTTCCACCGGCCGCCGCCGGTGGTCTTCAGGGAGGCGAGGCCGGTGCGGGGCAACCACGTGCGGTTCCGCCTGAGCCCCCGGATGGCCATCGCGATCGGCGCCAGCACCAAGCGGCCCGGGGAAGGGATGGTGGGCGATCCGGTGGAGCTCTCGGTGATGGCCGAGCCGGGCGGCGGTGGCGCGCGGCTGGGTGATTACGAACGGCTGCTGGGCGACGCGATGCAGGGCGACGCGACGCTCTTCGCCCGCGAGGACGTGGTGGAAGCGGCGTGGCAGGTGGTGGAGCCCCTCCTGCACCAGCCGGAGCCGGTGATCGAGTACGAGCCGGGAAGCTGGGGCCCGCCGGAAGCCGACCGCCTGGTGGCCGACGTCGGGGGGTGGAACACGCCGGAGTAGGCCGGCCGCTCGTAGCGCCGCCCGTCGTCGGGGAGGGCGCGGACGAGATCGGCGGTCCAGGTCGGGGCGGGCCGGGGCCTGCCCATGCGGTTTGCCCGGCGATGGGTGAGGCACACGGGGGCACGCCGCAAGGTGACGGCGGGACGGCGGAACGGCGAGTTGCGGCGGTGCCGGATGGATCATTCCAGCGCGGTAGCGGCTGGCGTGGATGCGGAGTAGCTTCGGTGGCCGTGCGGAGTGAGGCGATGTCGAGCGCCGAAGACCCCTGCGCCGCACCGAGCCAACATCACAGCACAGCCACGAACCGGGACATCATGCGCCGCCTGCTCCCCGCCGCCCTCCTGCTTGCCCTCGCCGCACCAGCCGCGGCCCAGTCCGACGCCGACACCCGCGCCGGCCGCTACGACCTCGGCAAGATGTGGACGTTCGAGAATGCGCCCGCGGCGTACTTCACCCGGACCTACGGCTTCAAGGCCGACAGCGCCTGGTTCGCCCGCGCCCGGCTCTCGGCGCTCCGCATCCCCGGCTGCTCCGCGGCCTTCGTCTCGCCCCACGGGCTCATCCTCACCAATCACCACTGCGTCCGCGGCCGGCTCTCGTCCATCGCGCGCGAGGGCGAGATCCTCCTCGACTCCGGCTTCGTCGCCCCGAAGCTCGCCGACGAGCGCCGGATCCCCGGCTACTACGCCGACCAGCTCCTCGCCGCCCTCGACGTCACCGCCGAGGTCGAAGCCGCCGGGCCACCGGGCCGCCAGGCCGCCGTCGAGGCCATCCAGTCCCGCCTCACGGCCCGGCACGCCACCCCCGGGGACTCGATCGTCGTCCAGGTCGTCCCGCTCTACGACGGCGCCCGCACCTCGGCGTACGTCTTCAAGCGCTACACCGACATCCGCTTCGTCGCGGCGGCGGAGAACCAGATGGGCTTCTTCGGCGGCGACGCGGACAACTTCACCTACCCGCGCTACGCCCTCGACTTCGCCGTGCTCCGCGCCTACGGCGCCGACGGCAAGCCGGTGGCGAGCCCGCATCACTTCGGCTGGGGCGGCACCACGGGCGTCAGGGAGGGTGACCCGGTGTTCGTGATCGGGAGCCCGGGCCGCACCGCGCGGCTCACCACGGTGGCGCAGCTCGAGTACCTGCGCGACCACGAGGTGCCCACCCAGCTCGCCTGGCACCGGTCGCGCATCGCCGCGATGCAGGACTACCGCCGGGAGCACCCGGCGGAGGCGGAGCGGATGGACATCCGGACGCTGATGTACTCGCTCTCCAACCGGGAGAAGAGCCTCGGCGGGCGTTACGAGGCGCTGCGGGACCCCGCGGTCACGGCGCGCCGGGCGGACAACGAGCGGATCCTGCGCGACTCGATCCGCGCCCGCCCGGAGCTGGAGGCGAAGTACGGGAGGCTCTTCGACGAGCTCGCCGCGGTGCAGCAGGAGAAGCGGAAGTACGCCGGCGACGTGGCGGCGCTGGGCGACCTGCTCAACGGCGCCGCCGGCTCCGGGACGCTGATTCGCGGCTACTGGGCCTGGCGCGCGGCGGAGGCGGACCCGGCGAGCGAGGAGACCGCGGACGCCCGGCGCCGGCTCGCGGCCGCCCCCGTCTGGCCGCCCGAGCTCGAGCGGCGGTACCTCGTGCTCCAGCTCGAGGACGTGGCCCGGGCCACCGGCCCCGGCCACCCGCTGCACGACCAGCTCTTCCGCGAGTGGAGTCCGGCCCAGCTCGCGGACGGCATCCTCCAGGCGTCCGTGCTCGCGCGCGGGCTCGCCGCGGACCGCCCGGTCCCGGCCGACGACCCCGCGGTGGAGGCGGCGGCCGTGCTGGGCCGGCGGATGCGCGAGGTGCAGGGCCCGCTCCGCGAGGTGCTCCAGCGGGAGAACCAGCTCGCCGCCGACATCGGGCGTGCCCGCTACGAGATTTTCGGGGCGTCCATCCCGCCCGACGGCAGCGGCTCGCCACGCATCGCCGACGGCGTGGTGCAGGGCTACGCCTACAACGGCACCCAGGCGCCGCCGTACACCACCTTCTACGGAATGTACGACCGGTTCCGCGGCTTCGGTCCCGGGAGCGAGTGGGACCTCCCGCTCCGGTGGCGCACGCCGCCCACCGGGCTCGACCTCGGCACCCCGCTCAACTTCGTGAGCACCGCCGACACCTACGGCGGGAACAGCGGCTCGCCCTCGGTCACGAAGGACCTGAAGCTGGTCGGGCTCAACTTCGACCGGAACATCAACGCCCTGGTGCGCGACTACCTGTACCTGCCGGAGCGCGGCCGGAACGTGATGGTGGACATGCGCGCCATCGAGGCCGCGCTCACCCACGTGTACGGCCTGGGGCGGATCGTCACCGAGCTGAACGAGGGGCGGCTGGTGAAGTGAGGGGGGAGAGGGGAGAGGGGAGCGGGGGGTGAAGCTGCGGCCCGCCGTGCCGGGGGACCGCGACGGGGTCCTCGCACTCGCCGACCGGCTGGCCGACTTCGAGCTGCCGCCGGGCCGCACCGCGCGCGAGATCCGGGTGGCGGACCACCACCTGTTCGACGCGCAGCTCGCCAGCGCCTCGCCCGACGTCCTCTTCCTCGTCGCCGAGGAGGACGACGCGGTTCTCGGCACCATCTTCGCCAACACCCGGAGCGACTACTTCACGAGGGCCACGGTGGCGTACGTCGAGGTGCTGGCCGTCTCGGAGGCCGCGGCCGGGAAAGGGATCGGGCGGGCGCTGATGGAGGCCACGGAGCGCTGGGCCCGGGAGCGGGGCTTCGGCCGGGTCGAGCTGGCCGTCTTCGCGAACAACCGGCGCGCCCGGGCCTTCTACGAGCACCTGGGGTACCGGGCCGAGACGATGCGGTACGTCAAGGAGGCGACCCCCACCCCAGGACCGGCTGCCCCGTCGCCCCCGGCTGGCTCCTGAGCAGGGGAATCTCGAAGCAGACCCGGCCGCGGGTCTCCGCCGGCCTCCCCGGCGTTCATTGCGGCCGCGAACGTGGCGCCGACGGCCTGGATCCCGGCGGTGACGTCGGCCGGGGGCGCGGCCGCTGGAGGCTTGGCCTGGCACGCGGGGAGCAGGCCGGCCAGGCCGAGGATTGCGGTTCGACCTGCGATCAGGCGAACCCCTCGCTCGGATGAAGCGTGATCGGCGAGCGGCAACCGGCACTGCCCGAGCCCCCGAGCCGCCGAGCCGCCGAGCCGCCGAGCTACCAGCCCCCCCCGCCGCCCCCGCCGCCTCCGCCTCCCGACGACCCGCCCCCGCCGAATCCCGACCCGCTCGACGACCGCGGGGAGGAGCTCATCGTGCTCGCCGTCTGCGTGGCCATCGTGGACAGGCTCCGCGAGAAGCTGGCCGCGTTGAATGTCCCCATCTGGTTGCCGGCGTACCAGGTGGGCGGCCGGGTGAGCAGGTCGGCGAAGCCCTTCGCCCACTTCTGCTCCACCCCGAACGCCATCGCGTACGGCAGGTAGCGCTCGAAAAGCTCGGGCGTCCGCTCGATCGCGGCGAAGCGGTGCTTGTCCACCCGCTCGAGGAACTCCCCGAAGCCGAGCACCCCCTCGAGCGTCCGCGCGCCGGCCACCGTGCGGGCCGGCATCCATCGCCCGAAGATGGCGATGATGAAGGTGCTCGCCATTCCGGCAAGGATGAAGGGGACCGGCGTCAGGGAGAAGACCGCCGAGATGGCGGACCCGCCGAAGGCGACCAGGAACCCCAGCGCGATCCCGCCCACCACCCAGCCCACCTTCGTGGTGTCGGGCCGGCGGCGGAAGAATTTCTTCTCCAGCAGGCGGTCCATGATCGCCTTCTGGATCCCGCTCAGGTGGGTGTAGAACTCGTCCTTGAGGTCCGAGAGCGCAACGGTCTCCTTCCCGCTCTCGAAGATCCCCTCGATCACCTTCCGCTCGTGGGGAAGCAGGGCCTTCCATTCCGCCTCCGGCTTGAGCCGGTGAAAGAGGAACTCCTCCGACTTGAGCAGGCCGAACAGCGCCGGCTCCTGCTTCTCCTCGATCCGGAGGTAGCCGTGCACCGCGAGGTCCACCACGGTGGCGGTGATGTCCCGCAGGTCCACCTTCTCGTCGGTGAGGGTGCCCGCCTCCGCCGGCGAGAGCTTTCCCGGCGGCTCGTACTGCACCACCACCGGGAGCCGGCGCGGGTCGCGGCCCTTCCGCCACCAGAGGGCGAACATCCCGGCGAACGCGGCGAAGGGAATGCCGAGCGGCCAGTTGGAGGCGAGGAACCCGGTGACCTTCTGGAGCACCGTCGGCCGGGCGACGAGCCCGGTGTCCCAGCCCACCACCGCCGTGACGCCCTCCCGGTACGCGAGGGGACGCGGCATGCCGACCGTCACCTCGCGGCCCGCGGTCTCGACCGCGGCCTCCTGCAGGGTGGCGCCATACGGCCCGTTGAAGGCGGTGGCGCGGATGCCGGTCGCCCCCCGGGGCAGCGTGACGGTGCCCGTCACCATTCCCAGCGGCATGTCCCACTCGTCGCCGGTGAGGTTCCAGTAGAGCTCGTCGTGGTCCTCGAAGTAGCGGAGCGCGTTCCTCGCGCGATACCGGACGACGACGGTGCGGGTGGCATCCTCCGCGCCGGGCACGCGGATCTTGTACTTGATGTAATGGCCCTCGCGGGAGGCCCAGTGCTCGAGCGGCCGGCCCGCGTCGTCGAGCACCGCGAGCAGGTCGAGCCGGATGGACCAGTTGAGCCCCTGCGGGGTGCGGTACTTGACCGGCACCTTCCGGTAGATGCCGTTCCAGGAACCGGTGAACTTCGCGGTGATGGTCTCGGTGACGACGATGCTGCCGTCGCGCTCGACGTCCACCCGGGAGTGGAAGCGCGGGATCTCGAGGGCGCGCTGGGCCGCTGATGGGGCGGCGAGCGCCAGCAGCATCGCGACTGCGATTCCCGCAACCCGCCGTCCCGCCGTCCTGCCGTCCTGTCCGCTCACGTCGCCACCCGCGGCACCGCCGCCTCGGCCCGGTCCTCCAGCCCGAAGAACTCCTCCTTCCGGAAGCCGAGGAGCCCGGCCACCAGGTTCGAGGGGAAGAGCTCGATCTTCGTGTTGAGGTCGCGGACGACGGCGTTGTAGTACCGGCGCGCGTTCTGGATGTGGTCCTCGATCTCCACCAGGCCGCGCTGCAGCTCGAGGAAGCTCCCCGCGGCCTTGAGGTCGGGATAGGCCTCGGCGATGGCGAGGAGCTGGCCGACCTGCCCGGCGAGGAGCCGCTCGGCCTGGCCCGCCGCCGCCGGTCCGGCGGCCGCCGTGGCGCGGTTCCGGGCCTCGACCACCGCCTCGAGGGTCTGCCGCTCGTACCCGGCGTGGCCCTGGACCGCCGCGACGAGGTTGGGCACCAGGTCGTGCCGCCGCTTGAGCTGGACGTCGATGTCGGCCCAGGCATTCCGGGCGAGCTGGCGGAGCCGGGTGAGGCCGTTCCAGGTGAGGATCAGGAAGCCGGCCGCCAGGGCCAGGAGGACGATCAGCAGAGGGGTCATCGAGCCCGGGTCGCGGGGAAGGGCCAGGATGTGGCGTCGAACCCGCAGAAGGTGCGGCGAACCGGGCCATGGGCGCAAGCCGGAGCCCCCCGTGGCGCCTGCCGCCGCGGCCCACACCGGCGACCACCCGAAGGCCCAGCGCGCCATCGCGCGACCGGCCGAGCTCCGGGCGGCGGCGGCAACGAGCTCGCCCTACTGGGCGAAGCAGGTCGAGATCCAGCGGGTGGCGGCCGAGGCGTGGCTGGAGTTGCCGGCGGGGCGGAAGGAGCAGGCGCTCACGGCAATGCGGGAAGCGGCGGAGATGGAAGCGAGCACCGACAGGAGCCCGATCACCCCGGGCGAGCTGCTCCCGGCGGACGAGCTGCTGGGGGACATGCTGCTGGCGATGAAGCGACCGAAGGAGGCCCGCGCGGCCTACGAGGCGGCGCTCAGGCGGAGCCCGGGGAGGAGGAATGCGCTCAGGGGGGTGGAGAGGGCGTCGAAGTAGTCGGGCAGTCGGACGGTCGGACAGTCGGGCAGTCGGGCGGTTGGATCAGGGCCGTTGCGCCGCGCGGTCCAGGCTCCGGGCCAGTCCGTGGCAGAGCTTGGAAGTTTCCTCGGCAACGGGTCGAAGGCTCGCCACATCGGCCTCGCGCGCAATCTCTGCAGCCATGGCGAAGTCGAGGGTATACCTTGCTTCCGCCAGTGACCCGAGCGCGATGTCGACGAACCGTCGGAATTCCTTCACGCCCCGGCGGCGTGACCCTTCCACCAGGTTGACGGGGACCGAGAACGCCGCACGACGAATCTGGGCGGTGAGGCCGTACCGCTCCTCCTTCGGCCAGGCGCGCGTCACATCGAAGACGTTGAGGGCCAGCGCGTGGGCCGCCCGCCACGCCGCAAGTTCCCGGTAGTCGCTCATGTCGGAGGATGTGAAACGGGGTCGCGCATCGCGACCCCGATCCCCGCAAACCGGTTCCTCTGTCCGCAGCCGGCCGACTGTCCGACCGTCCGACTACCGCCCCGCGACGAGCCTCTCGAACCGCGGATTCCCCCTGAGCGCATCCCACGTCGGGTCCACCCGGAGCCAGCCGGGCGAGAGGTAGTACGGCACCTTGAGCAGCGGCTCGAGCGCGTCGAGCGCCCGGTCGTGCTCGCCGAGCGCCAGGTACGTGCGGGCGAGCACGTGCTGCAGGTAGGGCCCGTTGGTTCCGTCGCGCTGCAGCGGCTGCAGCTCCGTTGCCCGGCGCCCGGCGGAGATCGCCTCCGCTTTCCGCCCCAGGTAGGCGAGCATCAGGCCCCTGAAGGCGTTTCGCTGCGGGTCGTCCGGAATCTGGGAGAGGATCCGGTCGGTCTCCTCGAGGCCGATCTCGGCGTAACGGCGGGCCGCCGCCGAGTCGCCGCGGGTCCAGGCCGCCTGGGCGAGCACCACGGACCAGATCGCCCGGTCGCCGTCGAAGGCCTCGGGCCCGAGGGAGAGGAGGAGGCGCTGCTGCGGCTCCTCCAGCACCCAGTACATGTCCCAGTAATTGCCGAAGAAGGCGACCAGCTCGGGGGCCGACACTGCGGGGGAGACCTGCCGGATGACGCCGCGTGCCCCGGCGAGATCGCCCTGGGCCACGTAGACCATCGCCTTGTCCTGGCTGATGCTCAGGTCACCCGGGGCGAGCGCGAGCGCCACCTCGCTCTCGGCAAGCGCCTCCGGGTACCGCCGCATCCAAAGGAGGGTGGTTTGCAGGCGCACGAGGGTACCCACCGATCGGGGGTCGAGCCGTTTCGCCTGCTGCGCGTGCGCCAGCGCGTCGTCCCACCGGCCGAGCACTCCCTCGATGTTCGAGGCCTGGGAAAGGAGGCTCGCGTCGTTCGGAGCCGCCCGGAGCGCGAGGCGAATTTCCTCCTGCGCCAGGAGGGGGTTCTTTGCGACCGTGTAGTAATAGCTCGCCCGGGCGGAATGTCCCTCGGGGCCGTCGGGGTCGAGGGCTACCGCGCGCTCGGCAGCGGCGCGGGCGCGTTCGGCCACCGCCGGCGTGGGCGTCGCATTGTTATAGAGGGTGGCGAGGCGCCGGGCCAGCAGGCCCCACGCCTTGACGAAGGTAGAGTCGAGCCGGACGGCCTGATCCAGGAAATCCGTGGCCTGGCGGAGGCTCGCCGGGTCCTGCCCGACTACGGCGGAGGCCTTCAGATAAGCGTCGTACGCCGCCAGGTTGGACGTCGGCCGCTCCGCGAGCTCGACCTGCTCCTGGCTGCCGAGGGCGATCCCGATCGCCGCCGCCACCCGGGTGGCGATGTCGCCCTGCACCTCGAAGACGTCCGTCAGGTCCGCGTCGTAGGTCTGCTGCCAGGTGACCGCGCCGGTGCGCGCGTCGATCACCTCCGGGATGACCTGCACCCGGCGCGCGGCGTCGGTCCCGGCCCAGCGGACCCGGCCCACCAGCAGGTAGTCCACGCCGAGCTCGCGGGCGATCTCCTGGGGGTTCTTGGTCGACTCCCGATATTGCCCGGTGCTGGTGGACGCGGTGACGGTGAGCCCGCCGACCCGCGAGAGTTTCCCACGCACCTCGTCGGCGATGCCGTCGGCGAAGTAGGCGTCCGCCGCGTCGCCCAGGTTCTCGAAGGGGAGGACGGCCATCCGGGTGCCTGCCTCGGGCCGGGCGGCCCCGGCGGGACGCCGAGCGGCCGCGACGCCCGAGGCCGCGCTCCAGACCACCAGAGCCGCGATCCCGCCGAGCGCCGCATTGCGCCAGGTCAGGAGGTGGTCCAGCCGCCGAGCCGCCGAGCCGCCGAGCCGCCGCTTCTCCGCGCCGTTCGTCAGCCAGAGCATCACCGCACCCGCCACGCCCAGCCCCCCGGCCAGCCAGAGTGACCACGCGGGCAGGCCCCAGCGCCCGGCGAAGAACGCCACCGCGACCAGCGCGAGGAGGGCGATGGCCCCCGCACCCACCCACACGGCCCCCCTTCCCGCGCCGTCCGACCGTCCGACCGCCCGACTGCCCGACTCCCCGACTGCCGCGTGCGCCCCGCTCCGCGCCGTGTGCTCGACGCCGGCGAGCTCCTCCGCCATCATTGCCGCGGTGGCCTGCCGGTCCACCGGCCGCTTGGCCAGGGCCCGCGTCACCACGGCCTCGAGACCGGCCGGCAGTCCCTGACGTGCGCTGGCGAGCGGCCGCGGGGTCTCGGTGAGGGCGCGCGCCACCACCGCCTGGGGCGAGCGCCCGGTGAACGGTGGCTCGCCGGCCAGCATCTCGTACAACACCGCGCCGAGGGCGTAGAGATCGGTGCGCGCGTCCACGTCCTTGGCGCCGGTGGCCTGTTCCGGGCTCATGTACTGCGGTGTGCCCACCGCGAGGCCGGTCTTGGTGATCGCCTCGCCCTCCGCCTCGAGCGCGCGCGCGATGCCGAAGTCCGCCACCAGCGCGTGGCCCTCGCTCAGCAGGATGTTGGCCGGCTTGATGTCGCGATGGACGATGCCGCGCTTGTGCGCGTAGGCCAGGGCATCGGCCACCTCCCGCGCGAGCTGGAGCGCCGAGGCCACCGGGAGCTCGCCTTCGCGCTTGAGCCGAGCGGCGAGTGATTCGCCCTCGACGTACGGCATCACGTAGTAGAGGATGCCGTCCGTCTCGCCCGAGTCGTACATCGGGAGGATGTGCGGATGGCTCAGGTTCGCGGCAATCTCCACCTCACGCAGGAACCGGTCGGCGCCCAGCGTGGCGGCGAGCTCGGGGCGCATCACCTTGAGCGCCACCTTCCGCTTGTGCTTGAGGTCGTCGGCCAGGTAGACGGTGGCCATGCCGCCCTCGCCGATCACCCGGTCGACCCGGTACCGGTCGGCGAGCACCCGTCGGACCTTGCTCACCTCGAACTCACCGGTCGGCATCGTTCGCGGGGGCACGCCGGGATCGGTGGGCGTGGCGCGACCGCAGTGCATGCAGAACTGCGCCGCCTCGGGGAGTGGCGTATGGCAGGCGGGGCAGGAGCGGGGCGTTGCGGTCATTGAGCCTGTGGCGAGTGAAGTCGCTGAAACCGAGAGACTGCCCGACTGTCCGACCGCCCGACTGCCCGACTGCCCGACTGTCCGTCTACCTCCCCGCCACCAGCCTCTCGAACCGCGGATTCCCCCTGAGCGGCGCGAACGCAGGGTCCAGCCGGAGCCATCCCGGTGAGACGTGGTAGGGGAGCCGCATCAACTGCTCGAGCCGGTCGATCGCGCGGTCGTTCTGGCCCAGGGCAAGGTGGATTCGCACCAGCTGGTGCAGCTCGTACGCCGCCTCGTTGCCGTCCCGGTTGGGCGTGAGTGCCACGCCCCGCTCGCCCTCCGTCACCGCCTCCGGGCGCCCGAGGTACGAGAGCACCACGGCGTAGAGGGCACGGAGCTGGGAGTCCTGGGGAGCCCCGTCGGCCTGGGCCTTCGATTCCGCCAGCGCCGAGTCGGCATACGCCCGTCCGACCGCCTTGTGCCCGGCGTCCCAGTGCGCGGTGGCGAGCGACTGGCCCCACCAGGCTCGGTCGTTGTCGAACGCGGCCGGGGTCAGCCGGAAGAGCAGCTCGCGGTCCGCCTCCTCGAGGACCCAGGACATCTCGAGGATCCCCGCGAAGTCGGCGGCGATGATCGGGGCCGGGAGGCCACGCGCCTTCGCGGCCCCTATCGCCCGCCGGGCGCCGGGCAGGTCGCCCTTGGCGAGGTACGCCATCACGTGCCACTTGGCGGCGGTGATGTTGACGGGCTCCAGGGCGATGATCGCCTGGCTCACTTCCAGGGCCTCGTCGAACCGGCGGGAGTAGACCAGGGCGTTCTGCAGGCTCGCGAGCGTCCGGATGGAGCGCGGATCCAGTTCCCGGGCGCGCTCCAGCTTGGTGAGCGCCGCCTCGGTGCGCCCGAAGGAGAGGTCCACCGTGGCGGCAAGCGCCAGCATCTCGGCGTCGTTCGGCGCGGCGCGGAGCGCCCGCTCCGCGGCGTCCGATGCCTTGGCCTGGTTCCGCTCCACCAGCATGTAGTACCGGGTGGCCGCCATCTGGCCGAGTCCGCCCTCCGGGTCGAGCGCCAGCGTTCGCTCCATCGCCTGCCTCGCCCGGGCGGCGGCGGCCGGTTCCCGGTTCCCGTTGAAGTACACCCGGCCCAGCGCGATGGTCAGCGCACTCCACGCCTCCACGAAGCTCGAGTCGAGCGCCACCGCCTGCTCGAAGTAGGAGGCCGCGAGCCGCTGCTCCGCGGCGCTCGGGTTGGTGAGCGCCCGGCCCTTCAGGTAGAGGTCCCAGGCCACCGGGTTGGTCGTGGCCGACCGCGTGAGGACCTCCTCCTCCTGCGCGCCGAGCGCGGTGCCGAGCGCGCCGGCCACGCGCGTGGCCATCTGGGACTGCACCTGGAAGACGTCGGTGAGCGGCGCGTCGAAGGTCTGCTGCCACGTGGTGGAGCCGGTCTTCCCGTCGATCACCTCGGGCACCACCTGGATCCGCCGGTCGTCGCCGGTGCCCGCCCAGCGCACCCGGCCGACCAGCAGGTAGTCGGCGCCGAGTTCCCGGGCAATCTCCTGCGGCGACTTGGTCGTCTCCCGGTACTGCTCCACGCTGGTGGAGGCGATGACCGTGAGCCCGTGCACCCGGGAGAGCTTGCCGCGCACCTCGTCCACCAGGCCGTCCACGATGTAGCGGTCCTCCTCCGCGCCCTGGTTCGTGAACGGCAGCACCGCCACGCGGGAATCGGTCGCCACGCCGGCGCCGCGCTCGCCGCCCTTCCCCCGCACCGCGAAGAACGCGATCGCGGCCACGGCGGCGAGGCCCACCGCCCCGATCACCCCCCACCGACGGAGCGGCACCGGAACCCGCCGCCCCGCCGTCCCGCCGTCCGGTGCCACCGCCGCCATCGACCCGCTCCTCGAGCCCGTCTCCACCGCCTGCAGGTCGGTCACCAGGTCGGCGACGCTCGCGTGCCGGTCCACCGGGCGCTTGGCCAGGGTCCGCGCCACGAGGGCCTCCACGCCCGCGGGCAGGCCCTCGCGGGTGGCGCCGAGCGGCCGCGGGGTCTCGGTGAGGGCCCGGGCCACCACCGCCTGGGGCGAGCGCCCGGTGAATGGCGGCTCGCCGGCCAGCATCTCGTAGAGCACCGCGCCGAGGGCGTAGACGTCGGTGCGGCCGTCCACGTCCTTGGTGCCGGTGGCCTGCTCCGGGCTCATGTACTGCGGCGTGCCCACGGCCAGGCCGGTCTTGGTGATCGCCTCGCCCTCGGCGCCCAGCGCGCGCGCGATGCCGAAGTCGGCCACCAGCGCGTGGCCCTCGCTCAGGAGGATGTTCGCCGGCTTGATGTCCCGGTGGACGATGCCTCGCTTGTGCGCGTAGGCCAGCGCCTCCCCGACTTCGCGGGCAAGGCGGAGCGCCTCGCCGGCCGGCAGCTCCCCCTCCCGCTTGAGCCGGGCGGAGAGCGACTCGCCCTCGACGTACGGCATGACGTAATAGAGGAGGCCGTCCGCCTCGCCCGAGTCGTACATCGGGAGGATGTGCGGATGGCTCAGGTTCGCCGCGATCTCGACCTCGCGCAGGAACCGGTCGGCGCCCACGGTGGCGGCGAGCTCGGGCCGCATCACCTTGAGCGCGACCTTCCGCTTGTGCTTGAGGTCGTCGGCCAGGTACACCGTGGCCATCCCGCCCTCGCCGATCACCCGGTCCACGCGATAGCGGTCGGCCAGCACTCGCCGGACCTTGGCCACCTCGAACTCGCCGGTCGGCATCGTCCGCGGGGGGACGCCCGGATCCGTGGGCGTCGCGCGGCCGCAGTGCATGCAGAACTGCGCCGCTTCGGGGAGGGGCGCATGGCAGGCGGGACACGACCGATTGGTCTGCGTCATCTCGGGGGCGATCCGGGACTGGGTTGTGGCGGGAGGCCCCCCCCGGCCAAGGATAGGGGGCAACCTCCTCAAGTTACTGGGCCGACGAGCATTGCGCGAGGGCGGAGGAGCGGCGGCGGATCCTCCCTTGGGACAGTTTTCACGAAATCTTCGCATCCCTCGGCTCATTATGGAGCTTCCTTTACACGACTCCTACGTGACGACTCTCGCGCTTCCATCGATCATCCAGGGCGGGATGGGCATCGGGGTTTCCAACTGGAACCTGGCGCGCGCCGTGGCGCTCCGCGGCCACCTCGGGGTCGTCTCCGGCACCGCCCTCGACACGCTGTTCGTGCGGCGCCTCCAGGATGGCGATCCCGGCGGGCACCTCCGCCGCGCGATGGAGCACTTCCCCGATCCCCGGGTCGCGGCCGAGGCGCTCAAGCGCTGGTTCGTCGCGGGCGGTCGGGCGGCGGACGCGCCCTACAGGATGCTCGGGATGTACCGCAAGGGCGTGAGCCGCGCCCGGGAGCAGCTCACGACGCTCGCGAGCTTCGTCGAGGTATGGCTGGCGCGGGAGGGGCACGACGGGGTGGTGGGCGTGAACCTGCTCACCAAGGTGCAGCTCCCCAACCTCGCGGTCCTCTATGGGGCGATGCTCGCGGGCGTGGATTATGTCCTGATGGGCGCCGGCATCCCCAAGGAGATTCCCGGGGTGCTGGACCGGCTCTCGCAGCACCAGCCAGCGTCGCTCAAGCTCGACGTGGACGACCTGCCGGCGGGACGGGTGGAGGAGGCCCACCTGGATCCCGTCGAGCCGGGTGAGGCCCCACCTCCGCCGCTCCGACGGCCCCGGTTCCTCGCCATCATCGCCAGCAACTCGCTGGCGACGATGCTCCACCGGAAGGCGAGCGGCCGGGTGGACGGCTTCGTGATCGAGGGGCCCACTGCCGGCGGCCACAACGCCCCGCCGCGTGGCGCGCCACGGTTCAACGAACGCGGCGAGCCGCTCTACGGCGAACGGGACGATGTGGACCTGGCCGGGATCGCCGAGCTCGGGCTGCCCTTCTGGCTCGCCGGCGGCGCCGGCTCGCCCGAGGCGCTGCGCAATGCGCGGGCCGCGGGCGCGGCGGGAATCCAGGTGGGCACGCTCTTCGCCTATGCCGACGAATCGGGGCTCGCGGCCGAGTACAAGCGGTCCGTGCTCGAGCACGCCGCACGCGGGGAAGTGGACGTCTACACCGACGCGTCCGCCTCGCCGACGGGCTATCCGTTCAAGCTGGTGCGCTGGCCGGCGGACCCGACCGCCGCCCAGCCTCCGCGGGAGCGGGTCTGCGACCTGGGGTACCTGCGCACGGCGTACGTGCGCCCCGACGGGCGGTTGGGTTATCGCTGCCCCGCGGAGCCGGTGAAGGCGTACGTGGACAAGGGTGGGGCGGAAGGGGAGACCGAGGGGCGGCGCTGCCTCTGCAATGCGCTCCTGGCCAACGTGGGTCACGGGCAGGTCCGGGAAGGCGAACGGGTGGAGCTGCCGATCCTGACCAGCGGTGATGACCTCACCGGCATCGCCCGTTTCCTCCAGGGCCGGAACTGCTACACGGCGGGGGATGTGATCGACTACCTTGCCGCCCCGCCCCCGGTCGCTCCGGCAAGCGGCAAGCGGTAAGCGGTAAGCGGTAAGCGGTCCCCGCGCCCCGCCACCCGCTGCCCCGTTACTTCCCCACTACGGTCACTCTCTCGGCATCGACCGGATCGTCGCCGTTGGCCTCGAAGGTGACGGCACGGAGCTCCAGCCGGCCTCCGCCGGTCCCGCCCTGCTCGGCCGGGACCCCGTGGTCGGCGTTTCCGCTGATGGTGGCCCGGACCAGGGTCAGGGACAGGCTCCCGTCGCCGTCCTCCTCCGCCTGGATGCCTTCGTCGCTCGACTGGGAGGCGGTCGCGTCCTGCAGCGCCGCGACCAGGTCACCCGCGTCGAGCTCCTCGAGCTGGATGCCGTCCCCGCCGGTGTTGCCGACGGCCCGGATCCTGGTGGCGGTGCGGTGCTGGCCACCGCGGAAACTTCCCGGTAGATTCGCCCGTCCTCTCCAGCACCCCCATCCAATAGGTCCGGTTCCGATGCGACTCCCGGCCGTTTCCCTCCTGCTCGCCCTGACCATCATCGCGCCCGTCACCGCGCAGACCGCTTCCGGCGGAGCGGCCGGCTCGATGATCGGGTACGCCTCGGCGATGGCCCTGTCGGGCGACCTCCTCTTCGTCGGCCGCACGGCGGCGGTGCAGGGGTTCCCGATGCCCTCGGCCGCGCCCGGGGCGGTCTACGTCTACCGTCGCGCCGGGGCCGAGTGGGTGGCGGCCGGGAAGCTGCAGGCGGCGGATGCCACGGTGGGCGACGCGTTCGGCGCCGCGCTCTCGATGCAGGGCGACTACCTGGTGGTCGGCGCG
Organism: uncultured Gemmatimonadales bacterium; assembly: GCA_963717315.1. GTDB lineage: Bacteria > Gemmatimonadota > Gemmatimonadetes > Gemmatimonadales > GWC2-71-9 > JAICEH01. The sequence continues at coordinate 26,156 of CAVQWA010000087.1, forward strand.
CCCAGTGCGGCGAAGCGCGGCGCGGTCTACGTCTTCGAGCGCGCCGGCACCGAGTGGCGGCAGGTGGCGCGCTTCGGGCTCCCTGGCGGCGCCGACGGCGACCGGTTCGGCGCCGCATTGGCGGCCGGTCCGGCGGGGCTGCTGGTGGGCGCGCCGGGGCGCGACCAGGGACGGGGCGCCGCCTACCTCCTCGGGAAGAAGGGGAACGACTACACCATCGTCCACTCGCTCGAGCCCCGCGACCGGGACAGCGCCGGACACTTCGGGTCTGCCGTGGCGCTCGGCGCAACGCGTGCCGCGGTCGGGGCGCCTGGCGCGCCGGGCGGGTTCGGTGGGGGCGCCCCGATCCCGGGCCGCATCTGGGCCTACGACCTGGCGGGCGGCATCCTCACGGCCGCCGGCACGATCGCGAGCGCCGACACCACCGTCCGGAGCCTGGGGATGAGCCTGCACCTCGCCGGCGCCGACGTCTGGGCGGGAGCGCCCGGCACCGCGCGCGCCGCGGGGGCGGTGATCCGCTTCCGGCGCGAGGGCCCGGCCTGGGTGGAGGCGGGACGGCTCGTGCCCGCCGCGGTGGAGGGCCCGATGGGGACAGGCGCCTCGATCACCGTGGCTGGCGGGGACCTGCTGGTCGGCGCGCCGATGGCGCGCGGCGGGAGCGGCAGCGTGCTGGTCTTCCGCGAGGCGAACGGCACCTGGGCCGAGGTGCAGCGGCTCGAGGTGCAGACGGTGGGCCTGGCCGGCCTGTTCGGTTCGGCCGGGGCCGCTTCGGCCGACCTCGCGGTGTTCGGCGCGCCGTTCACGGACTTCTTCGAGGGTCGCGCCTGGACCTACCGGAACGAGGCCGGCGCGTGGAAGGAGCAGGACCAGCTGGTGGACGAGGAGTCGGGGCTTCCGCGCATCGTGGGCGGCGAGCGGAAGTGCGACCAGGCCGGCGGCGACATCGCCGGGTTCAAGTGCCAGCAGGTGGACCTGCTCGCGTACATCCCCACCCGGGAGCTGGGGGCCCCGCGCGGCATCATGCTCAACGACATCTGGGGCTGGACCGACCCGCAGACGAAGCGGGAGTACGCCCTCGTGGGCCGGATGGACGGCACCGCGATCGTGGACGTGACCGACCCCTCCAACCCGGTCTATGTGGCCGAGATTCCGCTCACCGAGGGCGCGCGGCCGAACCTCTGGCGTGACATCAAGGTCTACAAGGATCACGCCTTCATCGTGTCGGACGGCGCCGGGCCGCACGGGATGCAGGTGTTCGACCTCACCCGGCTCCGCGGGGTCGCCACGATGCCGGCGCGGCTCGCTCCCGACACCGTCTACCACGAGATCTTCAGCGCGCACAACATCGTCATCAACGAGTCCACGGGATATGCCTACGCCATCGCCAGCTCGATGGGCGGCGAGACCTGCGGCGGCGCGCTGCACATGATCGACATCCGCGACCCGAAGGTGCCCAGGTTCGCCGGCTGCTACGCCGACCCGAAGACCGGCAACCGCGGCACCGGCGGCACCCACGACTCGCAATGCGTCACCTATCACGGCCCGGACGCGCAGTACCAGGGGCGCGAGATCTGCTTCAACGCCTCCGAGACGGCGCTCGGCATTGCCGACGTGACCGACAAGGCGGCGCCGAGGGCGCTCTCGCGGGCGTCCCACCCGAACACCGCCTACACCCACCAGGGGTGGCTGACCGACGACCAGAAGTACTTCTTCGTGAACGACGAAGGGGACGAAGTGGCCGGCACGGTGCCGCGCACCCGGACCATCGTGTACGACGTGAGCGACCTCGACGACCCGGTGGTGCTCACCGAGTTCCTCGGCACCACCTCGGCCTCGGACCACAACCTCTACGTCCGCGGCCGGTACATGTTCGAGTCGAACTACGTGAGCGGGCTCCGGGTGATCGACATCGCCGACCCGGCGCACCCGGTGGAGGTGGGGTACTTCGACACCGTGCCGTTCGGGGACAACGTCCCGGGCTTCGCGGGGTCGTGGAGCAACTACCCGTACTTCCCCAGCGGCACGATCGTGGTGACGTCGATGCGGGAAGGCCTCTTCGTGGTGCGGCACCGCCCGGAGGCGCCGACGCCCTGAGGATCTTCACCGCAGAGGCGCAGGGGTCGCAGAGAACAGGAACAACGGATGTCCCCTCCACCCCAACTGCCCCAGTCGGGGAAGGGTGGGAGAAGGCTCTCCCGGTCCTTGCCGTTCTCCGCGTTCCCTGCGCCTCTGCGGTGAACGCAGCAACCGCGGTGAACGCGCCGACCTAGCCCGGAAACAGCCCGCAGGCCTCGCCGCGTTCGGTGGAGTAGTGGCGCGTGTCGTGGCTTCCGCTCTGCAGCAGCACGTGCAGCATCTCGTGCTTGATGAGCCGCTCGTCATCCCACCAGTCGGCCGCCAGCACCACCGCGTTGCCCGGCCGGAGCCAGAGCCCGATGACGTCCCGGCCAGTGTCGGGGCGGACGAACTGCCGTCCCGCCACCCGGTGCCACTGGATGGACTCGAAGCCGCGGCCGCGCTTCGGGCGCACGTGGGTGCAGGCGAGCAGCTCCCGCCAGTAGCGCCGGGCCTCGGCGGGCGGATCGGTGCGCGCGGCCGGCAGCGTCTCGACCCATACACCGTGCAGGTGCGGGGGCACGAAGAGCAACGCGAGCAGGGCGAGCCCGAGAGTCGCTTGGCGAGGCATGATGCGCCCGCGAATCGCCAGTTCCGTGCCGGGCCGGCCGGGACACGTTAACCGCCGCTGCCACAATGCGTTGGGACTGGGCGCCACGCTGCTCGCTGCTCGCTATTCGCTGGTCGCCGATGGCGATTCGCGGTCCGCTCCCCGTTCCCCGCTCCCCGCTCCCCGCTCCCCTTGCGACCGACGACCGCGGGCAGGATCCCGCCTGGAGCCCGCATGCAGTTCGCGACGGCCGACGCCCTCGCCCCGCCCGGCGGGATCCGGCGAGTACGCTGCGCCAGTATCGTTTATGGCTTTTTCATTGGTGGAGGATTTTTAATAATTCCACTATCTGTTTTATTAGGTTTAATTGGAGGTAATATATGAGTCTTGAATCTAAAATTCCCGCTGGACAATTGGAACAAAAATGGCAGAAACATAAGGACAATTTGAAACCTGTCAGTCCTGCAAATAAGAGGAAGTTTAAAATACTCATTGTGGGAACAGGTCTTGCAGGAGGTAGTGCAGCAGCCACATTGGGTGAACTCGGATTTGATGTCGAAGTATTCACATACCACGATTCTGCACGTCGAGCCCATTCGGTTGCAGCTCAGGGAGGAATTAATGCTGCTAAAAATTATCAGAATGATGGAGATAGTGTCTGGCGGCTTTTTATAGATACTATCAA
>CAVQWA010000088.1:0-3251 GCA_963717315.1 uncultured Gemmatimonadales bacterium
AGGCGGCTCGACTCGATCGTGGCGATCCGGGCCGAGGCGGGCACCACGACCGGGCTTGCGCGCCTGGCGGTCGACGCCCCGCCGGGGCCCCTTCGCATCCAGGCGGTCGCGGAGGCGGACTCCGGCACCGGTGTGCTGGTGCTGCGTGACACGCTCGACGTGCCCGACGCCGACGCGGGCCTCGGGCTCAGCGACCTCGTCCTCGGGCGCGCGTCGCTCCGCCTGGCGTGGCGCGCCGGCGACGGGGAGCCCGTGGCGCTCAACCCGCTTGGCGCCTTCCCGCGGGAGGAACCGCTCGAGCTCTACTACGAGGTCTACGGGCTCGGGGGCGGCCTCGGGTCCACCGAGCTGGTCCTCTGGCGGCCGGACCGGGATGCAGCCAGCGCGGCGCCGCCCGAGGCGGGAGCCCGCGGCGTGCTCCGGCTCCGGTTCGAGGAGCAGGGAACCGGCGTGGTCACCCGGGCCCGGCGCACCGTGGACCTGCGCGGACTTCCCCCGGGGCAGTACCGGCTCCGCCTGGTGGTGCGGGACGGCGGGAGCCGCGCCGCGGCACGCTCGGCGGAGTTGCGCGTCACGCGGAAGTGACCGCGGCATTGACGCTTCTCCGGCGCGGCCGGTAGCTTCCGGCGATGTTCTGCTCCCGCTGTGGCAAGGAAATCCCGCCGGGCGCCCCGGCCTGCCCGGCCTGCGGCGCCGGCGTCCACACCACCACCCCAGCGCAGGCCCTCGCCTCCGGCGAGGTCCGCGAGGCGGACCTCCTCCGCGAGGCGCTCGGGGCCGAGTACGAGCTGCTGGACGAGCTCGGCCGGGGCGGGATGGCGATCGTCTACCGTGCCCGCGAGGTCGCGCTCGGGCGCGAGGTGGCCATCAAGGTGCTCCCGTTCGGCCTGGCCTTCGACCAGGAGTTCGTGGAGCGCTTCGAGCGCGAGGCACGGACCGCCGCCCAGCTCGAGCATCCCAACATCATCCCCATCTATCGCGTCGGGAAGGCGGGCCGGGTCCCGTACTTCGTGATGAAGTTCCTGCGCGGCGGCTCCCTCGCGAGCAAGCTCGGTGCAGGGAAGCGGGTCCCGGCGCCGGAAGTGCGCCGGATGCTGGTCGAGGCGGGGAAGGCGCTGGGCTTCGCGGCCAAGCGCGGCGTGGTGCACCGCGACATCAAGCCCGACAACATCATGTACGACGACGAGGGGAACAGCGTCGTCACCGACTTCGGCATCGCGAAGGCGATGTCGGGCCGCCGCCTCACCGGCACGGGGATGTCCATCGGCACCCCGCATTACATGAGCCCGGAGCAGGCGCGGGCCCAGCCGATCGACGGGCGGAGCGACATCTACGCCCTCGGCATCGTCGCCTACGAGGCCCTGGCGGGCCGGGTGCCGTTCGACGGCGAGGACAGCTTCGCCATCGGCTACAAGCACATCACCGAGCCGCTGCCGGAGCCGGTGCTCACGGGGCCGGACGAGCGCCGGCTCTTCGAAGTCATCCGCCGGATGACGGAGAAGGATCCCGCGCGCCGCATCCAGGCCGCCGAGGAGCTCATCGACGCGCTGGAGGGCCGGCAGGCTCTGGCGATGCTCCCGCCCGAATCCGCGCGCGTGGCCCCGCCGACGGCGCCGCTCCCCGCCGCCGACCGCTCGCGCCGGCCGGTGGCCCGGCGAGGCGGACCGCCGGAACGTCCCCAGGGGCGCCGGGCCGGCTGGCTCGGGGCGCTGGGGCTGGTGGCCGTGGCCGGCGCGGCGGCGGGATGGTACTTCGTGGCCGGTCCGGGCGGGAAGCCGCCGGTGGCGGGGCAGCCGTCACCCGGGCCCGCGGTCACGGACACGCGTGCGGCTCCGCCGGTGCGGCAGAGCCTCCCGGGCCCCGCCGTCGCCGATCCGGCACCCTCCGACTCCGTCCGGCCGGCCGGAGGGCCGCCGGGCTTCGTGCGGGTGCGGGGGAATTTCCCCCGGGGCACCCTGGTGACCTTCGATGGCCAGTTCGCCAGCTCCTCCGTGACCGAGCTCCCGTCCGGGCCGCGCGCGGTCGGCATCACGGCCCCCGGGCACGTCTTCTTCACCGACACGATCATCGTGCTCGCGGGCGACACCCTCGAGTACGAGCCGCTGCTGACGCGACTGGGCGCCACGCCGGGGCCCCGCCGGCGCGCGCCGGCGCGCGACACGGCGCAGGCGCCGCCGGCCGTCGCGCTCGTCCCGACCTGCGACGACCCGACGAATGCCGGGTACAACCTCAACGGGGCCTGCTACGATTCGCGGCCCATCCCGGCGGCGGAGGATCCATTCGTGCCCGTTCCGGCAGGAGTGCAGGGCACGCCGCGGGCGAGCGTGCTGTATGTGCGCGTCGGCCCCGACGGGCGCGCGGCGGAGACCCGGCCCCGCAACCCCTCCGACGACCCGGCGTTCGAGCGGGCCGCCCGCGACTTCGCGCTCGGCATCCCCTGGCGCCCCGCCACCAAGGACGGTGCGCCGGTGGCGGGGTGGACCCAGTGGACCTTCCCGCCGCGCGCCACACAATAGTGCCCGGTCCCGCGCGTCCGTGATCGACCCCACCGCCTTCATCGCCTCGACCGCCGCCGTGATGGGCGACGTCCATCTCGGGGCCGGGTCGAGCGTCTGGTATGGCGCCGTGGTCCGGGGAGACATGGCCCCGATCCGGATCGGGGCACGGACGAACCTGCAGGATGGCGTCATCGTCCACGTGGACGAGGGGGTGCCCTGCACCGTGGGATCGCAAGTCGGCGTCGGGCACCGCGCCATCCTGCACGGCTGCACCGTGGGGGACGACTGCCTGGTGGGGATGGGCGCCATCCTCCTGAACAACGTGGTCGTGGGGCGGGGAAGCCTCATCGCGGCTGGCGCGTTGCTGCGCGAGGGAATGCGGGTGCCGCCCGGCTCGCTGGTGATGGGCGTGCCGGGCAAGGTGGTGCGGACGGTGGATGAGGAGCTGACCCGCCGGATCGAGTTCACCTGGAAGCACTACGTGGAGCAGGCCAAGCGGCACGCGGCAGGGGAGTTCCCGCTGAGGTGAGTCGAGGGTCGAAGGTCGCAGGTCAAGGGCGGGTCGAGGGGGTGGGGGTGGTCCTTCGACCTTCGACCTTCGACCGTTGGCCCTCCCGAGCAACTATGTGATGTGAAAACCCGCCCGCCGCACCGCTGCGCCCTTTCGCGCCGGATTGCCCCGCCCCCGCCCCCGGCCTAGCTTGCACACCCAGTTTCCCCGTACATCGGGTTAGATTTTCAAGCAATACGGTA
>CAVQWA010000089.1:0-10468 GCA_963717315.1 uncultured Gemmatimonadales bacterium
TTCAGTTGCGACCGATCCCGAGCAGCGCCGCGGCTTCCTGCCGCATTCCTCTGCTCAAGTGAAGGGCGTACCGAGCGACCTCCCCGCGCTCGACCCGATCGAGCACCCGGCCGAGATCCGCCTCTGGCGCCTCCGGGAGACCAAGGTCGTGGGCCTCGAATTCCCTGCCAAGGGAATGGACCAGCGCCCGCTTGAGCCGCTCGCCGAGTTCGCGGACGTTGCCCGGCCAGGAGTGGAGCAGCAGGGCCCGCGCGGCCCCCGGCGACCACGTCGGGACCCCGGGAAGGTGGGCCTCCGCCGTAAAGCGAGGGAGGTAATGATCCACCAGCGGGAGGATGTCGCCCCGCCGGCTCGCGAGCGCGGGCACGTCAATCTCGATCAGCCCCATTCGGTGGCGGAGGTCCGGGATGAGCCGACCGTCCCGCACCAGGTCGTCGAGCGGCACCCCCGTGCCGAAGATGAACCGGCAGCGGAGCGGGAGCGCGCGGTACGCGCCGGTACGCATCACCGAGTGCTCGGCGGTGGGTTCGAGCAGCGACACCTGCGCCTGCAGGCTGAGGTGCTGGACCTCGTCGAGGAACAGGGTGCCGTCCCCCGCGCTCTCGAGCGCGCCCTTCGCATCGCCGCGGGTGCCGGTGAACGAGCCGTGCATGTGACCGTTGATCTGGCTGCCGATCAGCGAATCCACCAGCCCACCGGCCGTCAGGCTCACCCAGGGCCGGTCCGGGCGGGACCGGGCGTGGATGTACCTCGCGAGCAGCCCCTTGCCGGTGCCGGTCGGGCCGGTGAGCACCACGTTCCAGGGGAAGGCCGCCACGCGCTCGGCCAGCGCCAGCGCGGCGCGCATCCGGGCCGACCACGCCACGGGCGCGGGGGGATGAACTCCAGGAGACATCCGACTCATCGAGACTGGGCGGCCCGCCCAGGGGGGCGCGGGCCGACGGAGGCCGCCGGGGCATTACGGCGGCCACGCCGCCCCGGCGGAGCGCGGACGAACCGCGCCGAGGGGACAGATTTGCATGTCCCCCGGTCCGGGCGCAACCCATCAAGCGTGACAGGGGTACAGGAATTTGACAGTGCCGCCCCCCTGAGAGGGGAAACAGGGTCATGGCCTTCAATGTGTCGGGCGGGGTGATGGAGGTTTAGGCGGGCGCGGCACGGCCTGCAGAATCAGCTCCCCGAAGTTGATCATCCAGGCGTCGGGCCGGGTGGTGCGGAACGGCTGGACGACGGAGAGGTGGGGGTGGGACGTCGGACTTCGGGGCCGAACCGCGGTACGCGTCGAGTGTGACTTCCGGCAGGGCATGCCGAGGTGGCTGAGGTGGAGGGCTCCTTTACGCCCGCTGCCGGCCGGGATCAGGGTGGCGGGGGGGAGGGCGGCCCGGTGGATTGCGAGCCGCCCCACCCACAGACTGAGGCGATGAGCATGGCGCCACTGCTACCACCGGGGTAGCCAGTCCACCCCCGCTCGATGGCCGGATCTGCACTTGCTTCCCGGACACTACCCGTGCGCGGCTCGCGGTGGTAGATGCGCGCGGAGCGCCTCCTGGAAGTCCCAGCGGCGCAATCGAATTCTGCGTCGATGACCTGGATCCTGCCGGATTGCGTCGACCGAATCGTCACGTACCGGAGCGCTCCACTGCTCCGAAGGCTGGCTGAATCGATTTCGTGGCGCTCGGAACCCGACTCGAACAACGGGAGCCACCGCTCCTGGCCGCACATATCGGAGGCGACGAGCTGCCCCAGTACGGTGAGCGCACTGACAGGGGCAAGACGGCGCGCAAACAGCCGCAGGAAACCGTGATGCCCGTTCAAGGCTCGCACCCCCTACTCCGCTCTGTCGAGGAATTCGAGCCGGAGTCCGAGAATTCGCGGCGTCGGGTCCTCGTACTGGAATACGAAGAGGGCTTCGTCGATCGCGAGCGCCGAGAACTTCCTGGGCAACCTCACGCTTTCGAGGTATCGGCAACTCTTTCGACTGTACAGGTCAAGCAGCTCCAGCCGATCATCCCCTCCCCCATCCACCAGCACGACCACGACCGAATCCAGAATGGCGATCGCCGCCACCGTGAACGGGACATTCCGTTGAGCTGCCGTCGGGAACCCGTGGCTCTTCATGAGCCGCCCAGTGCACGTGAGACTGTCGTGGTCGTACGCCAGGAGGAGGTCGCCGTAGGGGAAGACCGCCGCCCAACCTGCAGGGTCACCTGCGGCCATTGGTTGGCGCGTGTAAGCCGGGATTGCATCCATGGAGTGAATCGGGAACCGCCCCTCTGCCACGGTGCTCCCGTCCCGTCGAATCCTGATCCAGAAAGGATCGAGCTCCCTCGTCAGCACGATGGCCTCACGGGAGCCCGGTGCCACGCTCCTGATCATGCTGGTTGTTGGGTGCAGGATCGTGTCGAGGCGTCCGGGGGGAGCGATGAGGGTGAGGCGATTGAGGTCCGGGTCCAGGACCCAGAGCGTGCCGTCCTCAGCGCTCTCGAGGTCATATGCCCCCTGGAACTCGCCTGGTCCAGAGCCCTTCTGGCCGAAGGACCAGGTGATTCCGCCCGACCGGCTCAGCACCTTGACGCGCCGATCTCCGTAGTCGAAGACCGCGATCACCCCGTTGCGCGCCGTGATGAGCCGGGGGCGAAGCAGCGTCGTATCACCAGGGTGGTGCCCGATCGAAAGCACCTGCACCCACTTGGCCTTCCTGAATGTCCGCTCCCCCCGACCGGCAGGCTGGCCGGGGAGGGCATCCACGAATCCACGAGGTGCCCGCTCCTGGCGTTGGCAGCCGACGCCAAGGGCGAGGAGGCACACGCTGGCACCAAGGAGGCCCAGCGGCTGACTCATCCCAGCCAACGTCGCTCGCAGTTCGGGAAGCACCCGGGACCGCCGCAGTCGAAGTTCCCCTCCGAAAGGCAGGGGCAGAGCGGAGACGGCTCGATTATCGCCACCCTAGTGCTCGGTACCGGGTCGCGCAAGGGCGCAGCTCACGCAGCAGAGCGATGTCCCGGAGCGCAACTCCCACACTGCAAAGTGATCCACCGCCGGAGGCGAACCTTCTCGTGGGCGCTTGCACCTCCTTCATGCCCGCCAGCGACGGCCCCGCGCGATCCCCATCAGCGTCCCCACCGCCACCGCCAGCAGCCCCGTCGCCACCGCGCTCGCGGTGAGCGCGGCGCCGGCCCCGATTTTCTGGTAGAGCCCGCCGAAGGCGAGCGCCGCCGGCAACGCCGCAAGGCCGGTGAGCGCGTGGTAGCCGCCGAAGGCGCGGCCGCTCGCCGCACCGCCCAGCCGCGCCACGAGCGAGCGCTCCGCCGGCTCGGTGAGCCCGCTGGCGAGGCCGAGCGAGAGGAAGACGCCCACCGCCGCGGCCTCGGTGCCCGCCCGGCCCATCAGCCAGATCAGGGCCGCGAAGAGGAGCCCGCCCACTGCCACCAATCGCGCCGCGCCGAACCGGTCGGCCAGCATCCCGCCGGGCCAGGTGGAGAGCGTGCGCACCACGTGCAATCCCGCCCACACCAGCGGCACCAGCGCCACCGCGACGCCCACGTCGTCGAGCCGGAGAAGGAGGAGGGCCTCGGGGATGCGGGCGAGGGTGAGGCCCGCGAGGAGCGCGACGGCGGTGCGGTAGGGAGGGGAGAGGGGAGAGGGGAGAGGGGAGCGGGACGGCGGCTGGTCGTTCCCGTTCCCTGTTCCCCGTTCTCTGTTCCCCAGCCCCACCGCCCGCCACGCGAACCACACCGCCACCGCGCCCGGGATCGCGCTCAGCGCGAGCACCGTCCGCACCGGCGCGTCGCGGGTCAGCAGCCACCAGGCCGCGAGCGAGCCGAGCACCGCGCCGAAGTGGTCGGCCGCGCGATGGAAGCCGAATGCGCTCCCCCGCTGGCCGTCCGGCGTCACGTCGGCGATCATCGCGTCGCGCGCCGGGCTCCGGAGCCCCTTCCCCACCCGGTCCGCCGCGCGGAGGCCGAGCACCTGCCCCGTCGCCGCCGCCACGGCCATGAGCGGCCGCACCAGGGTGGCCACCAGGTACCCGCCCACCACCAGCGGCGCCCGCCATCCCGGCCGGTCGGCCAGCCGCCCGCTGACCCACTTGACCACGGAGGCGACGAGCTCGGCGATGCCGTCGAGCGCGCCAACGGAGATCGGGCCGGCTCCGAGGGTACGGGAGAGAAAGGCGGGAAGGAGGGGATAGACCATCTCGCTGGCGAAGTCGTTCGCGAGCGAAGCGGCGGAGAAGGCCTTCACTGCCGGGGGGAGAGGGGAGAGGGGAGAGGGGAGCGGGGTGCCGGCCCGCACCTCCGGCGGTTGACCCTCGGCGGAACGCGGCGCAGCTCTCATCCCGATATCCTCACCGTCGCCGAGGAGGTCAAGGGTCCAGCCGTCACTTCTCCCCGCTGCTCGTCCAGGCCGCCGCGGCCGCGAGCCAGGGCCCGCGCCGGACGCTGGTCGAGTCCGGCGTCACGGTGGAGGACGTCGCCGGGCTCGGCGACCTCGCCTTCCGGGGCGGGAACCAGCTCCACCTCTTCACCGGCACCGGATGGTACCTGATCGTCACGCCCGAGCCGTCAGGCGGGCTGGCGCAGGCGAAGGCGCTCGCGGAGAAGGCGCGGGGGAGGCTGTGACGGGAGAGGGGAGAGGGGAGAGGGGAGAGGGGAGAGGGCTGCCCGGCCACCCCGCCCCACAGGCGTCTGGCGCCCGGCTTCTCCCCTCTCCCCTCTCCCCTACTCCTCCAGCCCCATCCCCCACCGGATCAGGCTCACCGGCAGCCCGCCGTACGACAGCACCTCGTCGTGGAAGGCGCGGAGCGAGAACGCCGGGCCGTCCCGCTTGCGCCGGTCGGCGCGCAGCCGGAGCAGGTCGCGCCGGCCCACGGCGTAGGAGAGCTGGTAGGTGGGCCAGGCGCAGTAGCGCCGCACCTCCGCCTCCGCCGCGTCCCGCTCGATCGGCACCGTCGTCACCAGCTTCTCCACCGCCTCCGCCGGGGACATCCCCCGGGTGTGGAGTCCCACGTCGAGCAGGACCCGCACCGCGCGCCAGAGGAGGTGCACCCGCTGCAGCAGCAGCTCCTCCGGCCGCCGGAAGAAGCCCTGCTCCGCCATCAGCTCCTCGGAGTAGAGCGCCCACCCCTCGATCGTCACCGGGGTCCAGACGTGCCGCCGCACCGGGCTGGGCAGCTCGGCGATCGTCCCGAAATGCAGGTGGTGCCCGGGGAAGCCCTCGTGCGCCACGCTGATCGCCACCTCGTGGCGCGAGCTCCCCTTCCGCTCCGTGCCGGGCTCGTGGCCGTCGGCGTTGGCGCCGGAGTCGTCGGGCGCCGTCACGTAGAAGTACCCGGTGCGGTCCTCGAACAGCGCGCCCGGCGGCGCGTACGCCACGAACGGGATGAGGCCGCGGAGGAAGTCGGGCGTCCGGATCACCTGCAGCTCCGCCTGCGGGATCGCCACCAGGCCCTGGTCCTCGATGAACCGCCGCGCGCGCGCCGCCTCGCGGGCGAAGAGCTCCACCGGGTCGCCGGTGAGCCGGTCGGCCCGGGCCCGCTCCACCACGTCCCGCCAATGGGCGCCGGGGTCGATCCGCGCGGCCAGTGCGGCCACCTCGCGCTCCACCTCCTCCACCAGGTGCATCCCGTAGCGCCAGAGCTCCGGCGCCCCGTGGCGGATGGCGTGCTCGTGGTGCAGCCGCCGGTCGAACTGCTCCTCCCCGATGGCGAAGGCATTCTCGTCCGGGTCGGGCGCGATCTCGGCGTCGAGCGCGGTGGCGAACCGGTCGAGCGCCGTCTCCGCGCCGGCCGCCGCGTCCATCAGCGCCTGCCGCAGCTCCGGCCGCCGCCGCCCGTGCTCCCGCGCCACCTCGAGCACCAGCGCCCGCCCGCCGGGCAGCATCTCCCGCGCAAGCCGGATGAACACCTCCGGCGGCTGCGAGAGGGTCTGCTCCGCCGAGCGGAGGAAGGCGGGCGCGCCCTGCAGCCGGGCCAGCGCGCCGCGCGCGCGGAGCGCGGGATCGCCCACGTCGCGGAGGATGAGGGTGTGGAGCGCGTTCAGCAGGTGCCCGGTCCAGAACGCGGGGTTCCGGCGGTGCGGCGCCTCGTTGGTGAAGCGGAGCACCGTCACCCGGATCTCGTCCAGCAGTGCCGCGCGGTCGATCTCCTGCTGGGTGTCGTCCAGCTCCGGCTCCTCCACCGCCGCGGCCAGCGCCCGGCTGGCGGCGAGGTGCTCCCGGATCGAGTCGGCGTCGTACGCGCCCAGCCGGCCGTCGTGCTCCAGCGCCCCCGCCGCCGACGCGCCCGCCGGGTCGAGGTGCCACTTGAGGTCGAGCCACGATTGGCAGAGCCGGTCGAGCGGCATCCCGGTCAGTCCTCCGCCACCAGGGTCGAGTCGTCGCCCAGGGACACATCCACCGCGCGGAGCCCGCGGAGCGCCACCCGGTTGCCCAGGAGCGCGCGCGCGAGCCGGACCCCGTCGAGCACCGCGTCCCGCCCCACGATCGCGTCGCGCACGGTGCTGCCGCTGATCCGGGTGCCCGCCTCGAGCGTCACGTTGGGGCCGATCTCGGAACGCTCGATGGTCACCCCGTCCTCGATCAGCACCGGGTCGTGGATGGTGACGCCGGGGAACTCCCGCCGCCGGGCCGCGCCCTTCGCCAGCAGGACCCCGTTGGTCTCGAGGAGCGTGCCGGGCGCCCCGCAATCGTACCACCCTCCGACCTCCGCCGCGAGGATCCGCCGCCCGGCCTCGATCATCCACTGGAAGGCGTCGGTGAGGTAGAACTCCCCCTTGTTGGCCGGCGCCGCGAGCGCGTGGTCGATGCCCTGCCAGAGCGCCGCGGTGTCCCGGATGTAGTAGAGCCCGATGTTCGCCAGCCTCGACACCGGTTCGCTCGGCTTCTCCACGATCCGGGTCATGTACCCCGCCGCGTCGGTGACCACCACGCCGAAGCGCTGGTAGTCCTCGACCTCCCTGGCCCAGATGATCCCGTCGGCGTCGGTCCGGTTGATCAGGGTGAGGTCGGCCTCGAAGACGGTGTCCACGAAGATGATGAGCACCGGCTCCCGCACGTGCGGCCGCGCCAGGTTCACCGCGCCCGCGGTGCCGTCCTGCACCTTCTGCTCGATGAAGCGGCTGGGGATGGTGTAGCGGTTCCGGGCGTGCGCCTCGACCGCCTCCTTGAGGTGCCCGGTGATGAAGATCAGCTCGCTCACGTCGAGCCCCTCGAGCCGGTCCATCACCCAGTCCATCACCGGCCGGCCCGCCACCTTGAGCAGCGGCTTCGGCACCAGGTGGGTGTGCGGCCGGAGCCGGGTGCCCTTCCCCGCCAGCGGGATGATCACCTGCATCTCAGGAAACCCTCCCGTAGCGGTCCTCGAGCCGCACCAGGTCGTCGAGCTCGGGCGTCGAGGCCTCGAGCACGTCGGAGTCCTCGACCGCCTCGATCTGGTGCACCAGCCCCGCCGGGATGTGCACCGACTCGCCGGCGCGGAACGGCCGCTCGCGGAGCGCCCCGCCGTCCTTCGTGCGGAGCACGAGCTCGCCCCGGAGGACGTGCATCGTCTCGTCCTTCCGGTGGTGGTACTGCAGGCTCAGCACGTGGCCCGCCTTCACGTGCAGCACCTTCCCGACGTAGCGGTCGGTCCGGGCCCACACCAGCTCGTGGCCCCAGGGCTTCTCCACCGTGTAGGGAACGTCGGGCATCAGCTCTCCGCGGGGGCAAGGACGAACGACGACGGCGTGGTCGGGCAGGCGCGCACGCACGAGCCGCACCCGATGCAGCCCTCGATCCGGATCACCGGATGGCCGCCGCCGTCGAGCCGGAGCGCGTCGGGGCCGACCGGGCAGACCTCCACGCACCGGCCGCAGGGGCGCCCGGCGAAGGTGATGCAGCGCTCCGGCACCAGCTCGAGCCGTCCGAGCCGGTAGCCGTCCCAGCCGTCCGGCGGCACGGTGAGCGCGTCGGTCGGGCAGGCCGCCGCGCACGGCATGTCGGGGCAGCCGATGCACGGTTCGGTGCGGACGTCGAGGTATGGCGTGCCGGCGGCGAGCCCCCCGCTCGGCGCCTCGAGGAGGATCGCCTTCGGCGGGCACGCCGAGGCACAGTCGCCGCACCGGGTGCAGGCGGCGAGGAATGCGACTTCGGGCAGCGCCCCCGGCGGCCGCAGGTAGCGGCGCTGCACGACCCGCTCCTCGGTGCGGGCCAGGAATCCCTTCGCCAGGTCGCCGAAGGCGCCCCGGAAGAACTCGCGACGGGACGAGGCGTCGGGCATGGGGGAATGTACCACCGGACGGAGCGACGGAGCGACGGGGCGACGGGGCGGCTGGATGGCTGGATGGCTGGATACTGCCGGGCGTCGGGGGGCACGGGGTTTCGGACCGCCTGGGGTGCGGCTGGCGCGGGGACTGGCCCTCGGCGAATGCGGCTCCGACCCATGGCGGCCTCAACCCCGCGCCCCCCTCGCCGGCCCCGGTCCGGCTCCACCACCGGCGGCGTCCGCCAGGGCCGCGGCCACGGCCTTCGGGTTCCGGGCCGCCACGCAGAGGAGGGCGCGGGCCGGCCCCTCGGGCTGCCGGCGCCCCTGCTCCCAGTTCCTGAGGGTGGCCGGGCTCACGCCGATCATCATCGCGAACTCGAGCTGGGTCTGCCCGAGCGCGTCGCGGATCGCCTTCACGTCCTCCGGCCGGATCTCGGTGACCCGGCGCGGAGCCAGTTCTCCCCGCCGGATCCTCCCCGCCTGCCGGACGCTCGCCACGAGCTGGTCGAAATCGTGCTTCTTCATCGGAACTCCTCCTTGACCAGCCGGCGCAGGGCGCGTGCCTGGGCGGAGCTCAGGTCGTCCCGCGTCCCCTTGGCGTAGGCGAAGAGCAGGTAGAAAGCCGCGTCGCCGGGGTGCCAGTAGTATATGACCCGCACGCCGCCCCGCTTCCCGCGACCGGGCGCGCTCCACCTCAGCTTCCTGAGGCCACCGCTCCCCCGGATGAGCGGCCCCTGCTCCGGGCGGAGGAGCAGCGCCACCTGGAGGTGGCGGAATTCCTCGTCGCCCAGGAGCACCTGGATGGACTGGGTGAAGATCGGGGTCTCGAGGAAGCGCATCGGCAACATACGCCATTGGCGTAGTCAGGGCAACGGCACGGGAGCGGAGGCCGGAGGATGCCACGGCCGTGTGCCCTGGAGGTGGCCACCGTGCCGCGGGCCGGGCCGATCGGCCGCCTCGCTGGGTACCAAGACGGGCCGGTGGGAGGCGCGGAGTCGAGGCAGGCTGTGGGTCGGAGATGCATTCACCGAGGGCGAGACTCGGCACCAGCCGCACCCCGGGCGGTCCGAGACTCCGTGCCTCCCGACGGCCCCGGGTCAGGCCCCTCTCGCCCGCGTGGCCCGCCAGCGCAGGTCGGGCCGGCGCCCGCTGGCGGCGCAGTCCCGCAGGTAGAGGTTGATCAGCGTCTGGTAGGGGAGCTCGACCTCCGCGGCGAGCGCCTTGAAGTACTCCACCGTGGGCTCGTCCAGCCGGATCGTCACCGAGCGCTTCAGCCGCTTCGCGTACGGATTCCGGCGCGCCCCGGAGAAGTCGTATTCGTCCCTCATTCGATCCACCTCTCGTCGTATGCCGCGCGTTCGCCGCGGCTGGCATTCCGGGCTGAGATCAGCCTGATCGTGCGGTCCTCGTCGTCGTAGCGGTGGACCACGACCAGGAGCCGGAGCGACCCGCTCATGCCCAGCAGGACGAACCGCTCCTCGCCGACCGAGTTATCGGGATCGTCCAGGAGCAGGCCGTGCTCATCCGCAAAGGCCGTCAGTGCCTCGACGAACGTGACCCCGTGCTTCCGGGCGTTCGTGGCGGCCTTGAGCGGATCCCAGATGAACCGCAACTCGTGCATATACAATGTACGTACGTGGAGGATCCAGGGCAACGACCGGGGAGGAGGCAGAGGAGGATGCCACGACGAGGTGATCCGGACGTGGCCACCGTTTCGCGGGCCGGGCCGATCGGCTGCCTCGCAGGGGATCGGTCCGGCCGGAAGGAGGCGAGGGGTCGAGGCCGCCCTGCGTCGCCCGAAGGACACCGGCCGACGGCGCAGTGGCCGGCCCCCCCAGCCCGGGAAGTGGGTGCGCAAGAACATGGCGATGGACCCGGCCAAGCTCGCCCACGCGAAGGCGTACCTCCGCGTCGAGACGGAAAACCAGGCCGTGGACGCGGCTCACGACCGCGTGGCCTTCCAAGCCAAGGTCCTTGGCGGCCTCCAGCACTTCGCCGACGCCGGCCCCTGGCGCACGCCCTACGAGCCCTGGGCGTGCACAGGTACGTGCCGACACCAACGTCCTCATCGACGCGCTGAACCAAGCGCTCGCTCGCGAGGAGTTGCTTGGCTTCCTTCGCTGGGCCCTGCCGCAGGTCTGGCTGAGCGCGGTGGTCCTGCACCAGCTCGAGGCGGGCAGCACCGGCCCCGGGCAGCGGGCGCTACTGGGGCAGCACCTCGTGGGTCCC
>CAVQWA010000090.1:0-56088 GCA_963717315.1 uncultured Gemmatimonadales bacterium
TGGACGTCTCCCCGCTCGGGGAGGTAACTGGCCGCCCGGCGGCGGAGGAAGCCGCCGTCCCGGCCGGCGAGGTCGAGGATGCCGAGGCTCACGATGGGCAGTCTGGGGATGGGGTGGGGATGAAACAAGATAGCACCGGCGGGAAGCACCGCCGTAGGCCCCCGCACCGGCCCGGGCGCCGACCGCACCGGCCTTGACCCGAGGAGCGCCCCACGGTCAGGAGCAGGGCCACCAGCGTCGCCGCCTGCCTGGACGAGCAGCCCCCCGCGCGGCGCGCCGAGCTGGAGAAGGTCCTCCGCGTCGTGGCGGCGATCGGCGGGCTCGTGGGCGAATGGCCCGTCGAGGCCTGCATCGCGGCCTACGAGGCTGCGCGGGGCATCACGCCCCCAGGAACGTCCCGATCCCCCGGAGCGAGTCCACGTGGTCGCAGATGACCTTGACCACCACCAGCATCGGCACCGCCATCAGCGCGCCCGGAATCCCGAGCAGGGCCCACAGCGCGATGACCGCGAGGAAGCTCGCCACGGCGTTGAGCTTGAGCCAGCGCTCGACCAGCTTGGGCGTCACCACGTTGCTCTCGAGCAGGTTGATGCCGAAGAAGACGAGCGGCGGCACCAGCGCGCGGGCCGGGTCCTCGAAGCTGATGAGCGAGGCCAGCGCGATGACCACCACCGTCGCGAGGGCGCCGAGATAGGGCACGAAGTTGAGCAGCCCGGCGACGACGCCCCAGAGCGCCGGGTTGGGCATCCCGGCGAGCCACATCGCGACGCCGGTGAACAGCCCCAGGCCGGCGTTGATCAGCACCACGGAGCCGAGGTACCGGGACACCTGCTGCTCCACCTCGTCGCTGATCAGCTGCAGCTGGCCCCGGGTCTGGGAGCTGGGGAGCAGCGCCAGCAGCTTCTGCTGGAAGACGTCTCCCGGGGCCAGCAGGAGGAGCGCCAGGAAGAAGGTCATCACCGCCCCGCCGAGGATGATGGACGCGCGATCCGCCGCCTGCTTCAGGAACCCGGTCTCGGTCACCTTCACCTCCTGGGCCCGGCGGGTCGGGCCCTCCATCTCCCGCGCGGCCTCCTGCACCTCGCTCGCCGCCTTCACCACCGGCTGCATCCGCTCGCGGATGGCCCGGGTCAGCTTGCGGAGCTGCGCCCGGCTCTCCGGGATCCGGGCGATCCACGTGGCGGCCGGGCGGGCGAGGGCCAGCCCGGTGGCCCCGACGCCCGCGAAGAGGAGGAGGAGGAGGAGCGTGGCGCTCACCGCGCCGGGGATGTGCCAGCGCCGGAGCTTCCGGACCAGCGGGCTGAACAGGAAGTTGAGCAGGATGGCGAGCAGGACCGGGTTCACGATCGCGGGCGCCTGGGCCACCACCCAGCCGGCCAGGATCACGAACACCCCCAAGACGGCGAACTGGGCGGTACGGTCGAGCTGCATCGGGGCACCCCGGGCTGGCCGGGCGGCGGGCCCGGATGGCCCAACTTGACGTGACCGGCACCCGGCCGCTACCCTCCCGCCGTCCCGGCCCTCTCCCCCGCCACTGCCGAGGCACGATGCGTTCGCCCGCCCTGCTGCTTCCCTGGCTCCTCGCCGCCGCGCCCGCCGTGGCCCAGGTGCCTGCCACCCCCGAGGAGCGCCAGCGCATCGCGCAGGAGGTTCTGGCGGCGGCCCAGCCCGGGCCGGAGCATGCCGACCTGATGGCGCTGGCCGGCTCCTGGGACGTCGCGGGCCAGCTGTGGAGCGCCCCCGGCGCCGAACCGATCGAGCTGACCTTCCCGGCGGAAAATCGCGCGGTCCTCGGCGGACGGTTCCTGGAGAGCCGCGCCAGCGGCGAGATGATGGGGATGCCGATCGAGGCGCTCACGATCTACGGCTTCGACCGCCGGCACCGGACGTACACCGTCGTCGGCTTCGACAGCTTCGGCACCTACTACGTGACCGGCGCCGGGACGATGGATCCGGCCACGCGGACGGTGGCGATGGACGGGACCGACGACGACCCGATCACGAAGATGACCCAGGCGTACACGCTGCACCTCCGCTTCGTGGACCCGGACACCTACGTCACCGACGTCGTCTTCCACGACGCCGCCCACGCCGGAGGCGGGCCGTCGTTCAAGGCGGTCGAGCTCACCTACCGGCGGCGGAAGTAGGGCGATGGTCGAAGGTCGGAGGTGCCAGGGCTCCTTCGACCTTCGACCATCGACCCTCCTGCATCAGGCCGGCGCCAGGCGCCGACCCTCGTCCGGCCTCCCGATCAGCGCGCCGATCACCACGCCGTAGACCAGGTGGCCGATCAGGCTGCCGATCGCCAGGGACGCCGAACCGGAGAAGAGCGGCATGCCCATCATCGGGATCACCACGAGCTGGGCCACGAGCCAGGGTGCCAGCGAGAACACTGCCCCGCGGAACGCCGGCGGGCCGGGGAGCCTGCCCGCGAAGAGCACCGCGTAGCTCACCGCCAGGATCACCCCGATCATCAGGTGCCCGAGCCAGCCGAGGACGATCGAGCCGCCCATCGGGCCGGCCAGCATCTCGGCCGGGTTCATCCTCGGAATCCCCATCATCGGTGCCAGGTAGAGTCCGACGGCCGTCATCACCAGGGTTCCCACCACGCCTGCCACCACGGCCTTCACGCCGGTCGATTGCATCTCGCGCTCCCACGGAAGAGTTTGAAGGGTCCCTCGCCTCACGATCCCACCGGAGGGGTATTGCGGGCCGTCGCCCGGTCATTACACCCCGGCCTCAAGGAGTCCCCGAGGTGCGCGAAGAGCCTGGCCGGACGGCGGCCATCCGCCGGAGTGACCCCGAGGTGCTCGGGGACGTGGTCCGCGAATGCCTGCCCGGCCTGCTGCGGGCCGCCCGGGCCGCCGGGCTCGACCCGCATGCCGCGGAGGATGCGGCGCAGGACGCGGTGCTGGTCTTCGTCGAGCGGGCGGCGGACTTCGACGGCCGCGCCCGTGCCGCCGCGTGGCTGCACGGGATCCTCGTCCGCAAGATCCAGGAGCGGCGCCGGGCGTTCCGCCGGGACCAGGGCCACGACCCGATCGACGAGGTGATGGAGTCGCGCTTCCGGCCCGACGGCACCTGGGCCCGGCCGCCGTCGGGCCCCGACCACGACCTGGGGAGAGCCGAATTGCGGGGCATCCTGACCGGATGCCTCGACCTGGTGCCGGAGCGGCAGCGCCTCGCCTTCTCGCTGCGCGAGGTGGAGGGATTCACCACGGAGGAGGTGCGTAAGATCCTCGACGTGACGGCCAATAACCTCGGAGTGCTCCTCTTCCGCGCCCGCAACCGGATGCGCGAATGCCTGGAGTCCCATGCCATCGGAGGGAGCGACGATGCTCTCGTGTCGTGAGGTCACCCGCCTGACCGCGTCGGACCGCCTCGCGTCCGCGGGGTTCCGGCAGCGCCTGGCGGTCCGGATGCACCGGCTGATGTGCCGGCACTGCCGGCGGTACGCCCGCCAGCTCCGGGCCGTGGCGAGGGTGATGCGGGGGCTCGCCCGGGACGGGGTGCCGACCGGGGCGCACTCGGCGCTCGAGGCGCGCCTGCTCGAGGCGGTCCGGACCGGGCGCCGGCCGGGAACTGGCTGAGCCCGGCGGGCAGCACGCCCGCGGAGGGCTCCCCCGATCCTGCGTCCCGGACGCGCCACGGGGCCGGCCCTCGAAAGGACCGACCCCGTGTCCGCCGGGGGTATCGCGGCTTCCCGCGACGCTCCCCCGGAGCCCTCCGGCGATCCGCCTACTGGATCGCGTTCATCATGTCGAAGATCGGCAGGTACATCGCCACGATCATGCCGCCGACGATGACGCCGAGGACCACGATCATGACCGGCTCCATCAGCGAGAGGAGCGAGGCCACGGCCACGTCCACCTCGTCGTCGTAGAAGTCGGCGATCTTCGAGAGCATCTCGTCCAGGCCGCCGGTCTGCTCGCCCACCGCGATCATCGAGATCACCATCGGCGGGAAGACCTTGGAGCGCTCGAGCGGCGCCGCGATCGTCTCGCCGCCCGCGATGGACGCGCGCGACTCCATGACGGCGTCGTGCACCACGCGGTTGCCCGCCGTCTTGGCGGTGATCTCGAGCCCGTCCAGGATCGAGACGCCGGAGGAGACCAGGGTGCCCAGCGTGCGGGTGAAGCGGGAGACGGCGGCCTTCCGGAGCACGTCGCCCAGCACCGGGGCGCTGAGCAGCATGCCGTCGAGCCGCTTGCGGCCGTCCGCCGTGGCGTAGTAGCGCCGGACGGCGAACACGGCGGCGGCGATCGCGAGCAGCATCATCCACCAGTAGCTGATCAGGCCGTCGGACAGCCCGATCACGATGCGGGTGGGGAGCGGCAGCTCCATGTTCACCGAGGCGAACATCTCCTGGAACGTCGGGATGACGAACACCAGGAGGACGGTCACCGCGAGGATGGCCACGGAGAAGATCACGCCCGGGTAGATCATGGCGCCCTTCACCCGGCGGATGAGGGCGTCGTTCTTCTCGAGGAAGGTGGCCAGCCGCATCAGGATGGTGTCCAGGATGCCGCCCGCCTCGCCCGCCGCGACCATGTTGACGTACAGCGCGGGGAACGCCTTCGGGTGCTTGGACAGCGCGTCCGCCAGGGTGTTGCCCGCCTCGACGTCGTAGACCACCTGGCGGGTGACCTCCTTCAGCGCCTTGTTCTCGGTCTGCGTGGCCAGGATGGTGAGCGACTGCACCAGCGGCAGGCCCGCGTTGATCATCGTGGCGAACTGCCGGGTGAAGATCACGGTGTCCCGGGTCCTGATTCCCCCGCCGCCCAGGCTGATCCCCACCGACCTGGGCGCCTCCCGCACGCTCACCAGGATCATCCGGTTCTTGCGCAGGAACGGCCCCACCTCCTCGCGGGAGGCGAGCTCGATCTGGCCCTTCTGGATCTGGCCCGTGGTCGGGTTGCGGGCGGTATACTCGAAGACTGGCATCGTTCAGCGCTCCCTGGTCAGCGGCGCATGGCCGGACGGCCGGACTTCTCCACCGGCGTGATCTCGAGCTCGTCCTGCGGGTTCTCCCCGATCATCCGCTGGAACTCGTTCGGGTCCGAGGTCACGCGCAGGCACTCCTCGCGGGTGATCTCGCGGTTCATGTAGAGCTGGTACAGCGCGTCGTTCATCGTCTGCATGCCGTGCTTCTTGCCGGCCTGCATGGCGGAGTAGATCTGGTGGATCTTGTCGTCGCGGATGAGGGCGCGGATGGCCGGCGTCACCACCATGATCTCCGCCGCGAGCGCCCGGCCCCGGCCCCGCGCCTTCGGGATCAGGGTCTGGGTGATCACGCCCTCCAGCACGAAGGCGAGCTGGGCGCGGATCTGCGACTGCTGGTTCGACGGGAAGACGTCGATGATGCGGTTGATGGACTCCGCCGCCGAATTGGTGTGCAGCGTGGCGAGCGCCAGGTGGCCGGTCTCGGCGATGGTGAGCGCCGAGGCGATGGTCTCCAGGTCCCGCATCTCGCCCACGAGGATCACGTCCGGGTCCTCGCGGAGGGCGTACTTGAGCGCATTGGCGAAGGTCTTGGTGTCGGTGCCGACCTCGCGCTGGTTGACGATGCAGCCCTGGTGCCGGTGGATGTACTCGATCGGGTCCTCCACCGTGATGATGTGCCCCTTCCGCTCCTTGTTGATCTTGTCGATCATCGCGGCCAGCGTGGTGCTCTTGCCCGAGCCCGTCGGGCCGGTCACCAGGATGAGGCCCCGGGGCCGCTCGGCCAGCTTCGCGACCACCGGCGGGAGGCCGAGGTCGTCGAAGGTCCGGACGTTGAAGGGGATCATCCGGATCACCATGCGCCACGCAGCCGCGCTGCTTGAACACGTTGCCGCGGAAGCGGGCCAGGTTCTGGATCCCGAAGGAGAAGTCGAGCTCGTCCTCGGTCTCGAACCGCTTCTTCTGGTTCTCGGTGAGCACCGAGTAGGCCAGCTGGAGCGTGTCCTTCGGGTTCAGGACCTCGGTCACCGAGCTGGACGTCATGTCGCCGTCGACCCGGATCTTGGGGCACTCCCCCGCGGTGATGTGCAGGTCGGAGGCCTCCTTGTCGATCATCTCCTCGAGCAGTGCGCGCAGGTTGAAGCTCATCCGGCCGTCTCCTTGACCACTTCCTCGAGGGTGGTGATGCCGCGTTCGACCTTCTTGAGTCCGTCCATCCGGAGGGTCAGCATCCCCTCCGTCACCGCGTGGTCCTGCAGTTCCGCCGCCGAGGCGCCGCGGAGGATCATCCGCCGGAGCTCGGGGGAGAGCGCCATCACCTCGTAGAGGCCCGCCCGGCCCTTGTACCCCGTCTGGCCGCAGGCGTCGCAGCCCTTGCCCTTCATGAACCGGATCCGGCCCAGTACCTCGGGGTCCTTCGTGAGCGAGAGCCGCTCCTCCTCGGTGTACGTGGCCGGCGCCCGGCACGACTTGCAGATCCGCCGCACCAGCCGCTGGGCCACCACCAGGTTCACCGCGCTCGCCACGTTGAACGCCTCGATGCCCATGTCGATCATGCGGGTGATCGTGCTCGGTGCGTCGTTGGTGTGCAGCGTCGAGAGCACCAGGTGGCCCGTGAGCGCCGCCTTGATCGCGATGCTGCCGGTCTCGAGGTCCCGGATCTCCCCGATCATGATGATGTTCGGGTCCTGCCGCAGGAACGCCCGGAGCGCCGCCGCGAAGGTGAGCCCGATCTCGCTCCGCACCTGGACCTGGTTGATCCCCATCAGGTTGTACTCGACGGGATCCTCCGCGGTCATGATGTTCGTCTCGATCAGGTTGATGCGCTGGAGGCAGCTGTACAGGGTCGTCGTCTTGCCCGACCCCGTCGGCCCCGTCACCAGCACCATCCCGTAGGGGTTCAGGATGGCCCGCATCAGGTCCTTCTCCGCCTTCGGCTCGAACCCGAACTTGGTCAGGTCCAGCGTCAGGTTCCCCTTGTCCAGGATGCGGAGCACGATCTTCTCGCCGAACAGCACCGGCAGCGTCGAGACGCGGAAGTCGATCACCCGGCTCCCCATCTTGAGCTTGAGCCGCCCGTCCTGCGGCACCCGCCGCTCGGCGATGTTCAGGCTCGAGAGGATCTTCACCCGGCTGGTGAGCGCCGCCTTCATCTTGAGGGGCGGCTTCATCACCTCCTGCAGGGCGCCGTCCACCCGGTAGCGCACCCGCATCTCGTGCTCGAAGGGCTCGATGTGGATGTCGCTCGCCCCCCGCCGCACCGCGTCCGTCAGCAGGCCGTTGATCAGCTTGACCACCGGCGCATCGTCGATCTGCGCCTGGGTGGCCGCCTCGTCCTCGTGCTCCTCCAGGACCTCGACGTCGTCCGTCAGCCCTTCGACGTCCTTCAGCAGGTCCCTGAGCTGCTGGTCCCCGGTGTCGTAATGGCGCTCGATGAGCGCCCGCAGGGTGAATTCCCCCGCCAGCACCGGGAAGACGTCATACCGGGTGATGAACTTGAGGTCCTCCAGCAGCGCCAGGTTGCCGGGGTCCGCCATCGCCACGGTCAGCGTCCGCCCCTCCCGCTTGAGCGGCAGGACCAGGTGCCGGGTCGCGAGATCCGGCGGCAGCAGCCGCAGGATCCGGGGATCCACCTCGAACCGCGAGAGGTCCACCGCCGGGACCTTGTGCACCCGGCCGAGGAGCTTCGTCAGCTCGACTTCCTGCACCGCCCCCATCTGCACCAGGTTCCAGGCCAGGCCGTTCCCGTTGCTCCGCGCCTCGCCCTGCGCGTGCTTGAGCTGCTCACGCGTGACAAGTCCCTCCCGGACGAGCAAATCGCCAATCGCGACTGGACCGGCGGTGGCTGTAGCCATCGGCGTAACCGACCTGGGCCTGGAGTCTAGAACCATTATTGACAATGACTTGAATAGTGCTTCCGCACCCGGTCTCGGGGGCAGTCTGACCCGGGAAGCGCCAGTATCGTGCCACCGTCGGCTGCCGCGAGGACTCCGTCAGGCCGGTCCGCCCAGGGTCGAACGCCAAAGGTCGGGAGAATGCCCGATGCCTGCAAGATGACAAGACAGTGTCGTGCTAGTGGCGCCACGCCCGAGTGGCTGGATGGCTGCTCCCTCTCTCCCTCTCCCCTCTCACCGCCCCACCTCCACCCGCCCTCGCAACCCTTCCACCGTCTTCGGTCCGATGCCCGGGACCCGCACCAGCTCCTCGACCGCGCTGAACGGGCCGTGGCGGGCCCGCCAGGCCACGATCGCCCCCGCCCGCGAAGGCCCGATCCCGGGAAGCCGCGCCAGCTCTTCCGGCCCCGCCAGGTTGAGGTCCACCACAGCCCCCGGCCCTTCCCCGGCCGCGCCAGCCCTCCCGGCCGTCCCCGAAAACCCCGCATGCGGCTCCAGTAGCCGGAGCGTTCCCGGCCCGAGACCCCGCACCCTCCCCAGCCCCTCCAGGCTCCCGAAGGGGCCGTGCGCCTCCCGGTCCGCCACGATGGCCCGGGCGAGTGCCGGCCCGATCCGGGGGAGCCGGACCAGCTCCACGGTGCCGGCGCGGTCGAGGTCGATGCGCTCCCCCGGGGCGAGGGGACGGGAGAGGCGACGGGCGCTGTCGGCGTGGACGTGGGGGTCGGCCGGTTGGCCCGGCACGCGCACGGCGCCCGGGGCGTCGCCCGGACGGGCCAGCGCGAGCCGGACCCCGTGGCCAATCAGGGCGAGGCCGAGCAGGGTGAGGAGGGCGCGGCGTTCGGCGGGGCGCATCGCCGCAGTCTGCGGCGCCTCACGCCGGGCCGGGGTGGCCGGTTACCGCCCGGGTTTCCAGAGGAGCGCGAGCGCCACCTCACCGACCGCCTGGAGGGTCGCGGCGCTCACCTTGTCCGGGGTGTCGTCGGGGGTGTGCCAGACCGGGCCGTTGAGGAAGCGCAGGTCGATCACGTCCACCGCGGGGATGCCGGCGTGCTGGAGGGGCAGGTGGTCGTCCTTGATGGGAATCCCGCCGTCCACCGGGAACATCGCCCCGTGCCCCAGGCGCTCCGCCGTCTCCCAGGCATCGCGCACCACGCTGGGCGCGCCGGTCAGCGAGTAGCCCTCCTGGGCAAAGCGCGGGTTGGGGGCGCCGACCAGGTCGAACAGCACGGCGTACCGCGGGCGCGGCCCCGGCGGGAGGTTGCGGGCGAACCAGGTGCTCCCGATGAGGACGTCCGCGCTGTCGGCGAAGATCCCGTAGTCCTCCCCGTCCACGAACAGCAGGTCCACCCCCCTCGGCGGCCCGCCGGCCGAGACGATGGCGTCGGCCACCCCCAGCAGCACCGCCACCCCCGACCCTCCGTCGTTCGCCCCGGGCACCGGCGCGGCCGGGTCGCGGCTGCCGGCCGCGTCCGCCCGCGGGCGCGTGTCCCAGTGGGCCACGAGCAGGATCCGGTCCTCCGCTTCCGGCCGGAAGCGGGCGAGG
Source organism: uncultured Gemmatimonadales bacterium (assembly GCA_963717315.1). Taxonomy (GTDB): domain Bacteria; phylum Gemmatimonadota; class Gemmatimonadetes; order Gemmatimonadales; family GWC2-71-9; genus JAICEH01. The sequence continues at coordinate 9,379 of CAVQWA010000090.1, forward strand.
AAGTTCCGGAGCGGCAGCGTGTCGCCCGCGAGGGTGACGTGGTTGAACGCCTGCACCAGGAGCGTGTCGCCGCGCGCCGTGAGCAGGCTGTCGAGCCAGTCGCCCATCCGGCGGTGCGCCTCCGTGCCCGGCACCCGCGGGCCGAACGCGACCTGCCGCGTCACGTAGGCGAGGGCGGCCTGCCCGTCGAACGGGGGCGGGGGCGGGCCCTCCTGGCAGCCCGTCCCGAGCACGAGGGTCGCGAGGAGCCACCGCGGGATCATCGGAAGTCTCCGGCGAAGAGGGAGAGCGTGAACCCCGCCGTCAGGATGAGCTGGTTGGTGCGGCGGTTGAGGTGCTTCGCGTCGTTGATGGACCAGTTGCCCTGCAGCGAGCCGGTCATGATGCGGCCGAGGTCGGTGTCCAGGGTGACGAGCACGTCACGCCGGTAGAAGTCGGTGATCACCTCGCATCCATCGGTGGTCGGGCGGTCGAGGCACGAGGTGTTGCTCGCCAGCCGCCCGGTCGTGGTGATGCGGATGACCCGCCGCGACTTGCTGATCCCCTCGGGGAGCCGGAAGGAGTAGTTCAGCGCCCCCACCACCTCGCTGTTGTCGAGCACCGTCAGGTTGCCGTTCGACTCGGTCTCCTGGTCGGTGGTGTTGTAACCGAGCCGGACCACGAGCCCGTTCCGGAACCCGGCCTGCAGGTCCCGGGTCCACGCCTCGGAGAGGGTGGACTGGCGGGCCGCGGCGCCGGTGGCCGACGGCAGGCGCGTGACGCCCTCGCGGTCGCGCACCGTCGCGCCCACCACGAACTGCGCCAGGGGGCCGCTGCGGAAGCTCCGGGTGAGCCGGACGGTGCCGGTGGGCCATTCGGTCGCCCGCACCGTGGACACCCGGTACCCGTCGCCGACCCGCTGGTAGCGGTCGGTCTCGATGTCGCTGTACGACAGCGAGACCGAGAGGCCGAGCGGCAGGTCCGCTCCCAGGGACATCGTGGCGCGGTCGATCTCCGAGGCGCCGATCGCCGGCTCGCCCTCCTGCCCGAGGAAGCGGTCCAGCCCACCGAGGGCGAGCTGGTAGCCGAGCCCGGGGTCGAAAGTGGCCAGGTCGAAGGTGGAAGTGAGCGTGTGTCCGCTGGTCAGGTCGAGCGGGCGGAGCCGGCGGAGCGAGCGGACCACGCGCGACGAGTCCCCCAGGATCCCGGCCAGCAGCCGCTCGATCGAGACCGCGGCCCCGATCTCGCGCGTGCGGCTGTTGTTGTAGGTCTGGGGCAGCAGGAACGCGCCGGCGGTATCCTCCTCGGCGCGCACCGGCTCCCGGCCGAAGAGGTACCGGTTCAGCACGAAGCTGCTGCCGGTCGAGTAGCGGGGCCGGAGCCAGCTGGTGAACCGCGGCGCGAGGGTGAGCGAGGTGGTGAAGGTCCGGTTCCGCTCCGCGCCGGCGTCCATCCCGAGGAACGCCTTCCGGGCCTCGCCGGCAAGCCGGCCGATCGTCGTGGAATCGGGGTACTGCCGGAGGTCCCGGGTGCTGACCAGGTCGCCGTTGATCGTCAGCATCCCGACCGGCTGGAGGGTGAGCCCCGCCGCGTTCCGCCAGAGGTGCGTGAGCGAGGTGACCGGGCGGATCAGGGCGTCCTCCGGCCGCTCCACCGGCACCGCGTAGGAGGTGCGGTCGGTCTCGTTCCGCGAGAGCGCGCTGGAGAGGCGGATGCCGGTCGGCGCGAGGGCGAGCCGCGAGTCGCGCATGCCCTGCGCCGCCTCGGTCCGGGCGAGCCACCCGGGAAGCGCGTCCACGAGGCCGCCGAGCGGGAGCCGCGGCCCGGTGCGGGGGAGCTGGAGCCGGTAGGCGGCGTTCACCTGGTAGGCGGAGGCCGATCCCTCGCTGAGTTCGGTGGCGTTCCGGCCGGTGGTGTAGGAGCCGGTGAGCGAGAACGGGTCCACCAGCCCGCGGGTGAGCCAGTTGGTGCCCCGGGAAGTGCGCCGAATGGCGGCGGTGAAGGTGGCGGTCCAGGCTTCCGGCCGGCGAAGACCCGGGAGGTCGGCGGCGCGGAGGTCGGTGCCGGTCACGAGCTCCGGGTTCACCGCGCTGCGGACGTAGCTCGCCGTCACCGGGAGGGCCACGCCGAGGCCCGCCGGCAGGAAGCGCTCCAGCCGCGTGCTGCCGCCGACGCTGAGGTTGGTGGTGCTGCGGTAGCTCGGGTCGCGGCCGATCTGGCGGAACTGGGAGCCCTGCCGGGTGAGCGAGAACCCCAGGTCGCCGACGTCGGACGCGGTGAGCCGCGCGTCGAGGGCATACGCCGAGCCGACCTCGGACACCGGGCGGGCCATCCGGATGTCGTCCACCCAGAGCTCCGTGCCCGTGGCCGCCGTGCCCGCCGACGCGCGCCAGATGGCCGCGCTCACCTCCTGCACCGCGGCGAGGTTGGGGGGCCCCACGTCGGGGTCGCGCACGTGCACGAGGTACGGGCCCTCGCACGCCACCCACGCCTCCGGGTCGCCGAAGCCGCACTCCGCCGCGCCGGAGGGCGGCTCGCCGCGCAGCCAGCGCCCCTCGGTCTCGCCCCGGAGCCGGCGCCAGACGTCGAGGTCGACGGCGATCTCCGGCTCCCAGGTGTCGGTGAAGGCCCGCGCGCGGTAGAGATAGAAATTGTCGGCGTCGGTGCCGACCTTCACCAGCGCCTCGAAGTCCCCCTCGGCCCATCCGGTGCCCCGGCCCCGGGCCCACACCCGCATCTCCCGGTACTTGAGCAGGTTCTGGGGGCCGGCCGGGAACCGGAAGTAGGCCTCGGCGCGCTGCCCGGCGGCGAGGCCCGCCCCGATGATCCGGAGCGACTTCTCGTTGATCTGGATGCCCTGGGTGTCCTGGCTGCCGTCCTTCCGGGTGGTCTGGTCCGCCACCCCGGGCGGGCTCTCGTAGCCGTCGTCCTCGGTCGAGACCACCGAGGCCGTCACCTCGCCGGCCGGCTCCGGGAGGTCGCCGCTGATCCCGGCGATCGGCTGGTCGGCGCGCCGCACCCAGCTGGTGCCGAGGATCCGCATCCGGGCGATCGCGAAGCGCGCCGCGATGTCGTCGCCCCCGTCGTCCGGGGGGCCCGCCACGGTGACCCGGAGGTGCTGCACCAGCCGGAGGTTCGGCGTCCCCAGCAGGTGGTCCGGCGCGCGGATCGGGATCCGGTAGAGGCTCCACTTCGCCACGTTGCCGCCCTGGTCGGTGGAGGTGACCCCGTCGCGGACGAAGTAGCGGCCGTCGCGCAGGTCCACCACCCAGCGCGCCACGTTGTCGTTCGCCCCGCGCGCGTCCAGCAGGTTGTCGTTGTTGAGGTCCTCGGTGTCGAGCGTGCCGTTCCCGTTCGAGCACCGCGCGCTCAGGTCGCCCCAGGGGAAGACCGGCACCGCGGTGCCCAGCTCGCGCAGGCAGAGCGCCGGCCGGTCGAGCGGCCCCTCCGGCCCGGTGAGCTGGTCCGGCCGGTCGGAGAGGATCCCGATGTCGTCCACCGAGGCGTTGAAGACGCCGGTCGGCGAGCGCTCGGTGTCCAGCCGGCCCGGGCCGACCAGTTGCCGGCCGGTGTAGGTCGTGTCCGCCCCGGCGAGGGTGAAGTCGGTGGGCGCGAGGGCCAGCGCGTCCTCGCTGACGGTGCCGAGGTCGAAGACCAGCCGCACGCCGGCGGAGTCGGCCTCGCGGAGCCCGCTCTGGAACACCCAGAACTCGAGGAACTCGTTCCGCGAGAGGTCGAGCCCGCCCACGCTCAGCGGCGTCACGATCGAGCGCCAGCGCGGCCGGAACGGCCGGGCCGGCTGGCTCCAGCGGGAGCTGTTGTCCCGCTGGACGATCCCGCCCGCGGTGTCGGCGTGGAAGCGGAGGTAGAGGATGGTCTCGGGCCGGTCGCCCACGCCGGAGAGCCGGATCCGGTCGTCGATGTCCTGGGCCTTGATCTCCAGCGCCCCGCCGCCCGGGCCGGGGATCAGGTTCTGCCAGGTGAGCTGGACCGCGTCCGCCGGGTCGAAGCCCGCGCCGAAGCCGATGTCCGCCAGGCCGTCGGCGCTCTGCGGCACGCTGCCGAAGCGCCACACCGTCTCCCGGAGCGAAACCTGGAAGCCGGCGTCGGACTCGAAGTCGTCGAGGTAGGCCACGCCCACCCGGTTCGGGTCGGGGCGGCTGAACGCCAGCTCCGCGTTGAGCTCCAGGCGTGAGGGCGCAGTGGCCGGCGTGGAAGTGAGCCGGTTGAGGAAGCTGGTCACCCCCCGCGGCTGGAAGGTGAGCCGCGTGCTCACGCCGCCGACCAGGTTCGAGGTCGGCTCGAAGCCGATCGTCGGGCGATTGAAGACCGTCTGCTCCGACTGGTACATCCCCACCAGGTCGACCCACCCGATCCGCCCGAGCGAATAGCGCCCCGCGAGGCCGTAGATGGTCTGCGGCGCCACCGCGAACGCCCCCCGCTCCTCGAACCGGGCCGTGATGGTGGCCGCCCCCTGCCCGAAGAGGCCGTCCGGGTCGAGGAACGTCACCTGGCCCAGCTCGTAGGCGATCGAGTAGTCCACCCCGCGCTCCAGCCGGCGCCCGCCGAGCAGCAGCTGCTCGCTCCCCTCGACCAGCTGGAGGGCGTTCAGGTTGAGCGTCGTCCGGTCCCCCGCGCCCGCGGCCAGGTACTCGAGCCCGAAGGTGAAGCGGGCGGGGGGCGCCTGCGTGGTGGAGATCAGGTACAGCGGCGTGCGGTAGAGCGAGTCGTTCCGCTCCTGGGGCAGGAGCCTGGTGGCGTCGGCGAACGGCCGGAGGTGCGGGAGGATGATGTACGCCTCGGGCAGGATCTCGGCCGCGCCGGGGTCCCGGAGCCGCGGGAAGAGCCGGTTCTCCCGGTCGAATTCCTCGGTGTTGCTCTGGGTGGCGAGCCCGAGGAGCGAGAGGTAGGTGCCCTCGCCGGAGAGGGGCTGCGCCGACCGGTTCACCGTCAGCGCCACCGTGAGGCTCGGCCGGTCGAGGTCGCTCCCCGCCACCCGGTAGACCTGCCGCATCTCGTGGCGGAAGGTCGGCACCTCCGGTCCCCGGAGCGGCTCGACGATGAGCCGGAGGGTGTCGGTCGTGGCCGGGTCGTCCGTCACCGGCAGGGTGCCGACGAGGCCGCCGTCCGCGGTGCGATAGCTGACCGCGAGGAAGTCGCCCTTGTCGAGCTTGGTCGCGAGCGCGAACCAGAGCCCCGACGGGTCGAGGTAGTAGTCCGAGCCCTGCAGCAGCAGTTCCCAGCGGAGCGGCCCCGCCTTCTGGGTCCCGTCCTCGCCGAGCCCGAGGGCGAGGATGCCGCCGATGTCGGGCGTGCTGCCGCCCTGCGCGGTGCCCGGGCGGTAGCGGTAGACCTGCACCGTGCGCGGGCCGGGCCGATGCCGGCACCGCCTCGGGGCCAAGGGCCAGGATGTCCACCGCGGGGTAGCCCGCGAGCTGGATCGGATCCACCGTCCAGTAGAAGCGGCCCGCCTCGAAGTCGAGGTCGCGCGTCTGCCGCTGCTGCGGGGAGCTGGTGGTCTGGCCGATGGTGTAGACCCGCTCGTTGGCCACCGAGCCGCGCTGCGAGGCGTAGAGGGTCTGCAGCTGCACCGGCCCGAGGTCGAACGTGGCGTTGACGCCGAAGTTGTTGCTCGGAATGGCCGCGGTCAGGAACCGGGTGGGAGGCGGGCGGAAGGTGACCGTCCCCACCTCCACCCGGCGGATGATCTCGTCCTCCAGTCCCTCGTAGTACAGCTGGATGTTGTTGTTGGCGGTGAACTCCCGCTCGGTGGCGTAGTCCACGTTGAGGTGGACCCGGCGGCCGATCAGCCCCGCCGCCCGCAGGTTGAACTCGGTGTCGAGGCGGGGCGCCTTCCACGAGCCGTCGCATCCGGAATTGGGGTCGAGGAGCTGGATCGCGTCGCACCGCTCGTTCCGGAACCGCTCGGTGCGGAGCTCCACCCCGGCCCGCCCCTCGAAGGCGATGTCGGCGTACTTGACCGGCAGGCCGAGGAGTCCGCGCGCCTGCACCCGGGCGGAGTCGGTGGCCACGTCGGCGCGGGCGCCATAGAGCCGCTGGAACCGCCAGGCGAGCTCGTCGGCCGCCCGGGCCGAGTCCACCGCCCGGGCCACCCCCCGGTCGAAGGCGGCGAGGGCCTCGGAGCGGAGCCCGGGGGCGAGCCACGGCGCGCGGAGTATCGCCGGTTGCCGCAGCCCGGGGAGCGGGCGGGCGAAGGTGGCCTCGACGCCGGGCACGGCCACCGGCTCCTGCGCCGATGCCCCCACCGCGAGCACCGACAGGGCGGCGGGGAAGAGGAGGCAGGCCCCGCGGGAAGCGCGGGCGCGACGCGGGTCCCGGGCGGGACGATTAGATTGGGGGCGGGACAAGGCCGGGAATATACACGTGCGCGGAACCCCTTACAACAGAGTGAGTTAGCGCGTGCGGATCCTGGATCGCTACCTGGTGCGGACGCTCGCGGGACCCTTCGCCTACGCCTTGACCGCGTTGGTCAGCATCCTGCTGCTCCAGCAGGTGGCGAAGCGATTCGAGCAGCTCGTCGGGAAGGGCCTCCCCTGGTCGGTCATCGGCGAGGTGTTCGCCCTGACCCTGCCCTTCCTCGTGCCGATGGCGCTCCCCATCGCCGTGCTGGCCGGGACCCTCTATGCGGTGAGCCAGCTCGCGGCCGACAACGAGGTCACCGCCATGCGGGCCTCCGGGGTGAGCGTCGGACGGATCCTCCGTCCCCTCCTCGCAGTGGGCCTCGTCTGGGCCGCGACGAACTTCCTCTTCCTCGACCAGGTGGTGCCGCGGACCAACGCGCGGCTCCGGACCCTGATCGGCGACATCGCGCGGGTCAAGCCAACGTTGCAGCTCGAGGAGCAGGCGGTCAATCCGCTCCGGACCGGCCTCTTCCTGCGGGCCGGCCGGATCGACCGGGGGGGCGGCCGCCTCCGCGACGTGACGATCTTCGACCTCTCGGGCCAGGACCTCCGCCGGGTGGTCTATGCCGACAGCGGGGTGATGGGGCTGGCCCCCGAAGGCACCGACCTGGTTCTCCGGCTCTATGACGGCGAGGTCCACGAGTACCGCACCACCGCCCCGACCCTCTTCCAGCTGACGGCGTTCGGGGAGAACACCGTCCTGGTCCGGGGCGTGGCGAACCAGCTCGAGCGGGACGAGTTCGAGGGCGCGCGCGGCGACCGCGAGATGAGCACCTGCGAGATGCTGGATGTGGTCGCCACCAGTCGCGCCCGCCAGGCTGCGGGGCGGGAGTGGGGAGAAGCGATGGTGTCGGCCGACCTGCGGCGCCTCCTCGGGCTCCGCGCCGCCCGCCCCGCGCAACCGGTGCCCCCCGAGCTCACCGCCGGCGGCTACTGCACCCTGTTCCGCCGGGCAGGACGGTTCTTCACCCCTAGGACGGCCGAGGCCCAGCAGCCCGCACAGGCCCCCGCCGGGAAGCGCCTGCCGGAGCGCCTCGACCGGTTCCGGCGCCGGGCCGACAGCGCCCGGGCCGGCCCGCAGCGTCCGGAACCCGGCTGGCAGGGCCCGGCACGCGCCGGCGGCGACACCACCGCTGCGGTGGTTCCCGGGCCCGCGCCGGCGAGGGAGGCGGGTCGGTTCGGCGACCGCGGGGTCCACCTCGCCGCCCCCGCGGAACTGGCCGAGGCCCGCGAGTCCGCGCTGGAGGCGCGACGGGAGGCGTCGGAGTTCCTGCTCGAAGTCCACAAGAAGTGGTCGTTGAGCGTGGCCTGCCTGGTCTTCGTCCTGCTCGGCGTGCCCCTCGCGCTCCGGTTTCCCCGCGGCGGGATGGGCCTGGTCCTCGGCGGCACCGGCATCTGCGTGGCGGTCTTCTACATCTGCCTCCCCGCGGGCGAGGCCCTGGCCGACAGCGGCCAGCTTCACCCCGCCATCCCGATGTGGGCGCCCAACGTGCTGTACGCGATCCTCGGCGTCCTGGGGCTCTGGGTCGTGAACCGGGAGTCGGGCTCGACCCGCGGCGGCGACCTGGCGGAGCTCGCCGCACCGCTCCTCCGCCTCCTCCGCCGCCTGCGCGGCCACCCGGAGCACGTGGGATGAGGCTCCGGATCCTCGATCGCTACGTCCTCTCCAGCTGGGTGCGCATCTACCTGCTCACCGCGATCGGCCTGCCGCTCCTCGTGACCGTCATCAAGCTGAGCGAGGACACCAGGAAGCTGATGAACCACGGGCTGACCATCGGGGAGGTGCTGCTGGCCCGGCTGGTCTACGGCCTCCCGGAGGAGATGGCGCTCGCGATGCCGGCCGCGGTGCTCTTCGCCACCGTCTTCACCCTGGTGAACCTGGGGCGGCACAACGAGCTCACCGCGGTGAAGGCCAGCGGCCAGAGCTTCCACCGCCTCATCCGGCCCCTCCTCGCCGCAGCCGCGCTGGCGTCGGTCGCGGCGTTCGCGGTGGGCGAAGTGGCGCCGTCGGCCACCCAGCGGAAGCTGGAGATCGAGAAGGCGCGGGACGCCCGGCCATCGGAGAACCGCTGGAACTTCGTCTTCCGGGGCGAGGAGGGCTGGGTCTACTCCCTCCGCTCGCTCGACGCCACCCGCGGGCTGATCCGGTTCCCGGTGCTGGAGCGCGAAGGCACCGGCCCGGGTTACCCGGGGCTCGCCATCGTGGCCGACAGCGCGTCGTGGGACTCCACCTCCCGGCGCTGGCGGCTGGGGCACGGCGTGAGCCGGGTGCTCGCCGGAAGCGACGTGGTGGCCACGCTCGAGTTCGGGGCCCTGGAGCACCGGGTCTTCACCGAGCGGCCCGCCGCCCTGCTGGCGGAACCCAAGTCGCAGAAGGCGATGAACTTCCGCGAGCTCGGGCGGTACATCGACGCGTTCGGGCGCTCGGGCAACAACACCGACAAGCTGGTGGTGCGACGGGCGCTCAAGATCGCGGTGCCGATCACCTGCCTGATCATCGCGCTCTTCGGCGCGCCGCTCGCGGTGGCCGCCCCCCGGCAGGGTGCGGCGGTGGGCGTCGCGATCAGCCTGGCCACGACGATCCTCTTCCTGCTGCTGGTCCAGCTCTCCGAGGCGGTGGGAGCCGGCGGCGTGATCAACCCCGTGGCGGCCGCGTGGTTCCCCAACGCGCTCTTCCTCGCCGCGGGAGTGGTGCTGCTGGCACGGGTGAGGACCTAGGCGGGGAACGGGGAACGGGGAACGGGGAACGGGCCCTGCCCCGCGGCCCCACAAGCGAACGGCCCCCCGGCGCGAGTGCGCCGGGGGGCCCCTTCGTGCCGGCGGAGGCGGGGAGGCGGGGAGGCGGGGGGCGGGGGGGCGGGGAGGCGGGGGGAACCTCTCCCCTCTCCCCTCTCCCCTCTCCCTGTCCTAGAAGCTGTACGACGCCCCGAGCTGCATCGCCCACCGGTTGAGGTTGCTGTTCAGCCGGTCGCGGGTGGGCAGGGTGATGTCGTAGCTGCCGCGCTGGTTCGCGGCGTCCCACGCCCGCATCCGCACGATCTGCTGGCCCTCGAACGACGAGGTCTCCTTCTGGAGCCCCCAGTCCTCGTCGAGGAGGTTGAGGACGTTCTGGATGTCGAAGCGCAGCGTGAGCTCCTGGGCGCGGACCGTGGGGACGGTCCAGGAGATCCGCGCGTTGAGCAGGTTGAACCACGGGTTGCGGCAGCTGTTCCGCTCCATCACCCGGCCCCGCTGGGTGGTGAGGCAGCGCTCGGTCGAGATGTACTGCTCCAGGTCCGCGTACGTGGCGCTCGAGGTCGGCGCCACCGTGAAGTCGCCCGCGCCGGTCGGCACGTAGAAGAGGTCGTTGAACTCCCGGTTCGTGCCGCCCACGCCGTCGGAGTTGATGTCGCCGTTCACCACGTAGGCGTACGGGGTCCCGCTCGTCCCGATGTAGAACAGCGACGCCGAGAACCGCGCCGGCAGCTGGATGGTCCCGCTGATGGTGACCTTGTGGGGCCGGTCGAAGCTCGAGGTCGTGAGGTTCCGGTCCGCGATGGAGCCGTCCAGCGTGGCGAAGCCGTAGTTCGAGAACGCGATGCTCGAGGTGAGCGCCATCACGTCCTTCGCGTTCGAGTAGGTGTACCCGGCATTGAACTCCAGGTTGTCGCTGAAGCGCTTCTGGAGCTGGAAGGTGGCCTGGTACGACCGGTCCTCGCTCTTGTTCGAGTGGCGGAGCGCGGCGTCGTACGCGTCGCTCCGGCGCACCGGGGTCCCGCTCCCGGGCACGCCGTAGGTGACCCGGCCGCCCTCGCCGAGCACCAGGCCCTGCGGGCCGGCCAGGTTGATGTCCTCGATGTAGAGCGAGTTGGTCCACTTGGTGTACACGAGGTCCACCGTCCCGACCATGTTCCAGGGGAGCTGGCGGTCGAGCCCGATGGCCGCCTTCAGGTTCTGCTGGAACTTGAAGTCCTCGTCGAAGAAGGCCGGCGTGGACTTCGGGGGCGACGGCGCCCCGCCGCCGACGCAGGCGTCGGGCTGGACCGCCGGGTCGAGGGTGAAGCCGGGGAGGTTGCCACTCGACGCGCGGCAGGTGAACTCCGCCGTCGCGAGGCCCGTGCCGGTGTAGGCGTTCGACACCCAGACGTAGGCCGGCCGGCCGGTGAAGATGCCGACGCCGCCGCGGAGCACGGTGCTCGCGTCCCCGAAGACGTCGTAGTTGAGGCCCAGCCGCGGCGACCAGTGCACGTTCCCGCTCGGGAAGGCCCCGGTGTCCACGCCGAGGGAGTCCACCAGGCCGGGATTGGTCACCGGGCTCTCGCCGAAGGTGGGGATGTCCGCCCGGAGGCCCGCGGTCACCACCAGCCGGTCGGTCAGGTTGAACTGGTCCTGGGCGTAGAAGCCCCACTGCGTCACGTCGAACTCCGCCGTGCCGCCGCCGGGCCGGAGCTCGACGTTCCGCCGATACTCGGTCGGGAGGCCCGCCGAAAGTGAATCCACCGAGGTGAAGGTCCACTCGCCGATCGAGCGCGGGAAGAAGACGTTCCGGAAGGAGAAGAACTCGTTGTGGGTGCCGACCGTCACGCGGTGCCGGCCGAGGTCGAACGTCAGGTTGTCGGTGAGCTCGAAGATGTCCTGGTCGAGCTCGTTCGCCTGGGAGAACCGCTCCGCGCCGCTCACCAGCACGCCGGTGCCCGAGGTGACCCGGATCGTCGGGAACGGCGTGTCGGGCGCGCGGTCGTCCCGGATCGTCTGGTAACCGACGATCAGGTCGTTGGAGAGCCGGTTGGAGAAGACCGACGCCCAGTTCATCCGGAACTGGTTGGTGACCGACTCGAACTGGTACGCGCCGCCGGAGAGCTGCCAGTCGCCGTTGTCCCGCCGGCTCAGGTTGTCGTCGCTCGCCGAGACGCGGTTGTAGCTGAGGGTCACCCGGTTGTTGACCGCCGGCTGCCAGTCGAGCTTCCCGAAGAAGGTCGGGTTCGGGCTCTCGTTGGTGAAGTCGCCGCAGCTCCCCGCGCTGTAGCCCTCGGCCGCCACCGCGTCGATCACCTGCTGGCAGTCCGCTGCGCCGGTGGCGCCAAGCGCCTCGTCCACCGTCGGGCCGACGAACGGCCGCGAGCTCTCCTGGCGGTCGACCGTGGCGAAGAAGTGGAGCCGGTCCCGGAGGATGGGGCCCGACAGCGAGCCGCCGTACTGGGTGGTGCTGAACTCCGTCGGCTCCACCCCGCCGATGTTGCCGACGAAGGACTCGTTCTGCAGGAACCCGAAGAGCGAGCCGTGGAACTCGTTGCTGCCCGACTGGGTGATGGCGTTCACCAGGCCGCCGGCGAAGCTCCCCTGCCGCACGTCGTAGGGCGCCACCAGCACCTGGAATTCCTTCACCGCCGCCACCGAGATCGCCCGGGCGTTGGCCTGGCCGCCGGCGGTGCCGGTCGCCCCCAGGCCGAAGAGGTCGTTGATGACCGCGCCGTCCACCTGGATGCTGTTGAGCCGGTTGTTCTGGCCGCCGATGGACGGCCCCCCCGAGCCGGACACCGCCACCTGCGGCGCCGCCGCGATCAGGCCCGTGATGTTGCGGCCGAGCAGCGGGAGGTTCCGGATGGCGGCTTCCGAGATCGACTGCGCGGCCCCGGTCCGGCCGGTGTTGATCAGCGGGTTCGCCCCGGCCGCCACCGATACCTCCTCGAGCTCGACGACCTGCCGCTCGAGGGCGAAGTCCCGCGTGAACCGCTGGCCCAGGGTGAGGCGGATCCCGTCCTCGGCGGTCCCCTGGAACCCGATGGCCCGGGCCGCGATCCGGTACGGTCCGCCGGGGGGGACGTTCTCGAGGAAGTACCGCCCGTTCGCGCGGGTGACCGCCTGGAGCCGGGCGCCGGTGGAGGTGTTGAGGACCTCGATGACGGCCCCCTCGATCGGGGCGCCACCCGCCTGGGTGACCACCCCCTGGATGGCGGCGCTGGTGACGCCCTGCGCCTCGAGCCGGCCGGCGACGAACGCCAGCAGGACGAGCCCCAAGGCCGTCCGCGCGAATCGGACGAACCGGGAATTCATGATGGTTCCTTCAGCGAAGAGGTAGGACGATCCGGCGGGGCCGGCGCGCCTGCCGGCCCGCCACGGCGCGCAGAATCTGCCGCCCGGGCCGGGGGCCGTCAAGCGAGCGGGATGGGTGGTTACGGAGTCGTGACCGGGGCCGGGCTGAACCGGCGCCAGACCCGGTAGACCGGGAAGCCGAGCAGGATGATCCCGAAGGTGATCCCGGTGTCCACCGGGCGCGTCAACAGCGCGTTCACCACCATGCCCACCGACGACACGAGGAACACGATCGGCACCACCGGATAGCCCCACACCCGGTAGGGGCGCTCGAGGTCGGGCCGCCGGCGGCGGAGCACGAACACCGCCGCCACCGCCAGCGTGTAGAACGGCCAGATGCCCAGCACGAACTTGTCGGCGAGCTGGGCGAAGTCGTTGAAGAGCACGTAGACCACGCCGAGGGCCACCGCCAGCCAGATCGCCGTGGACGGGCTGCGGAACCGGGGCGACACCCGGGCGATGGCGGGGAAGAAGAGCCCCCGGTCGGCCATCGCGAAGAAGACCCGGGGGCCGGTCATCATCGAGCCGTTCAAGGCCCCGAAGGTCGAGAGCATCACCACCAGCGCGACGCCCCGGGCGCCGAGGTCGCCGAGCAGCGGGATCCGCTCCGCGGCGGTGGCCGCGATGAGCGGCGAGGTGGCCATCTCCGGCAGCGGCACCAGGTAGATGTAGGCGGCGTTCACCGCCATGTAGATCGCGATGATCGCGAGCGTGCCCAGGATGAGCGCGCGTGGCAGGGTGCGCTGGGGGTCCCGCACCTCGCCGCCCATGTACGAGAGGTCGGCCCACCCGTCGTAGGTCCACATCACCGCCACCAGCACCGTCGCCACCGCCGACAGGGACACCCCGCTCCCGCTCGACGCGGTGAAGTTCGCGGCGTTCCCGTCGCCGGCGAGGAACGCGAGCCCCACCAGCAGCGCCAGCGCCCCGAACTTCCCCACCGTGGCGAGGTTCATCACCGCGGCGGCCCGCGCCACGCCCACGTAGTTGAAGATGCCGACCAGGACGATGAGCCCCGCCGCGACGTACCGCACCTGCATCGGGTCCAGCGCCACGAAGCGGGTGAGGTACTCGGCGAAGATCGTCGCGATGGCGCCGAGCGCCGCCGCGCGGATCACCGCCAGGTAGCTCCACCCGAAGAGGAAGGCGGGCAGCGGGCCGAACGCCTCGAGGATGTAGGCGAAGACGCCCCCCGAGCGGGGGAGCGCCGCGGCCAGCTCGGCAAGGGTGAGCGCCCCGCAGAGGGCGAGGAGGCCGCCGAACGCCCACGTGAGGAGGACCGGGCCGGGGTCGCTCACCGCGGCCGCGACCGCCGCCGGCACCCGGAAGATGCCGCTGCCGATCACCGACCCGACCAGGACGGCGACGGCGCTCCAGAGCCCCAGGCGGCGCGGCAGGCGCTCGCCCCAGGCGTCGCGCTGGGATGGGGAGTCCATTGGGTGTAACTTGGCTCCGCGTCGCGGCGGTTGACAAGGCTCCGCCGCGGGCCGTTTTTTCAGCGTTCGGGGCGGGAATGCCCCACGCCCGACGGAGCCCGATGCCCGACCTCTCCCCCGCCACCTGGAACGCCATCGCCCTCGCCGGCTTCGGCCTGACGATCGCCGCCGGCATCGCCTGGTGGCGGGTGGCCCGCCCCGGTGCCGGCGGGGCCACGCCCGGCGACTGGATCGCCCTCACCAAGCCCCGGGTCATCTCGCTCCTCCTCGTCACCGCGGTGGCCCCGATGTACGCCACCGGCCGCGGGGCCCCGACCTGGGGCCAGGTGCTCGCCGTGCTGGTCGGCGGCTACCTGATGGCCGGCGGCGCCAACAGCATCAACATGTGGTTCGACCGGGACATCGACGACAAGATGGGGCGCACCCGGCTCCGGCCCGTTCCCGCCGGCCGGATCCGCGGCCAGCACGCGCTCTGGTTCGGGGTCAGCCTCGGCGTGGCCGCGTTCCTGGTGCTCTGGCGGTTCGCCAACCTCCACGCCGCGGCGCTGGCGCTGGGCGGCCTGCTCTTCTACGTGCTGGTCTACACGATGTGGCTCAAGCGGTCGAGCCCGCAGAACATCGTGATCGGCGGCGCCGCCGGGGCCATCCCGCCGCTGGTCGGCTACGCGGCGGTCACGGGAGGGCTCGACCTCGCGGCGGCGTACCTCTTCGCCATCATCTTCTTCTGGACCCCGCCCCACTTCTGGGCCCTCGCGCTCATCAAGCGCGGAGACTACGCCCGCGCCGGGGTGCCGATGCTCCCGGTGGTGCGCGGCGAGCGCGTCACCAAGGTCCAGATGCTGGTGTACACGCTGATGCTGCTGCCGCTCACCCTGATGCCGTCGCTCTTCGGGGCCTTCGGCCCGGTCTACTTCGCGGCCGCTGCCCTGCTCGGCGCCCGGCTCCTCTGGTACTGCCTCCGTCTCCTCAAGGAGCAGGGCCCGACCGGCACCCCGTGGCGGATGTACCGGTATTCGCTGCTCTACCTGGCGCTCCTCTTCGTGGCGATGGGCGTGGACCGCGCCCTGCCGATCCGCTCCCCGCTCGAACGGCCGGAGCTGATCGTGCTCGACCGGCCCGACGTGGCCGCCGCGGCCCCGGACGACCATTCCCACCACGCCCCCTGAGGGCCGGCGGCGATTGGCGCCGCCCACCGCCCTCCTCCGGCTCGTCCCGCGCATCCGGCCCCACCGGCGCGCGCTCTTCCTCGCCTTCCTCGCGCTCGTGGCGAGCGCCGCCATCGGCCTGGCGTTTCCGCTCGCCGTCGGCTGGCTCCTCGACGCCGCGTTCGTCCGCGGCGATCGGCAGCTCCTCAACCGGGTGGCGCTCGGACTCCTCGGGCTCTTCGGCGTGCAGGCCCTGCTCACCTACGCGCAGACCTGGCTCCTGGGCGCCACCGGCGAGCGCGCGGTGGCGGGGCTCCGCCAGGAGCTGTTCGACAAGCTCCTCACCCTGCCCCCCGGGTTCTTCGCCGAGCGGCGCACCGGCGAGCTGGTGAGCCGGCTCACCACCGACATCGGCCTCCTGCAGGGGGTGCTGAGCCACCAGATCGCCGAGTTCTCGCGCCAGGTGCTGGCGCTCGCCGGCGGCATCATCCTGCTCACGGTGATGCAGCCCCGGCTCACGCTCACGACGCTCGGGGTCGTCCCGGTCGTGGTCGGCACCGCGGTGCTCCTCGGCCGGCGGCTCCGGCGGATGAGCACCGGGGTCCAGGACAAGGTGGCCGACGCGACGGCGGTGGCGGAGGAGGCGTTCAGCCAGATCCGCACCGTGCAGAGCTTCGTGCAGGAGCCGGCGGAGCGCCGCCGCTTCGGCGCCCGGCTCGCGCGGGTGGTGGAGCAGGCGATCGCGCGGGCCCGGGTGCGCGGGGTCTTCTTCGCCGC
Source organism: uncultured Gemmatimonadales bacterium (assembly GCA_963717315.1). Taxonomy (GTDB): domain Bacteria; phylum Gemmatimonadota; class Gemmatimonadetes; order Gemmatimonadales; family GWC2-71-9; genus JAICEH01. The sequence goes on from CAVQWA010000090.1 coordinate 25,210, forward strand.
GATCACCTTTGCCACCTTCGGCGCGGTGGTCTTCGTGCTCTGGCAGGGCGGGCTCCTCGTGCTCGAGGGGAGGCTCACCGCCGGCACCCTGATCGCCTTCCTCCTCTATACGGTGTCCATCGCGGCGGCGGTGGGGGCCCTGGCGTCGTTCTTCAGCTCCTACCAGGAGTCGGTGGGCGCGGCGGAGCGGGTGTTCCAGTTGCTGGAGACGCCTTCCGGGATCGCGGACCCGCCCGATCCCACCCCCCTCCCCCGCCCGCTCCGTGGCAGCGTGGCCCTCCGGGACGTCTCCTTCCGGTACCATCCGGGCGCGGTGCTGGCGCTCGAGCACGTGGACCTCGAGGTTGCCCCGGGCGAGACGGTGGCGCTGGTGGGGCCCTCCGGGGCCGGGAAGACCACCCTGGTGTCGCTGCTGCCCCGTTTCTGGGACCCGGTGGAGGGGGCGATCCTGCTCGACGGCATTGACATCCGCTCGCTCCGCCTGGCCGACCTCCGGGGCGCGATCGGGATGGTTCCCCAGGAGCCGGCGCTCTTCTCCGGGACCATCCGGGAGAACATCGCCTATGCCCGACCCGACGCCTCCGCGGAGGACGTCCGGGCCGCGGCGGCCGCGGCGCACGCCGCCGAGTTCATCGAGCGCCTGCCGCAGGGGTGGGACACCGTGGTGGGCGAGCGGGGGGTCAAGCTCTCCGGCGGGCAACGCCAGCGCATCGCCATCGCGCGGGCCCTCCTCAAGGACCCGGCGGTGCTGGTGCTGGACGAGGCCACGAGCAGCCTCGACAACGAGAGCGAGCGGCTGATCGAGGACGCGATGGAGCGCCTGCTCGAGGGCCGCACGACGATCATCATCGCGCACCGGCTGAGCACGGTGCGCCGCGCGAACCGCATCCTGGTGCTGGACGGGGGCCGGATCGTCGAGCAAGGGACGCACGGCGACCTCCTCGCCCTCGGCGGGCTCTACGCCCGGCTGCATCAGAAGCAGTTCCGGGACGACGACCTTCCCGCCACGGAGTTGATCTGATGAACCGGCAGTCCCTCCGGTGCGTCGGGGCCGCGCTGCTCGCCCTGGCCGCCGCCGCGTGCGGCGACGACGACCCCGCCGGGCCGCCGGTGCCGGTCTTCGTGGGGCTGGACACGGAGCCGGTGGCCGAGAACGGCCTCGCCGTGCAGGCCGTGGTGCGCGCCAGCGGGTATGACAGCGTCCGGGTGCGGGCAGTCTTGGCCGCCGGCGGCGCAGTGGCCGTTATCACCCCGGCGCGGGTGTTCGAGGGCGACTCGATCGCCCGGGTAGACGTCCTGGGCATGCACCTCGAGACGTCATACCGGCTGGTGGCCGACCTGTGGGACGGCACGGCGCTCGAGACCGCGCCCGATACCACGGTGTTCACCACCGTGGCCCGGCCCGCGTGGATTCCCGCCATCACCGCCGTCGGCACCGACACCATCCCCGGCCTGGTGCTCCTCTCGCTCCCCGACGGCGGGGCCATCGTGGACAACCTGGGGGAGTTGGTCTGGTACCGGGCTTTCCCCACCAACCAGCTCACCTCGTTCTCGGCGCACGCGGACGGGAGCTATACCCTCTCCGCCACCCTCGGCACCGGCGGTGGCATCCTCTCGCTCGACGGGGCCGGCCGCGAGGTGGGCCTGCACACCTGCGTCAACGGCCGCCCCACGCGGTTCCACGACGTGCTGGTCGCGGCGGACGGCTCCCGCTGGATGCTCTGCGACGAGGCGCGGGTGATGGACCTGTCCGGGCTGGGCGGGAACGCTGCCGCCGAGGTGCTCGGCACCGTGGTCCAGCACGTCTCGCCGGCGGGGGCGCTCCTCTTCGAGTGGAACGCGTTCGACCATTTCGCCATCACCGACCTCCCGGCGGCGGACCGGATGGGCCCGGACGTCAACTTCACCCACGGCAATGGTGTCGCGTTCGACGACGACGGCCACCTGCTCCTCAGCTTCCGGAGCCTGAGCGAGGTCACCAGCGTGGACACCGCCACCGGCGCCGTGCGATGGCGGATGGGCGGGCTGGCGAACCAGTTCACCTTCCAGAACGACCCGAAGGGCGCCTTCGAGCGGCAGCACGGGCTGCGGCCGGCCGGGCCGTCGCAGGTCCAGCTCCTGGACAACGGCCTCGCGGCGCCGAGCCGGATGGCCCGCTACCTCGTGAATCCCGCGACCCTCACCGCCACGATGGTCTGGCAGTTCATCGACGCGCCGGGGACGTTCACGTTCGTCGGCGGCTCCACGCAGTACCTCCCCGGGTCCCGCGCCCTGGTGTCGTTCGGGCAGGCGGGCCGGGTGGTGGAGGTGGACGCGGCGGGGAACCGGGCCTGGGAGCTCCAGGGGCTCGAGGGAATGTACGTTTTCCGGGCGGAGCGGATCACCGGGCTCTATCGCTGACCGCATCCGGTGGCCCCGAGCAACGAGAACGCCCCCGGCGCTAGGCGCCGGGGGCGTTCTCGTTGCTCGGGGCGTGCGCCCGGGCTAGAGCGTCCGCTTCACGATGAGCTTGAAATTGGGCGGCGGATCGTCGTTGGCGTCATACAGGTTGACCCACACACTCCACTCGACCGGCCCGGCAGCGACGATATTCGCGTTCTCCGGGTTGGCGCCCGTGGCGCCCGCGGTCCCGCCCGGGAGGAAGGCGGTGCACGCCGCGTTGCAGATGAGCAGGTCCTCGTCGGCCTCGCCATCCCAGATCAGCGTGAACCGGTAGGTGCCGGCACCGGGGATGCTCACCCGGTAGAACTGGTCCACCGCGATCGTCGCGCCGTCAGCCCACACGACGCTGTCACCCACGGCCGCTGGCGCATTGATGGTTGGCGCGGTGGTGCCCGGGTCGTCCTGGCCCGTGAATGGGCTGCCGACCCCGTCGGTGTTCTCGGTCTCGAAGGTGAAGGTCGCGCCGGGGATGAAGCTCAGCGTCGCGCCTTCGACCGTCAGCGCGCCGGGCTCGGCCGACGACGGGACGAACGTGATGGAGGACCCGTCGCCCGCCACCGAGATGGTCTCGTACTCATACCCGAGCGGCGAGATGATGACGGCGTCGGGTGCGAAGCCAAACGGCGCCGCGGCGGTGAACGTGACCGTGTCGAAGACGATCGGCGGGGCGGCGAACGTGCCCACGAAGGCCGTCGGCACTAGCCGGACGGTGAACGTCCTGGTGACGCCTCCGGCGCTCACGTCGAAGCTCTCGGCGCCCGCGCTGGGGCCGGCCGTGATCTCGAGCCGCACCCGGGTCGGCGAGGTCGGCGGGAGGAGGTCGCCACCGGCCGAGAAGACCGGCACGAAGCTCTCGTCCACCGCCACGCTGATGCCGGCCGAGACGTTCGAGACCGTGAAGGTCGACTGGACGGCCGTGCCCTGGGCGTCCTTCAGCTCGACGACCATCCGCTCCAGGTCGTTGACGGTGATGAAGAGGGCGGTCGGGTCGCCGACGAGCTGCAGGTTCTCGCCGGCTCCTTCCGCCAGCGGGTCGTCGCCGCATCCCCAAACGACTCCCGCGGCCGCTGCGAGCATCAGCCCACGGATATAACGGTGCATAGCGTTCCCCTCGTTCGGTTGACTGTGTACGGCCGGACGCTCCGTGAGGACCATCGCGGCGACTTCGGCTTGCGCGCTTAGAAGTCGAGCGGCTGGTTCTGCCGCTGGTAGAAGTCCACGCCGAGGAACTGCCCGATGTCCCTCACGGCGTCCTCGCCCACGACCTCGCGCCAGTCACTGCGGCACTGTTCCCGGAGCTCGTTCGAGCACAGCAGCGTGTACGCGTCGAGCCGGGTGCGGTCGGCGAAGATGAAGTAGGTGTTCCGCTGCCTGGTGTAGCGCCACACCTCGTAGGGCGGCGCCTTGCCGCTGGCAAGGCGCTGGAGGACCTCGTCCGGGGCGCCGTGCCGGGCGTAGACCCGGCCCCGTTCGGTGCGCCAGCCGGCCCGGCCAGCACGCCCGCGCTCGCGATAGTGCTCGTTCGCGTAGGCAATGGCGCCGTAGAACGCCTCCCGGGCCTCGTTCCGCGTGGTGGCGGGATCGGGATCCCGGCGCCGCCAGAAGTCCGTCAGGTACCTGCGGCGCGCCTCCACGCTCAGCGCGTTCTCGTAGGTGTCGAGCCGGTCGCCCGGCTCGGCCACGTAGAAGAGCGGGGCGAAGGCCTCGTCCAGTTCTTCCTTGCCCATCGCGGCGAAGTACCCCTCGTCGGTGACCCGCTCGTCCTCCCGGCGGGCGACCTCCCGCTCGAGGGTGGCCTGCAGGTCCGCCATCGCGAACGGGGCCGACCGTTCGACGGTGACGCCGCCGACGGTGGCCTCCACCGCGAGGTCGTAGGTGCCCGGCGGCAGTCCTTCCAGGTCCAGCTGGCCGGTGAGCACCCTCCCCCCGGCCGGCACCGAGATCGGTGCCGCGGGGGTCCGGACCAGGGTCCGCCCGTCCTTGTCCCGGACGGAGACCGTGAGCGTCCCGGTGGCCTCCTCCGCCGAGTAGACCTCGAGGAGGTAGTGGGCCACGGCCCGCAGGGGGGTGAGCCCCAGCGTCGTCGCCGCCGTCACCAGGATCTCGCCCCTCGCCCCGAAGCCCAGCTCTCCCCCCTGCGGCATGGTGTCCGCCGCGGTCGCCGCCCGGATGGCCGGCGAGAGGAGGAGGTCGGAGACGGTGGGCTGACCGGCGAAGCCGGCCACGTCGGCGGACCCGGTGAACCGGGTCCCGCTGACCGAGTCGGTCACCGTGACGTCGAGCCGGAACCGGCCCGGTGCCACCTGGAACTCGAGGATCTCCAACGCACTGGCGTCCGTGTTCCGGAGGGCGCCGTCGGCGTGGTTGCGCCACGAGTCGGTGTGCAGGGTGAGGCCGGTGGAGTCGGTGATCCGGACCGCCACCTCGTAACTGAGGGTGCCCCCGCCGGGCGAGGCCGCCTGGGTCGGCGTCATCACCGCGTAGGGAACCTGGACGAACGCCTTCACCCGCGTCTGCCCCGCGTCCGGGCGGAAGAACCGCACCGCCCGCACTGCGACGGTGGGATCCGCCTGGCCGGAGGCGAGGCTCGGGGTGGCGTTCGCCAGCGCGATCGTGGCCACCAGTGCTCCGACGACAGCCCGCATTCTGCTCTCTATCGGGTCCGGCCGGCTCCCGGGGGAGCCGGCCGGACCCGCCCGCCGGCCGTCACCAGCCGACGTTGAAGGTGAAGAAGCTCGTGGCACCGAGCACGCCCATGTGACGGTAGGCGTAGTCCATTCCGAGCAGGAAGCCGCTGGCCGCGGTGAAGTTGATGCCGCCGCCGAAGGCGAGCCCCTGCAGGTCCTCCCGGTTCGAGAGGTCGGTGGAGAGCGTGGTGAGCTCCGCCGAGTTCGAGGCGGTGTAGCTGTAGCTGCCGCGGAGCGCCGCGCCGAAGCCGGAGCCGCCGAGGCGGCTGAGGCCCCACTCGCCACCCACCACGAAGCCCGCCTTCGCGTTGGTCGGCTGGTTGAAGTCGCCGAGCAGCGTGATGCGGCTGTTCTCCCGGGCGATCAGGTCGTAGGCCAGGCCGACCCGGAAGACCGTGGGCAGGGCGAAGTCCTTGGTGCGAAGCTCGCCGGGCTGCGGCTGCGACGGCACCTCGGGCTCGCCCGGAAGCGGGTTGCGCGGGACGTCCGCGTTGAGCGCGTCACCCGAGTAGGACAGGTTCGTCCCGAGGTTCGCAAGGACGAAGCTGAACTTGATCGGGTGGTTGTTCAGCATCGCGTGGAAGTTGGTGCCGAAGTCCACCGCGAACGCATTGCCCTCGGCGTCGCCCAGCTGGTCGAAGATGAACTTCGCCGTGAGGCCCGCCGAGAACCGGTCCGAGAAGTTCGCGGCGTACGTCCCGCCCACGAACGTCTCGTTCACGGAGTAGACCGACCCCGTGCCGTCCGGCTGGTCCACGGTATAGACCGGCTGGTCCTTGAACCCGAACGTCCCGAACTGGATGCCGAACGCGCTCGAGCCGCCGCCGAAGGGGAAGACCACGCCCCCCCAGCTGTACCGGGTGTCCGCGACGTAGTCGTACGTCGAGAGGGTCACCCCGGGGCCGCGCACCAGCGCGATGCCGGCGGGGTTGTGATAGAGGGCGCTGGGGTCGTCCGCGATGGACGCGAACGCGCCGCCGAGCGCCGCCCCGCGGGCCCCCGCTCCGAGGAGCAGGAACTCCGCCGAGGTCGTGCCGTAGGGGGTGTTGTCCTCCCCGCCTTCCTGCGCGAGGCCGAGCGTCGGCGTACCGATGACCACCGCCGCCGCCAGGAGCACCCGATTGAACAGTGCCTTCTGCATATGCTGTCTGTCTCCAGGGCTGGGGGGACGGCGGCCGGAGCCGCCGCCCCCCGTTGGGCGGCTACTGGGCGAAGTTCACCACGGTGAATCGGCCCACCTTTCGAGCCTCACCCGACTCGATATGGAAGAAGTACACCCCGCTCGCCACGACCTGGTTGTTGCGGTTACGCACGTTCCAGGTCGCCTCGCCGCCGAAGGTGTTCGACTGGTGCTCGATCACCCGGACGAGCACTCCGCTGGCGGAGTAGATCCGGATGATCGCTTCCTGCGGCAGGTTGACGAACTTGATGATCTTCGTGTCGGTCGTCTGCTCGAACTCGTTGGTCACGTAGTACGGGTCCGGAACCGTGTGCACCTGCGAGAGGTTCGCCTTCGTGGTGGTCAAGGCCCCGTTCGTGACGCTGTACGTCGCGGCCAGCTCGACCCCGACGGCACTCATCGTCCGGACAGCCGACGGGTTGAAGGTGTACGGCCCGTAGTCGATGGAGCCGCTGAAATTGCGGCCGCCGTTGATCGCCCCGATGTACTGCCGGAGCGTCCAGACCGTGCCGGCCGCGGGCACCGTGCCGCCCACGAATTCCATCGTGAACCAGTCGCCCGACAGGTAGAACACGATCCCGTCGTTCGGCTGCGGGGCGGCCGTCCGGTATGCGGCCTCACCGGATGCCAACGGGGTGACGACGGGCCCGGGGTCCGCGATCGAGTCGAGCTCGAACGGGCTCGCCGCGCCGCAGGCGATGCCCGCGCCGAGGCTGTAATACGGCTCCACGCACCCCATGTCGGTGTTGGTGAGCTCCGCGCGCTCGTCGTACGACCCGAGGTCGGTGGCCGCGCTGGCGTTGAGGATGCCCCAGCTCGCGACCGCCCGGGTGGAGAACGGCACCACCACGTTGTGGGTCACGTCGATGACGGAGTCCACCTTGCCGCCCGCCCCCCAGTAGACGTTGAAGTCCGCCGCGCGCTTCGTGGCCGACTTGACGCCCTCGACCGGCCGGTAGCTCGCGCCGCCCGCCTGCTGGTAGGCCTGCGTGTTGTGGATCGTGACGACCCCGGCGAGCGCCCCAGCGTTGTCGGGATCGCTCATGGCGGCGCCCGAGTTGTTCGCCTGGTTCCCGCCGTTCGGGTGGGCGAAGGTCTCGTTGGGCCCGTCGAACCACCGGGAGCCGTTGAAGGCGCAGTTCCCGGCCCCGGCATCGGTGTAGCCCGGCCGGCCGTTCACGCACCCGCGCCCGTAGAGCGAGGTGTAGTCCGCGCCATCCATCTGCAGGGTCACCTTCGCCGGCAGGGCGTACGCCGAACTGCCGCCGTACCGCTCCGCGAAGCTCTGGTCGAGCGCGGCGGCGGCCAGCGAGCCGCTGCCGGTCCGGACGCCGATCTCCACCTGCTGGAGAATCGACACCGCCGCGACCGCACCCGAGGCCGGCGCCGAGAAGAAATACCGGTGCGGGATGCTCTGGTAGGGCGAGCCGGGCTGGATGCTGTCGAGGACGACCGAGAACGAGCCGTCGCCGTCCAGCACCGTCGCCAGCAGCTCGACGAAGCCGAGGTCCCAGGCGTTGGCCGGGGCCGCCGGCCCGCTGAAGGTCCCGTTGGTCGCGTCGATGGTCGGCGACGGCGCGCTGGGATTGAGCACCGTGCCGCGCCCGAGCATCTGCAGCCCCGTGATCGAACCGGAGGCGGCGTAGTTGGTTGCCAGCTTGTTCGGCGTGGCCGACCTGGTGATCCGCGCCGACTCCAGGCTGGAGGGGCCGGACCGGATGGAGTTCACGTCGAACGCGGTCACCGCGTAGAAGTACCGGAAGCCGTTCCGGACGTTCCGATCCACGTACAGGAACGGAACACCGGTGTCGCTCAGCTCCGGGAAGCCGCCGGCCGTCTGGGACGTCACGGCGGTGTCGGCGCCGGTGGTGAGGACCGAGCCATCGGCCAGCAGCACCCGCGAGGTGGTCTGCGTGAAGGTGCCGACGAGCGGGAATTCCACGAAGCTCGTGAGCGTGACCAGCGGGTCGAGCACGTCATCGAAGGTGTCGGCAAGGTTGGCGCACTCATCCTCCACCGGGACGCCGCCCTCGAGGATCTCCGGCGCGCACCGCCCGCTGGCGTTCACCGTCCCGTAGAAGTCCTTGAACGTCGTGAGGTCGAGGTCGAACTGCGCGAGGAGCTCGAGCTCCTCCGGGTTGTCCACCCGCCCGCGGTAGACCCGGTAGCCCTCGACGTCGTTCTCGCGGTAGTTCGCGTCGTAGAGCGCATTCACCGTGGCGTCCGGGTTGAGCCGGTTGCTCGCGATGGCGTAGAACGGGTCGCCGTTGGCCTCGGTGGGCGAGGCCCGCCAGAAGACCGTGACCTCGTTGTCGCCCGGCACCAGGAAGAACTCCGGGGACTCCGGCGCGAAGGGGAGCAGGAACTTGTTGTCGAAGATCGTCTGCGCCACCAGCGCCTTGCCGAGCAGCGACCCGTCGACGACGACGAACTCCTCCTGGGTGATCTCGTCGTCCGCGTTGGCATCGACGAACCCCAGGTACCCGGTCAGCGAATCGATCCGGTTGACCGCGGCTTCCATCGCGAGCCGGTCGCCGAGGTAGCGCGGGTCGCCCGGCTTGATGTCTTCGGACGGTCCACCGGTGAAGGCCGCCAGCGCCACCGGGGCGGCGTGGATGTACGCCACCACGATGCTGCCGGCCTCGCCGGGGCCGAGGGTGAGGGGCGTGGACGACTGGAAGAACCGCATGTCGTCCTCGCCGGTGTTGTTCACGTAGCAGATCCGGTCCACCGCCGGGACGTACGAGCAGGGCTCGTCGCCCGCGGCGATGCTGATGTTGCCCGACAGGTACCGGTAGAGCTGCGTGGTGTTCTGGGCGTCGTTGAAGTCGCCGCCGTTGATCGTGTTCGAGAAGAGCTGGATCTCGCCCGCGCCGGAGGGGCTGGCGAGGTACTTCGCCCCGGTGAAGCCCGGGCCCTTGAAGAACGGCGCCCCGAAGATCGCGTCCGGGAAGGTCCAGCCCAGGTCGGCGGCCTGGTTCGGGCCGTAGAACGTGTGCTCGTAGGTGTAGCCGAGCGCGAAGGGCAGGTTCACCGAGGAGTAGTTGGCCCCGGCGTCCGCCACGTCGTCGTCCCGCGAGAAGGCCGCGAAGAGGTTCGAGATTGTGTAGCCGCCGGCGGGCAGCGTGACCCCGAAGGAGGCGTTGTTGCGGGCGTGGAACGCCTGCGCCTGGGCCAGCAGGGTCGGCTGCAGCTCCGGCCGGGCCGAGGCGTAGTCCGCCGGGTTGAGCGACGTGACGTTGTAGAAGGAGTAGACGAAGTAGAGGATGTCCTCGTTGCCGCGGGGGTAGTTCCACCCGAAGCCGCGGACCTCCGCCATGATCCCGAGCGGGTGCGGACGGCCGGCGTTGAGGCCCGGGTCGCCCTCCCACGTCAGGTACCAGATGTCACCCTGGGACGCCGCCACCCGCCCCTTGAGCAGGTTGTCGAAGAAGTCCGAGGACGGGCCCGTCGAAGGCACCCGGGCGGCGTCCGGCCAGGCGGCCGCGTCGTCCGGGTTCTGCGAGTTGAAGATCGGCGTCACTTCGTTCCCGTGCACCGTGGTGCCCTTGGGGTCGAAGAAGAAGGCGCCGGTCGTGTCGCCGTCCCACGGGCCGCCGCTGATGATGCCGGCGAGCTGCAGGCCCGAGTTGAAGATGTACTGGTCGGCGGTGCCCTTCGGCCAGAACCCGCCGCCGATGGTGGACGAGCCGGTCGAGTCCACGCAGACCTCGCCGGCCGAGTTCAGCCCGCAGTAGACCCGGTTGACGGTGATGGCGCCAAGGGCCCGGGCGAACAGCCGGAAGCCCCGCCCCTTCGCACCCGGTTCGGGCACCGCTCCCGCCGGCGACGGCGCGAGCAGGACCGCAACCAGCGCGAGGAGCCCCGCCCAACCAAGGGTCCTCTTACCAAAGATGGAGTGCATTGCGTCCTCTCTCGAAGGAAAGCCCGGGAGGCCGCCGGCGCCCGCAGCTGCGGGCCGGGCGCCGGCGGCGCACTCGTCGGTCAGAAGCTGATCTCCACGCCCAGTCGCGCCGAGCGGCCGCGGCCCGTGAACGCCTGCAGGCCCCGCCCGTTCGCGTAGTACAGCGCATCCGAGGAACGCCGCTGCTCGGCGAGGGTGAACACCCCGTCGCCGTCGCCGAAGCGCTGCTCGGCCTGGATGATGTAGAAGCAATTCGGCGACGAGGGGGTCCCCGCCGGGTTCACCCAGTTGCCGCATCCGTCCACCCCGAGCCCGCCGAAGGTCAGGTTCATCGACCCGTCGGCCTGGAGCACGCCGCTGTTCACCGCGCCCTCCTGCAGGAAGTCAACGCTGTCGCCCCGCCAGTTGCTGTCCAGCTCGAGCTGGTTCTTGGTGTCGTTCGTGCCGGTGAACACCGCGAGGACGTTGGTGAAGTTCAGGACGTTCCGGACGTCGAGGTAGACCGTCAGGTCGGTCCCGCCCAGCCCCAGGCCCTTCGTGAAGCGCATGTCCACCGTCTTGAAGGTCGGCAGCCGCGCCCCGTTCAGGTCACCCGCGTAGTTCCGGGAGCAGGGGTTGCCCGAGGTGACGCCCGCATCGGCCAGCGTGTTCGGGCACCGGGTGAAGGCGGTGCCGCTGGCCACCCGGAAGGTGGTGAACACCGAGAAGTTCTCCAGCAGCGTGCCCAGCGTCGTCCCGTCCCGGAAGCCGTCCGGCAGCGAGAGCGCGAAGGCGCCCGCGAGGCTGTGCGGCCGGCTCGAGTTCGTCGGCGCGATCGCCTGCGGCGGCGGCTGGTTGCCGCCCGACACCTGGTTCAGGATCCGCGACCCGAAGTTGATGTACGAGAAGGGATCCGACCCGGTGTTCTTCGCCTCCTGGTAGGTGTAGCTGAACCAGCCGTTGAAGTAGTTGCCGAACCGGCGGTCCAGCCGGACGTCCACCCCGCGGGTGTTGCCGAAGTCCGCGTTGGTCATCAGCCGGATGTCGACGTTCCGGTTCAGCGAGGGGTCGTACAGCGACACGAGCCGGCCCGCCGCGTTGGACAGGTTGTCCTTGTTGTACGCGGAGATGTCCAGCACCATGTCCTCGTTGAACGAGTGCCGGATGCCGAACTCGAACGTGATCGTCTTGCCGAAGTCGAGGTCCGAACCCCAGTTGTGGTTGGTGTTCGTGATCGCGAAGTCGGTGTTGACCCCGTTGTAGATCAGGCCGAAGTCCGGCGCCTGCACCTGGTGCGCGTACGACAGGCGGAAGTTGGTCCGGTCGGTGACCGGGAACGCCACCTGGATGTGCGGGCTGATGTAGTCGTGGGACTCGTCCTGCCGGAACTGGATCTGCGCCGGGTCCCAGTCCGTGCCGTCGTACCCGTAGCTCGAGATCCGGGGGAAGAAGGCGCACTGCCCGAAGTTCGGGTTCGCCGCGTCGGTCTCGCACAGGTACGGCCGCTTCGCCTTCGAGTCGTAGAAGTCGTAGCGCAGGCCGCCCACCACCACCACGTCGCCCAGGTCGAGGCGGTCCTCGAGGAAGGCGTTGTAGCGGATCGGCTCCTCGTTCCAGACATCCGAGAACGCCTGGCTGTTGAGCGTGTGCGAGTAGGAGTACATGTCGTACTTGGTGTACTCGCCGCCGAGCTTGAGCCGGTTGTACCGGTCGAACTGCCAGTCCAGCGCCGCCTTGGCGATGTACCGGTCCTCCTTGTTCATGAACAGCCGGCCGGTCGGCCCGCCGTCCTCGGAGAAGCCCAGCACCCCGTGGGCGTTGTTCCGGTACAGGTCCACGAGCGAGTACTGGTTCAGGTTCGCCAGGTCATACGGCGTCCGGCGGCTGTCCTGAGTGTTCCGCCGGTAGTTGTCCAGCAGCTCGTCGTTCAGCGGGAACGTGTCGAAGTCGTACACGAAGTCGAGCGGCGCGATCATGAAGCCGCCGAACGGGTCCCGCGTGGCCTGCTCCTCCTCCGACGTGAGCGGTGACTGGAGGAACCGGTCCGTCTGGTAGGACAGCGCCGCCTCGAAGGCGAGCGCCCGTTCCGCCGACTTGGTCAGGTTCTGCGTCCAGTTGAGCGTCGCCACCTGGTTCCAGCCGCGGTTGCCGAAGATCGACTGCGGGTTGTACAGGTTCCCGTAGGTGAAGTTCCGGCCCTGGCCGTTGCTCCTCAGGTACGAAAGCGATAACCGCGAGCCCGTCCCGTAGGAGAGGTTCAGCTTCGCCTGTCCCCGCCACGACGAGGACGCCGAGCCGGGCAGCCGCGCCCCCTGGCAGTCCTGGCCGTAGTTGTCCTTCATCGCCGCCGGCGCACCGGCGCCCACCGGGATCTCGTCGCAGTTGCCGGTGTAGGCCGCGAAGTTGTACACGTCCACGTAGCTCGTGTCCGCCGTGGCCGAGCCGAGCGCGCTCGGCACCGCCATCGTGCGGTCCACCCCCGCGATCACGTACAGCGGGTTGAGCTCCCGCTCCTTGCCCGACGACGCCGAACGGTTGCCCTCGATGTCGCCCGAGAGGAAGAACGTGAGGTTCCCCACCAGCGGACCGCCGAGCGAGGCGGCCACCTTGTTGAACCCCATGTTCGAGGCGTCCGCGAAGACCTCCTCGGTCTCGTAGGCCAGCGACCCCTGGAACCGCGAGCCGCCCGACTTCGTCGCCAGCGAGATGATGCCCGACTGGGCGTTGCCGAACTCGGCCGACGACGATCCCGTCGTCACCGAGGCCTCCTCGACCGAACCCTCGGCGACGCCGATCGTGTTGCCCGCAGGCGTGACGAACGCCGTGCCGCGGTTGCCCGGCCCGGTCGGCACGCCGTCGATGTACGTCGCCGCCTCGTCCGACCGGCCACCACGGATCGAGATGGTGTTGCCGCTCGCGCTGGCCACGACGCCCGGCTGCAGCGCCAGCACCTGGTTCAGGCGGTCCAGCGGCAGGTTGGCCGCCAGTTCGCCGTCCACCCGCTGCTTGGTGGTCACCTCGTCGCGCGGCACCAGCGGCCGACCGGCCGCCACCACGCTGATCTCCTCCACCTCGAACGGCGTCTGCTCCAGCGCGATGTCGGCCGTGATCGTCTGGCCGCCCAGCACGCGAAGGTCGCGGACCTCGGTGGACTTGTACCCGATGAAGCTCGCCCGCAGGGTCACCGTGCCGGCCGGCACGTTGTTCATGAAGTAGTACCCCTGCGAGTTCGTCAGCGCATTGAATGCGGAGCCGACGATGAACACCTGGGCGTTCGCGATCGGCTGACCCGCCTGGTCGCGAACCCTGCCTTCGATCTTACCAGACGTGCCCTGCGCCAGGAGCGATCCCGCCCCCAACGCCAGCACGGCTGCCGACAGCGCAAATGCACGCGCTGCCCGGACGAAGGCGCTCACACGGCCTTGCGTCATGTGACCATCCTCCAATGGTGTGAAACCGACCTGCGACGAACGAAGAACAATCCGACGGGCACGCCTCCCTTCCGGCGGAATGCCGCCTAGCTGGGAATGCGACTGCGCTGGAAACCACTGTGGGAACTGCGCTTCGAGAAGCCGAGTTGTCGATGGAAATCCGGTCGCGGCCCGACCGGGACAGCCCAATATGTGATCGGGCTCACCAAGGTGTCAAGGAACCGTCACGGACGATTCCTCGACACCCGACCCTGCGTAAACCTCTGAAACGTATCAAGATGGACTCGGAACCCCGCGGCCCGGGCTCCCGCGTCCCTTCCCCGCCGCCGACCCTGACTCCGGCCCCGGGGGATCTCGTGCGGTCCCTCAAGGGGGACGCCGAAGGGCGCATAGCTTACACCCCGCTCCCGGGGAGCGGAAGAGGCCCCCGCGCCCGGTGCGTCAGGAGGCCAGGATGAGATCCCGCTGGGGCTCCCGCGGCGTCACCTCCGGGCCGTCCTCCCCCAGGAAGACGTTCACCTCGCTCCGCACCCCGAAGCGGCCCGGGAGGTACACCCCCGGTTCCACCGAGAACCCGACCCCGGCCACCAGCCGGCGCTGGTCGTTGGTCTCGTACCCGTCCAGGTGGGGCCCCGAGCCGTGCAGGTCGTGGTCGATCGAGTGCCCGGTCCGGTGGACGAAGCAGTCGCCGTAGCCCGCCGCCTCGATCAGCCCCCGTGCTGCCCCGTCCGCCTCCGCCCCGGTGATCGGCACACCGGCCGCCGCCGCCGCCCGCACCGCGGCGATCGTCGCGTCCCGCGCATCGCGCACCACGGTCCACACCCGCACCACCTCGGCGTCCGGTTCCCGGGCCGCCACCCCCATCCACGTCTGGTCCGCGAACACCGCCCCCAGCCGCCGGCCCGCCCAGAGGTCGAGCAGCACGACCTGGCCGGCCTCGAGCGCCGCGTCGCTCCCCGCGACCGGCTCGTAGTGGGGGTTGGCGGCATTCGCGCCGAACCCGACGATCGGCAGGGTGTCGAAGACGAGGCCCTGCGCCTGACACGCCTCGACCACCCGGGCCTGCACCTCGCACTCCCGGAGCCCCGTGCCCGCCAGCCGGACCGTCCGCGCCAGCTCCGCCCGCGCCACCCCGGCCAGGATCTCCGCCGCCACCCGGTGGTCGGCGAGGTCCGCCGCCGACCACCGCGCCGCGAACCGGGAGACCAGCGGCGCCGACGGCACCACCCGGGTTCCCAGGCGCTCGAGGAACTGGATCACGCCGTGCGGCACCCGGTCCAGGTAGGGGACGCCGTCGTCGGGGAAGACCTCCATCGCCACCGTCTTCCCCCCCACCACCTCCCGGAGCGCCGCCTCGAGTTCCTGCCACCGCGCATAGGGCACGATCCGCCCGGGGAATCCCGCGAGCGGCCCCAGCTCGATCTTGTGGGCCACGGCCACCGGCTCGCCCTCGGCCGGGAGGAAGACGAAGAGGCGGCGCGTGGCCATCCCGTGCAGGCCAAGGATCTGGCGCGGGACCGGGTTCACCCCGTGGAAGTCGAAGAGGAGCCAGCCATCGGCGCCGAGCTCGCGGAGCGCGGCGGAGAGGTCGGCACGGTCGAGGTGCTCGAGAGGGTTCACTCGTATCCTCTGGCGGCGGCGGCGTGCCACTCACAGGCGGCGTCGCCGCGGCCGCGGCATCGGGTGTGGTCCACGGCGCCCTCGAAGGCGGCAAGCCCCCGAAGCAGCTCGCCCAGGGCCGCGGAATAGAAGGCACACGCGCCGCCGTCCGGCGCGGCGGCGAGCGCGGGGGTGTCGGCCGCACAGGCGGCCGGTTCGGTCGGGCCCGGCGTGGGCAGCGGCTCCAGCCCGAAGACCCGGGCCGCGAGCCCGAGCGCGGAGCGCGCCCCGAGCCGCCGGCGCAAGGCGGCCGGCGTGGCGCGGCGGAGCGCTTCCGTGGTCCGTCCGGCGAGGCGGCTGGCGTGGCGCGCCGCACGCCGGCCGGCGTCGGCGAAGACCAGGTCGCGGTCCGGACGCCTCGCCACCAGCCGGAACACGCCGACCGCCTCGTCGTAGGGCACCAGCTCGCGGCGCTCCACCGCGGCGCGATAGCGGGCGATCTGCGCCGCCACCGTCTGGCTCAGACCGAGCCGCCTGGCCACGACCTCCTCGGCCACCTCGGCGAGTCCGTCCTCGACCGGGGTGTCGAGGTTCCGGATCGCCTCGAGCAGGCTCAACGGGATGAGCGCGGGAACCTGGGCGGCGCGGGAGACGGCAGGGGTGGCCATCGGGGGGAAAGTAGTCGCGCAGTCGGACCGTCGGGAAGTCGGATGGTCGGACGGTCGGACCGTCGGGCAGTCGGACGGTCGGAGGGGCGGGGCGGGCTACCCGTCTATCCGTCTGCCCGTCTTCCCGACTCCCCCTTGCCCCCCCGGAACCCCCCGGGGACATTCCGCGTTACGATGACCGAGATCGGCGCACGGACCGAGGACTTCGAGACGGCCGTCCTCCCGCACCTGGACCTGCTCTACCGCGTGGCGCGGCGCTACACCCGCGACACGCCCCGCGCGGAAGACCTGGTGCAGGAGACGGTGCTCAAGGCGCTGGCCCACTGGGACAGCTTCCGGCCCGGCTCCAACGCGCGGGCGTGGCTGCTCACGATCCTCCGCAACACCTTCGTGAGCGCGTACCGCAAGACCCGCCACGAGGCGGTGCCGCTCGAGCCCGAGGCGCTCGACCGCGTGAGCACCCGCGCCGAGGTGGCGTCGGATCCGTCGGGCGAGTTCTTCGCCCGCATCACCGACGAGCGCATCCTCGGCGCGGTCGAGGCGCTGCCCGAGGACTTCCGGGAGGTCGTCGTCCTGAGCGACATCGAGGGAATGAGCTACGCGGAGATCGCGAAGGTGCTCGAGGCGCCCATCGGCACGGTGAAATCGCGCCTCTTCCGCGCCCGGCAGCGGCTCCAGGCCGAGCTGCTCGACTACGCTGTCTCCATGGGCTGGGTTCGACCGAGAACCGCGGAATGAGCCCCGACCGGACCACCTGCCGGGACGCGATCGCCCTCCTCGAGGACTGGCTCAAGGAGGAGCTCACCCCCGAGCTCGCCGAGCGGGTCCGGGCCCACTTCGACCGCTGCCGTCCCTGCTTCCGCCACGCGGAGTTCGAGCGCCGGTTCCTCGAGGAACTCGAGGCCGCGGGGAGCGGCGACCGGTGCCCCGACCGGCTCCGCGCCACCCTGCTCCGCGAGATCCGCGGCGCGGACCGCGGCTGACCCGGCGGAGCGGTGCCGCCGCTCGCGCCGCCCGTCTGGCTCCTCGCCGCGCTCGTCGCCGGCGCCGCGGCGGCGGTGGCCTGGCGGGCGCGGAGCCTCACCGGCGGTGGCGCCCTCGCGGCGACGGTGCTGGGCACGGCGGTCTGCGGCGCCCTCGGCCCGGCCGGCCTGGCGATCCTCGCCGCGTTCTTCATCCCGTCGAGCCTCCTCTCCCGACTGCTCCCCACGGCCGTGGCCGGCGAGGCCAAGGGTGACCGGCGCGATGCCGCGCAGGTCCTCGCCAATGGTGGGCCGGCGGCCGGGGCGGCATTCCTCGAGCTCCGTTGGCCCGGCCTCGGCCTCTGGTCCGCCGCGGCCGCCCTGGCGGCGGCGAGCGCCGACACGTGGGCCACCACCGTCGGGGTCTGGAGCGCGCGGGCCCCGCGCAACATTCTCGACGGGTCGGTGGTCCCGCCGGGTGCCAGCGGGGGGATCACCCTGCCCGGCACCACGGCCGGCGTGCTCGGGGCCCTGACGGTCGGCATCACCGTCGGGGCGGCCGGCGGCGGCGCGCCCGCGTCGGCCGCGGCCACCCTGCTTGGCGCCGCGTGGATGTTCGGCGATTCGATCCTCGGGGCCGCGGTCCAGGCCCGGTTCCACTGTCCGGCCTGCGGCGCCGCCACGGAGCGCCCCGTCCACCGCTGCGGTTCCCCCGCAGCCCACACCGGAGGTTGGCGATGGCTCGGCAACGACGGCGTGAACCTCCTCGCGACGCTGGGCGCGGCGCTCGATGGCGCGCTGGCGTGGTGGCTCTTCTCCTGACCCTCGCCGCCGCCTGCAGCTCCGAGCAGCGCGACCCGGTCGGCCTCCAGGATCCGGCCGACAATCCCGGCACCGGCGGGGGTGGGGGGGGCGGCGGCGGCGGCGGCGACGAGGCGTTCGTCGGCGAGTGGCAGAGCACCGTCATCATCCAGGCCGGCGGGGACCTCCAGACGACCACGACGCGCTGGCGCTTCGAGGCGGACAATGCCTGCGTGCAGACCTTCGTCCTCGAGTCCGCGCTCGACGGCGTACTCGACCTCCGCGTGGAGCCGTGCACCTGGGACAATGACGGGCTCCTGCTCGAGCTCACCGTGACCTTCGTGGACGACGGCGGCGTCCTCACCTTCGACTACGTGTTCCCCGGCGTGGATGGCCAGACGCTGGTGCTCAACGGACAGGAGTTCGACCGGCTGCCGTGACCGCCCTCCCCGCGTGCGACGCGCTGGTGATCGGCGGCGGCCCCGCGGGAAGCGCCACGGCGTCGCTCCTGGCGCGCCGCGGGCTGCGCGTGGTGCTGGCCGACCGTGCCGCCTTCCCGCGGGACAAGGCCTGTGCCGAGTTCATGTCGCCCGAGGCAGTGCGGCTCCTCGACCGGCACGGCGTGCTGCCCCGGCTCGAGGCGGCGGGCGGCTTCCCGCTCCGCGGGACGTCGGTGACCGGCCCGGGGGGCAGGCGCCTGGCGGGGGAATTCGCCCGGGCACCGCTGCCGCCCTGGCGGTCCACCGGGCTCTCGGTCTCCCGGCGGATCCTGGATCTTGCCCTGCTCGACGCGGCCCGGACCGCGGGCGTCGAGGTGCGGGAGCGCTCAGCCTTCCTCGGGGTGCTGCGCGTGGGTGCCCGCGTGGTGGCCGCGGTGCTCCGGGAGGGCTCGGCGGCCGAGGTGATGGTGCCCTGCCGGCTCCTGGTGGGCGCCGACGGCCTCCGCACCCGCGTCGGCCGCGCACTGGGGCCCCGGATCAACGGCCGCCCGAGCCGCGTGGCGATGGTGGCGCACGTGGCCGAGGTGGACGGTCTCGGGACGGAGGCCGAGATGCACGTCGGCACCGCGGGGTACGCCGGGCTCAATCCGCTCGGCGGCGGAGTGGCCAACGTCGCCGTGGTCGTGCCCGCCAACCGGGCCGCCGCAGCCCGGGGCGACCCGCAGTCGTGGTTCTTCGGCGAGCTCGACCGCTTCCCCGCCCTGCGCGGCCGGCTCCGCCGGGAATGCCTGGTCCGTGGGGTCCTTGCCACCGGGCCCTTCGCCGCGCGGAGCGGCGTCGTCACGGCGCCCGGGGCGCTGCTGGTCGGCGACGCCGCCGAGTTCTTCGATCCGTTCACCGGCGAGGGGATCTGGCGCGCACTCCGGGGCGCCGAGCTGGCCGACGCCGTGGCGGGGCCGCTGCTGGAGCAGGGCGCCGCTCCCGATGGCCCCGCCCTCCGGCCCTACCGGTGGGCCCGGCGGCGTGCCTTCGCCGGCGGATGGGCGGTGGAGCGGCTCATCGCCTGGTCAATGCACGCCCCGCCCCTCTTCGAGCGGGCGGTCGCCCGCCTCGGCTCGCGCGCCGGAATGGCCGATACCCTGGTCGGCGTCACCGGCGCCTTCGTCCCGGCCCGCGCGGTGCTCAACCCGGTCTTCCTCGCGCGGATGCTGGTGTAGACGGGGAGCGGGGACCGGGGAACGGTGAACTGGCCCGACCCCCGGTCCCCGTTCCCCGGTCCCCGTTCCCCCTTACCTTCCCTCCGTGCCCGGCGTCGATCCTCCCCGCTTCCGCCAGTTGCTTGGCCGCTTCGCCACCGGCGTCGCCGTCATCACCGCGCGCACCGAGGATGGCCGCGACGTGGGGATGACCGCGAACAGCGTCAGCTCGGTCTCGCTCGTGCCCCCGCTCGTCGCGGTGAACGTGGACCGGACCGCCGACCTGCACGCGGTGCTCGCGGTCGCGCCCCGGTGGGTGGTGAACATCCTCGCCGCCGACCAGGAGGAACTCTCGCGCCGGTTCGCGGTGCGCGGGCCCGAACGGTTCGAGGGGATCGGGCACAGCCGGGACACGGGCGGCATCGCCGTGCTCGACGGCATCGTGGCCCACCTCGAGTGCGAGCGGTGGGCCGCCTATCCCGGCGGGGACCACACGATCTTCGTCGGCCGGCTCACCGGTGGCGAGCCCCGCGAGGGAACGCCCCTCCTCTACTTCCGCGGCGGCTACGCGACGCTCGGCCAGGGATGATCCCGGACCCCGGGAGCGAGCTGCTCGACGATCCCGCCGCCGACCCGGCGCTGGTGCGGGAGTCCCTGATCCACATCGAGCGGAGCAACCGGTGGTTCGGGGGGCGCGCCGCTCTCCGCTGGGGCGTCGGCCGGGCGCTCGCGGCCGTCCCGCCCGGGACCCGACTCACCCTCCTCGACGTCGGCACCGGCGCCGGCGATCTCCCGCTCGACCTCGCCCGCTGGGCCCGCCGCCGGGGCGTCGAGATCCACCCGGTCGGCCTCGAGCGGATCCCGGCGGCGGCGCGTGCCGCACGCGGTGCCGGCCTGCCCACCCTGCTCGCCTGCGCCGGGGCGCTGCCGCTCAGGCGGCGGAGCGTGGACCTGGTCACCATCAGCCAACTGCTCCACCACCTCGCGGCCGAGGACGCGGTGCGCCTCCTGCAGGACGCCACCCGCCTCGCGCGCCGCGCCGTGGTGGTGGCCGACCTGCGGCGCAGCGCCCTCGCCCGCCACGCCTTCCGGGCCGGCGCCGCCCTGTTCCGCTTCGACCGGCACACCCGGGCCGACGGGCTCACCTCGATCGCGCGCGGATACACCCCCCCGGAGCTGGCGGCGCTCTGCGCGGCCGCCGGCGTGCCGGCGGAGGTGTCGGTGCGACCGTTCTATCGCGTGGTCGCCTGGTGGCCGACCGGGGCCGCCGCGTGATGCGCACCGTGGACCGGCTCGAGGTCGCCGCCCCGCCGGACGTGGTGTTCCGCCACGCGGCGGACGTCGAGCGCTGGCCCGTGATCCTCCCGCACTACCGCTGGGTCCGCCTCCTCCGGCGCGGCGAGCCCGCCCTGGTCGAGATGTCCGCGTGGCGGCCCTTCGGCCCCTTCCGCTGGCCAACCTGGTGGATGTCCGAGATGTGGGTGGACGCCGCGCGCCGCGAGGTGCGCTACCGCCACGTGCGCGGCGTCACCGCGGGGATGGACGTGCGGTGGCGCGTCGCCGAGGCACCCGGCGGCGCGGTCGCGGAGATCGTGCACGAGTGGGAGGGGCCGCGCTGGCCCCTCGTCCGTCGGCCGGCGGCGGAGTGGGTCATCGGCCCGGTGTTCATCCACGGCATCGCCTCGCGCACCCTGGCCGGGATCGCCCGCGCCGCGGTGGCAACGCCGGTTCAATCGTTCCCTCCCCCGAGGGCCTAGGATTCCTCATGGCCACCGCCCCCCGTCGCGTCGTCATCTCCGGCATCGGCGCCGTCACGCCCGTCGGCACCGGCGTGGAGGGGCTGTGGTCCGGCCTCCGGGCCCGCCGGTCGGCCGTGGGCCCGATCACCCGCTTCGACCCCACGCCCTTCCGCTCGCGCATCGCCGCGGAGATCCCGGACTTCCGGCCCCGCGACTTCATGGGCGAGAAGGAAGCGCGGCGGCTCGACCGGTTCTCCCAGTTGAGCCTCGCGGGAGCGCGGCTCGCCTTCGAGGACGCCCGGCTGGACCCGGCGCGGGAGGACCGGGAGCGGGTGGGGGTGATGATGGGGACCGCCCTCGGCGGCGTCGCGATGGCGGAGGCGCAGCACTCCGCCTACCTGGCCGGGGGCCTGCGGGCAGTGGAGCCGTCGCTCGCCTTCACCGTCTTCGCGGGGGCGGCGAGCTGCTCGATCGCCGTCGCCTTCGGCTGCCAGGGGCCGAACTCGACCAACGGGATGAGTTGCGCCTCGGGCGCCATCGCCGTGGGCGAGGGGTTCCGTGCCATCCGGGACGCCCACGCCGACGTGATGCTCGCCGGGGGGGTGGAGGCGCCGCTCGCGCCGCTCTCCTTCGGCGCCTTCGCCCTCATCCGCGCGATGTCCACCCGGAACGACGACCCCGCGGGGGCGAGCCGGCCCTTCGACGCCGGGCGCGATGGCTTCGTGATGGGCGAGGGCGTGGCGATCCTGGTGCTGGAGGAGCGCGGCCGGGCGCTCGCGCGCGGCGCCCCGGTGTACGCCGAGGTGCTGGGCTTCGGCGTGACCAACGACGCGCACCACATGACGGCGCCGCGCCCCGACGGCTCGCAGGCGGCCCGGGCGGTGCGGCTCGCGCTGGCGGACGCGGACGTGGCGCCGGGGGAGGTCGGGTACGTGAACGCCCACGGCTCCTCCACCCAGCTCAACGACTCGACCGAGACGCTGGCCGTCCGCCGGGTCTTCGGCGACCACGCCGGGCGCCTGCTGCTGAGCGGCACCAAGGGGTACTACGGCCACGCGCTCGGCGCGAGCGGGGCGATCGAGGCGGCCATCTGCGCCCTCGCCAGCGCGCGCGGCTGGGTGCCGCCCACCCTCAACCTGACCGACCGGGACCCGGCCTGCGACCTCCCCTGGCTCGAGGGCGAGGGGACCACGGCGAGCCCCGAGGTGGTGGTCAGCAACTCCTTCGGGTTCGGCGGCGTCAACGCGGCGCTGGTGCTGCGCCGGGCCTCGTGAGCGGCTTGCGCAGCCCCGACGGGGCTTCCTAGATTCGCGCCCGGTCCCCCATCACTCCTTCCAGCCACCGAGGCCTTTCCATGCCTTCGCTCGTCCAACGCCTCGCCGCCGAGGCGGTCGGGACCTTCGGGTTCGTCTTCATCGGCGCCGCGGTCGTCGTGACCAACGCCTTCCCCGGTGCGGGGTACGGCCTGCTCGGCGTCGCGCTGGCGCACGCGCTCGCGCTGGCGGTGATGGTCACCGCGATGATGCGGATCTCGGGCGGCCACCTGAATCCCGCGGTCACGGCCGGCCTGCTCGCGGGGCGGCGGATCGGCGCCCGTGACGCGGCGCTCTACGTCGCGGCCCAGCTCGTCGGCGCGGTGGCGGCGGGCTTCCTGGTGAAGGCGCTCCTCCCCACCGGAGCGGCGAGCGTCGTCGGCTACGGGACCCCGGTCATCAACGGCCAGATCACCCTGGGCAAGGCCATCGCCATCGAGGCGGTGCTCACCTTCATGCTGGTGTCCGCGGTCTACGGCACGGCGGTGGCCCGGTCCGCGCCGGCGGTGGGCGGCTTCGGCATCGGGCTCACGTTGCTCTTCACCATCCTGGTCGGCGGGCCCCTCACCGGCGCTGCGCTCAACCCGGCCCGCGCCTTCGGCCCCGCGCTCGCCGCCAACAGCTGGACCGGCCATGCGGTCTGGTGGATCGGCCCCATCCTCGGCGGCCTGGTGGCCGGCCTGCTGTGGGACCGGGTGCTGCTCAAGGGGGAGCAGGTCGAAGGCTGACGGGAACAGGTCGAAGGTCGAAGGAATGAGCCGAGGGGCCCCGCCTGCCTGGGGCGGAGCCCCTCGCTCCAGTGCACAGCCTTCGACCTTCGACCTTCGACCTTCGACCTTCGACCTCCCCCCTACCGACTCCTCGTCCACAGGCTCACCGCATACCCCACCAGGATCACCGCCGTCACGACGTACGCCGCCACCATGTAGCCGGCGTTCTGGGGGAGCTCAGGCATCGTCGGCCTCCCGGAGTGCGGCGGCGCGGCGGATCCCGATGCCGTAGCGCAGGGTCACGAAGCCCAGGTAGAGAAGGGTGTACACCCCCATCGACGTCAGCAGGGTGCGGAGCATCTCCGGGGGCAGCGACGGCCGGCTCGGCTTCAGCAGGATCGGCTGCGGGTGGAGGGTGCGGAAGAGGTAGACGCTCAGGTGGATGAAGGGCACCAGCACCAGCGCCATGATCCCCAGCACCGCGCTGAAGCGCGCCCGCTCGACCGGCTCGCGCACCGCGGCGCGCAGCGTGAGGTAGCCGAGGAAGAGGAGGAAGAGGAAGAGCGTCAGCGTGAGCCGTGCGTCCCAGGTCCACCAGGTGCCCCAGATCGGCTTGCCCCAGATCGGGCCGGTGGTGAGCATCACCGCCGAGAACGCCAGCCCCACCTCCGCGCTCGCCTCGGCGAAGAGGTCGAGCCGCGGGTCGTGGAGCCAGAGGTAGAGGATGCTGGCCACCCCCACCAGCACGAACGCGATCAGCGCGCCCCAGGCCGCCGGGGCGTGGACGTAGAAGATCTTCTGCGCCATCCCCTGGCGCACCTCGACCGGCGTGTACCGCAGCGCCAGCAGGTACACCACGGCCATGCCGAGCAGGCCGAGGACCGTCAGGAGGCGGCCGGCACGGAGGATCCGGCCGGCGGAGGGCAGCGGCGTCATTCGTCCACCACGGCGGAGAAGACCAGCGTGCAGAGCGTGACGAACACCACGTCGTAGGTCAGCAGGAGCCTAAGCCAGCCCAGGACCTCGGTCAACGGACGGCCGCCGAGGAGCCGCGCCGTCACCTGCACCGCGCCGATGAGCGGCGGCACCATGAACGGCAGGATGAGCACCGGGAGCATCAGCTCGGCGAACCGGGTGCGCACCACCATCGCGCTCAGGATCGTCCCCACCGCCACGAAGCCGATGGTCGCGAGCACCAGCGTGGCCAGCAGGCCGGGGAGCGCCCGGCCCAGCGGGACATTGAAGAAGAGCACGAAGAGCGGCAGCGTCAGCGCCTCCACCAGCCCCACGAACGCCAGGTTGGCGAGGAACTTCCCCCAGTAGATCGCCCCCCGCGGCACCGGCGCGAGGAGCAGTGCGTCGAACGCCCCCTGCTCCCGCTCGATGATGAATGCGCGGTTCATCGCCACCACCGCCCCGAACGCGACCGTGATCCAGAGCGCGCTGGGCGCCAGGTCGGCGGTGGAGACGAGCGACTGGTCCCGGGAGAAGTTGAAGACCAGGAGCGTGAGCACGGCGAAGACGAACGCCGAGAGCAGCGCCGTCCGGGTGCGGAACTCCAGCCGCAGGTCCTTGGCGGCGATGACCAGCGCGGAGCGCACCGCCTCAGGCATCCACCAGCTCCTGGTAGCCGGCCAGGAACGCCTCCAGCGAGTCGGGCCGCGGGCCGATGCGCGCCCACTGCCCGCGCGCCATCACCGCGACGTGAGTGGCGAAGCCCCAGGCCTCCGCCAGGTGGTGCGTGACGATCACCAGCCCGCGCCCCGCGGCCCGCTGGCCGGCGAGCAGCCCGCGGAGCCGGGCCGCCGAGGGCACGTCGAGCCCGGTGAACGGCTCGTCGAGCAGCAGGACGTCGGGATCGTGGAGCAGCGCCCGCGCGATCGCCACCCGCTGCAGCATCCCCCGGGATAGCTGCCGCACGGGATCGTCCCCCCGGGCCGAGAGGCCCGCTTCCTCCAGCGCGCGCCCGACGCGAGCCCCGACGTCGGGGAGCCCGTAGAGCCGCCCGGTGAAGCGCAGGTTCTCCCTCGCCGTGAGGTCGTCGTAGAGGAGCGACTGGTGCGAGAGGAGCCCCACCCGGCGGCGGGCCGTCGGGTCCCGCGGGGTGCGGCCGTCCGCCAGGCGGACCTCCCCCGACGTCGGCCGCATCAGCCCGGCGAGGATCCGCAGCAGGGTCGTCTTGCCCGCCCCGTTCGGGCCGGCCACCGCCACCGCGTCGCCCGCGCCGAGCCGCAGGTCCACCCCGCGGAGCGCGCGCTGCGCGCCGAAGGCGCGCGTCACCCCGCGGGCCTCGAGCAGCGGCGGGGCCTCAGGCGGCATCGATGCGCGCGGCGAGGTCGTCGAGGTCGAACGGCTTGAGCAGGTAGCCCACGTAGGGAAGGCCCAGCACGGCGAGCTGGGGCTCGATGCTGGTGTAGGCGGTCGTCACGATCACGGGGATGCCCGGCCGACGCGCCACGACCTGGCGGAGCAGGGCCACCCCGTCGGTATCGGGGAGGCGCATGTCCAGCACCAGGACGTCGGGCGGCTGGGCCTCGAGCTGCGCCAGACCCTCGCTCCCCGTGGCGGCGAACGCCATCCGGTAGCGCCCGGCGAAGTAGCGCTCGTAGCTGATGCGGAGCGCGGGCTCGTCCTCGACGAAGAGGACCCGGCGGACGGGGTCGGCCATGGGGGAAGTATATCGCCCCCCGGCCGGCCCGCGCCTCAGCCCTCGATCTCGAACAGGTCGTCCAGCTTCGTCAGGACCAGGAGGAACCGGAGCTCCTCGCTCGCCTCCCGCAGCGCCACCCGCTGCCGCAGCTCGGCGGCGCGGCGCTGCACCAGCATCAGGGCGCCGAGGCCGGCCGAGTCCACGTGCCGGGTGCGGGCGAGGTTGATGACCAGCCGGCCGCCGCCCTCGGGCAGCTCCTCGAGCAGCTCGAGTCCGGCCTGGCGGAACGTGGCGCGCGTCTCGAGCCCGAGGCTCGGGGGCGCCTGGAGCTCGCGCTCCGTGAGATGTGTGGTGACCATCGCATCCTCCGCTGGTCACCCGACAAGACAAGAGCGCGGCGCTTCGCCACGCCCTGCCGGTCGAAGTCGCCGCGCTGTGCGCGCGCTCTTCCACCTTCGGCACCGAGCTATCTCATCGCCGGAAGGGCCGGTCGTTGAGACCTCTAGTTTTGCGGCCCCGGGTCGCCCCGGGTGTGCTCTTATCGGGCGGTTCGTTTTCAGTTGTCGTGGAGACCCTTCCTGGCCTCCGCCCGCCGGAGAAGCGAGAGCGGTGCCAGAGCCGGGAGGTCGGCCCGGGACAAGGACTTCCGGGACTGCCGCGACACCGTCCGAAGCGCCCCGGCGCGCCGCGGAACGCAGGGAGGGGGGCGGAAAACGGGGAACGGGGGAGGGGGAGGCGGGAGAGGGGAGAGAGGAGAGGGGAGAGGGCTCGACAGAGGGACGATGGCATGCGAGCATCGTCTGGAGTAGTCTCCATCAAGCCGGGGGATCTCCCCCCTCCCCTCTCCCCTCTCCCGTCTCCCGCCATGTCCGACCAGCTCGCCACGCTGCTGTCCGAACAGCGGCGCTTCCCGCCGCCGCCCGAGTTCGCCGCCGCCGCCCAGGCCGGCCCCGAACTCGTCGCCGACGCGGCCCGCGACCGGCTCGCGTTCTGGGCGGAGCAGGCCCGCGCCCTCGACTGGATGCGACCCTGGGACGAGGTGCTGCGCTGGACCCCGCCCCACGCGGAGTGGTTCGTCGGCGGGCGGCTCAACGTCTCCGCCAACTGCCTCGACCGGCACCTCGACGGCCCGCGGCGCAACAAGGCGGCGCTCATCTGGGAGGGGGAACCGGGCGAGCGCCGCGTGTTCACCTACTGGGACCTCGCCCGCGAGGTCGGCCGCGCCGCCAACGCGCTCCGCCGCCTCGGCGTCGGCAAGGGCGACCGGGTCGCCATCTACCTGCCGATGATCCCCGAGGCGGTCATCGCCATGCTGGCCTGCGCCCGGATCGGCGCGGTCCACTCGGTGGTCTTCGGCGGCTTCTCCGCCGAGGCGCTGCGGGACCGGGTGAACGACGCGGAGGCGGTGGCGGTCATCACCGCGGACGGCGGGTACCGCCGCGGCCAGGTGGTCCCCCTCAAGCGGATGGCCGACGAGGCGCTGGCCGGATGCCCCACGGTGCGCCACGTCGTCGTCGTGCGGCGGGTCGGCGACCGGGAGGGCGACGAGACCTTCGTCCGGCTCCGGGACGGCCGCGACCACTGGTGGCACCGCCTGCTGGACGAGGAGCCGGCCCGGGCCGAGCCGGAGCCGATGGAGAGCGAGGACCTGCTCTTCATCCTCTATACCAGCGGCACCACCGGGAAGCCGAAGGGCATCGTCCACACCACCGGCGGCTACCTCACCCACGTCACCGCCACCACGAAGTACGTCTTCGACCTGCGCGACGAGGACGTCTTCTGGTGCACCGCCGACATCGGCTGGGTCACCGGCCACTCCTACGTGGTCTACGGCCCGCTCGCCCTCGGCGCCACCGTGCTGATGTACGAGGGCACGCCCGACTGGCCCGAGCGGGACCGCTTCTGGTCCCTCGTCGAGCGCTACGGCGTCACCGTGCTCTACACCGCTCCCACCGCCATCCGCGCATTCATGAAATGGGGCCCCTCGTGGCCCGGCCGGCACGACCTCTCCACCCTCCGCCTGCTCGGCAGCGTGGGCGAGCCGATCAACCCCGAGGCGTGGATCTGGTACCAGCAGCACATCGGCGGCGGGCGCTGCCCCGTGGTGGACACCTGGTGGCAGACCGAGACCGGCGGGATCATGATCACCCCGCTGCCGGGCGTCACCACCACCAAGCCCGGCTCCGCCACGCACCCCTTCCCCGGCATCGTGGCCGAGCTGGTGGACCAGCGGGGCCACCCGATGGAACGCGGCGGCGGACTGCTCACCCTCACCGAGCCGTGGCCGGGAATGCTCCGCACCATCTGGCGGGACGACGCGCGCTACCGCGAGACCTACTGGAGCCGCTTCCCCGGCCGCTACTTCGCCGGCGACGGCGCCAAGGTGGACGACGACGGCTACTGGTGGATCCTCGGCCGGGTGGACGACGTGCTCAACGTGGCCGGGCACCGGATCGGCACCATGGAGATCGAGAGCGCCCTGGTGGACCATCCCGCCGTCGCGGAAGCCGCCGTGGTGGGCCGCGCCCACGAGCTCAAGGGCCAGGCCATCGCCGCGTTCGTCATCCTGAAGGAGGGGAACGTCCCGTCGCACGACATGAAGGAGGAGCTGCGCGAGCACGTCGCGAGGAAGATCGGCGCCATCGCGCGGCCCGACGACATCCTCTTCACCGCCGACGTGCCCAAGACCCGGAGCGGCAAGATCATGCGCCGGCTCCTCCGGGACATCGCCGAGGGCCGCGCGCTGGGCGACACCACGACGCTCGCCGACTCCAATGTCGTGGCGAAGCTGAAGGACCAGTACGGGGAGGAGGAGTGAGAGGGAAGAGGGCCCTCTCCCCTCTCCCCTCTCCCCCTCAGAACTGGATCTGCGCCCCCAGCTCCACCACCCGCCCCGGCGGCAGTCCGAAGAACGCCGTCGCCGACCGGGCGTTCCGGGTGAGGATGGCGAAGATCCGCTTGCGCCACCCCGACATCGTCTTCCGCGGCGTGATGATCAGCGTCTCCCGCCCGAGATAGAAGCTCGTCTCCGCCAGCTTCACCTCGAGGCCGTGGTCCGCCAGGCTCCGCAGCAGCGCCGGCACGTCCGGCGTCTCCATGAAGCCGTAGCGCGCCACCACCTGGTGGAGGCCGTGGCCCAGGTCGCGCAGCGTCTCCCGGCCCTCCTCCGGCACCCGCGGCACCACCTCGGTCATCACCGACATCAGCAGCACCCGTTCGTGCAGCACCTTGTTGTGCTTGAGGTGGTGCAGCAGCACCGCCGGGACCCCCTCCGGGTCGGACGTCATGAACACCGCCGTTCCCGGCACCCGGGTGGGCGGCGTGCGCCCGATGTCATCGAGGAAGAGGTCCACCGGGAGCGTGTTCCGGCGCATGATCTCGGCCAGCAGCGCACGGCCCCGCCTCCACGTGGCCATCAGCGTGAACACCGCGAGGGCGATCACCAGGGGGAACCAGCCGCCCTCCGGGATCTTCGGGACGTTCGCGGCGAAGAACGCGAAGTCGATCACCAGGAACACCGCGGCAAGCGCCAGCGACGGCACGAGCGGCCAGCCCCACCGCTCGCGCAGCACCCGCTCGAACAGGACGGTGGTGATCACCATGGTCAGGGTGACCGCAATCCCATAGGCCCCGGCGAGCGCGGTGGAGGATCCGAACCCGAGCACCAGCGCGATGCAGCCGACCGCGAGTGCCCGGTTCACCTCCGGCATGTAGATCTGCCCGTACTGCGTCTCCGACGTGTGCACCACCGTGAGCCGCGGGCAGAGCCCCAGCTGGATCGCCTGCCGGGTGAGCGAGTACGCCCCCGAGATCAGCGCCTGCGACGCCACGATGGCCGCGAGCGTGCCCACCCCGATCAGCGGGTAGAGGCCCCAGCGCGGCGCCAGGGCGAAGAACGGGTTCCGCACCGCGTCGGGGTACTCCAGGAGCCACGCGCCCTGCCCGAAGTAGTTGAGCAGCAGCGCGGGGAGAACCGCGGCGAACCAGGCCAGCCGGATCGGCCGGCGCCCGAAGTGCCCCATGTCGGCGTAGAGCGCCTCCCCGCCGGTCACCACCAGCACCACCGCACCCAGTACCAGGAAGCCGGTCATCCCGTGCGTCGCGAAGAAACGGACCGCGTGCCCGGGCCAGACTGCGCCGAGCACGCCAGGGTGGACCAGGATGCCGCGGATGCCGAGCGCGGCGATCGACAGGAACCAGATGGCCACGATCGGCCCGAAGAGCCGACCCACCCTTGCCGTGCCCCGCTTCTGCACCCAGAACAGCGCGACCAGAACTGCGCTGGCCAGCCACGGGACGAGCGGCGTGATCCCCGGGGCCGCGAGTTCCAGGCCCTCCATCGCCCCGAGCACCGAGATCGCGGGCGTGATCAGGCCGTCGCCGTAGAGCAGCGCCGCCCCGAACAGTCCGGCCCCTGCTGCGACGCCCAGGCGCCGCTGCCGGGCCTGCGGTGCCACGAGCGCCATCAGCGCCAGGATCCCGCCCTCACCGTGGTTGTCGGCCCGGAGGATGAACCCGACGTACTTGACCGAGATGACCAGCGTGAGCGCCCAGAAGACGAGGGAGAGGATGCCGAGCACGTCCGCCGGGTTGGGCGCCAGGCCGAAGTGACCCCCGAACGCCTCCTTCAGCGCATACAGCGGGCTGGTCCCGATGTCGCCGTAGACGACGCCGAGCGCGCCGAAGGACAGCGCGGCCAGGGCGCGGCCGCGCGGGGCCTCGGCGCCGGCGGGATCGCTCACGCGGGCAGGGGTGTCAGGGCGTCGCGGCGGGCGGTGCGGCCGGGGCCAGCGAATCGACCAGCGCGCGGATCCGGTCGTACGGCTGGTTGCCGGGGTAGAGCCGGCCGCCGATCAGGAACGTCGGCGTCGAGTTCACGCCGAGGCGGCCCCCTTCCTGCGGATACCCTCGTGATCGCCGCGCCAGCTTTCACCGGCCTTGACCGTCTTGGCGACGGAGAGGCGAAGCGCAAGGCCTCCTGGCGCTGGACGCCATCGATTTCCTTCAGTCTCGGCGCTTGGCGCTCGCGGGTCGGCACGTTGCAGGAGACTGTGCACGAGTTCGTCGACCGCAAACACGCTGACGACGAGGCGGCGCATCCTCTGGAAAGTTCACTCTTTGCCGCCGACGAAGGCGCGCTGCCGCCGATAGCAATACGTACTAGTTGAGCAGGCATAA
>CAVQWA010000091.1:0-4912 GCA_963717315.1 uncultured Gemmatimonadales bacterium
CAGCTCGCGGCGAAGCCGGGCGGCCCTGCGGCCGACGAGCTGGTGCGCTACGCCCGCGCCCTCCGCGGCTCCGCCCTGATGGCGAACCAGCAGCCGATGAGCCGCGCGGCCGGCGGTCTCGAGGCGCTGGGCCGCGCCCTCCGCGAGGGCCGGCGCCAGTGGGACCCGGAATGTGCCGAGGTGGCCGGGCAGGCGGTGGACGAGCTGAAGGGACTGCTCCGGCACGTCACCCAGTGGGGTCCGGACGACGAGGCGCGAGCGGGACGCGTCTCCGAGGGACTCCAGGCGCTCGCCGGCCCGGCCCCGGAGCAGGCCGGCCGCCGCACCGGGGAGCGTCGCGCCCCCGCCGGGCCCGATGCCGGGGTGCGGGCCTTTGTCTCCCGCGAGGCCGCCCTGGTGGCCGGCGCCCTCGACCGCGCCGCACGCGCGCTCGAGGCCGACCCGGCGGACACCGCCTCCCTCCACACCGTGCTCCGCCGGATGCAGTCGCTCCGGGGACTCGCGACCCTCGGCGACCTGCCGCCGCTGCCCGACATCCTGGACGGCGTGGAGCGCGCCGTCACCGCCGTCGCCCGCTCCTCCCCGCCACCCACCGGGATCGCAGAGGTGTTCGCCGCGGCCGCGCGCGCGCTCAACCGTGCCGCCACCGAGGTCGCAGGCGCGGGGCGGCCCGATCCCGCCGCCGCCGAGACCGCTGCCTTCGCCGAACGCCTGGTGGCCGCCTTCGCCGCCGAGCCGGGGGTGGTGCCGGTGGAGTCGCTCGCGCCCGCGAGCGGCGAATCCATCGCCGTCCGCGGCCGCGAGCCCGCCGGATCTCCGCCCACCACGCTCGAGCTCGTCGGACTGGGCGAGTACCTGGTCCAGGCGGCCGAGGACATCGAGCGCGCCGGGGTGCCGGCCCTCCGCGCGCTCCGCCTCCACGCCCTGGTCACGATGCTCGAGACCTCGGCCCGGCCGGCCGAGACGTCACTCCGCGCGGCATTGGGGCGGCTCCAGGACCGCGCCCGCGCCGTCGCGCCCCCGGCCTTCGAGCCGGGGGCGGAGCTGTTCGCCGCGCTCCGCGAGGCCGGCGCCGCCCTGCGCGGCATCACCCCCGCGACCGACCTCCAGGCACTGGGCGCCCGGCTTGCGCCGGCGGCCGGACGCGCCGAGGCCCCGACGGTGCGGCGGGGTGACGGGGCGACGGAGCTACCGGCGGTCACGCCGGCAGGCCGGCCAGGCGATGGTCCGGCCGGCCGGCCGGCCGACCGTCCGACTCCCGCCACCGAGCCCCTCCCGATCACGGATTTCCTCGCCGAGCCGGGGGACCTCGCGGGGAGCCTCACTACCCTGGCCCGCCTCCGGGCGGCGGCCAGCACCCCCGCCGCCCACGTCGCCCCGGCCGCCGAGCCGCCCAGCCGTCGAGCCGCCGAGGAGGCGGTACTCGACGTCCGCGACCTGGTCTATCGCGGCCGCCGCGCCCTCGATCGAGCCCTCGAGCTCCGCGCCGCACTCACCGGCCGCCTGGCCGATGGTGAGCCCGCCGAGCGATGGCGCCCACTGCTCGACGAGCTGTTCGACCTGCTGCCCCTCGCCACCGAGGACGCCTGAGCCGCCGCGCCTGGCAGGCGGTTGCCGCCACGATCGTCTCGGCGGCCCTCCTTGGCTGGGCCCTGCACGACGTTTCCCTGGCCGACCTCGGCCGCCACTTGCGGAGCGCCCGGCTCGGCTGGCTTCTCGCCGCAGTCGTCGTCGCCACCGCGTGCTTCCCGATCCGCGCCGCCCGGTGGCGGTTCCTGCTCCACGACGACGCCGGGCGCCCGCTCCGGTGGGGCGCGTCCTGGCACGCCGTGGCCCTGGGGTTCGCCGCGAACAACGTCCTTCCCTTCCGGGCCGGGGAGCTGGTGCGCGCCTGGGTGGCCCACCGGCTCGGGGGCGTGCGGCTCACCGCCGCACTGAGCTCGGTGGTGGTGGAGCGGGTCCTCGACGGCCTCACGCTGGTCGGGCTCCTGGCGCTCGCGCTCCTCCTCCCCGGCCTCCCGGCCGACGTCTCGATGTGGGGCATGCCGGTGGCGCGCATCGCCACTCTTGCGGGTGCCGCGTTCGGCATCGCCTTCGTCGGCGCGCTGCTCCTCGTGCTCTTCCCGGCGCCGGCGGAGAAGCTGGTGGAGCGGTTCGCGCCGCCGCGCTTCGCCGGCCGGGTGATCGCCCTCCTCGAGGGACTGCGCCACGGCCTCTCCGCCCTCGCGTCACCCGGCCGGCTGGCGGGCGCGGTGGCCTGGTCGGTCGTGCTCTGGCTGGTGAACGCCGCGTCGTTCGCGCTCGCCTTTCGCGCCTTCGACCTGCCGGTGCCGGCCTCCGGCGCGCTCCTTCTCCAGGGGGTGCTCGCCTTCGGCATCGCGATCCCGACCGCGCCGGGATACGTCGGTGTCTTCGAGCTCGTCATCCGGGCCGTGCTGCAGCTCTACGGCGTTGCCCCCGATCGCGGCGTGTCCTACGCGATCGCCTACCACGTGACGACGTTCATCCCCATCATGCTCCTGGGGATCTGGTCGCTCTGGCGCACCCCGGTCGCCTTCAGCGACCTCACCCGGCGTCCCCCCGATGCCTGAGCGCCTGCGGCTCGCGGCCCACGCGAAGCTGAATCTCTTCCTCCGCGTGCTCGCCCGGGAAGCGGATGGGTACCACGGGATCGAGACGCTGTTCGCGCGACTCGACCTGCACGACGACGTGGAGGCGGCGAAGCGGGAGGCGCCGGGGGTGGGGCTCGTGGTCGAGGGGGAGGACTGCGGGCCGGCGGAGGAGAACCTGGCGGTGCGGGCCGCGCGCCTCGTGCTGGACGCGACCGGCAACCGCTTCGGCGTGGCCTTGCGGCTGGTGAAACGGATCCCGGTGGGCGCGGGACTCGGCGGCGGCTCGGGCGACGCGGCGGCGACCCTCCACCTGGTGAACCGGCTGGCGGGCGATGCGGTGCCCCGTCACGAGCTTCAGCAGTTCGCCGCGCGGCTCGGCGCCGACGTGCCCTTCCTCTTCTCCGGCGCGCCCCTCGCGCTCGCGTGGGGCCACGGCGAGCGGATGCTCCGGCTCCCCCCGCTTCCCCCGCTTCCCGTGCTGCTGCTCCTGCCGCCCCACCGGGTGAGCACCGCCGTGGCGTATGGCTGGGTGGACGCGCTGGGGGCGGGCGGCGCGCGCCGGGGCGCAGTGAGCTACGACCCGGGGGTGCTCGGCGCCTGGGGCGACGTCGCGCGGCTCGCGGGGAACGACTTCGAGTCGGCCGTCTTCAGCCGGCTCCCGCCGGTCCGCGAGGGCTTCGAGGCGCTCGCCCGCACCGGGCCGCTCTTCTGCCGGATGAGCGGGTCGGGGTCGGCGCTCTTCGCGGTGTACCGGAATGAGCGGGACCGGGAGGACGCCGTGATCCAGCTCGGCCGGACGCACGGCCGTGCGGTGCCGGCGGCGCTGGCGACCCATCCGCCGGAGGGCCCGGCGCCCTCCTGAGCGCGGCCCTAGTGGCTCATCGAGCCCGCCGGCTTCCCCGCCCGGAACATCCCCACGGCGCCCTTGGTCGCGTCCGCGAAGGCGTGCGACACGAAGGGGTAGATCCCCTCCTCCACCAGCCGCGTCTCGAAGATCATCCCCCCGCCCACCGGCACGTCGAAGGTCTGCACCCCGCGGAGCGGCGCGCCCAGCCCGTCCACGTACACCCGGTCGAAGATCGCCCCCACGACGTGGAAGGCCGAGACCTGGTTGGGACCGGCGTTCACCAGGTAGATCCGGATCGGCTCCCCGACGTCCACCGGGATCGGGTGCGCGGCGTACAGTCCCGCGGAGCCGTTGAAGGTCACGTGGTCGGGGGCAAGCCCGAGCATCTTGGCCCAGTCGAGCTGGCGGGCGGAGTCGGGGCCCTGCGGCGCCCCCAGGTAGAACTCGCTCTGCACCAGCACGAACTCGCGCGCGGGCGGCCGCGGGGCGACCGGATCCACGATGAGCGCGCCATACATCCCGTTGGCAATGTGCGCCGCCACCGGCGCGGTGCCGCAGTGATACATGAACGCCCCGGGCACGCGCGCCACGAAGCGGAACGACAGCGAATCGCCCGGCATGACGTTCACGTAGGCACGGCTCGGCGCGATTTGCGCCGCGTGGAAGTCCATCGAGTGCGGCATCGGCGCCGCGTTCACGATGGTGAACTCGACGGTGTCACCCACCGTTACGCGGAGTGCCGGACCCGGCACCTGTCCGCCGAAGGTCCAGGCCTCGTACAGCACCCCCGGCGCCACCACGTGCCGGGCGTGCACCGTCTCGAGCCGGACGTGGTGCCGGCGCCGGGCGGAGCGCTCGGGTGCCGTCGCGGGCCGCTCCACCGGCGCGGCGGAGGTGCCCACCGCGGCCTCGCCGTGGGACATCGGCGGACAGGTGCCGGGTCCGGCACTCCGCGTAACGGTGGGTGACACCGTCGAGTTCACCATCGTGAACGCGGCGCCGATGCCGCACTCGATGGACTTCCACGCGGCGCAAATCGCGCCGAGCCGTGCCTACGTGAACGTCATGCCGGGCGATTCGCTGTCGTTCCGCTTCG
This sequence comes from uncultured Gemmatimonadales bacterium, assembly GCA_963717315.1. Taxonomy (GTDB): domain Bacteria; phylum Gemmatimonadota; class Gemmatimonadetes; order Gemmatimonadales; family GWC2-71-9; genus JAICEH01. The sequence continues at coordinate 4,556 of CAVQWA010000091.1, forward strand.
TGGCGCGCGTGCCCGGGGCGTTCATGTATCACTGCGGCACCGCGCCGGTGGCGGCGCACATTGCCAACGGGATGTATGGCGCGCTCATCGTGGATCCGGTCGCCCCGCGGCCGCCCGCGAGTTCGTGCTGGTGCAGAGCGAGTTCTACCTGGGGGAGGCGCAGGGCCCCGACTCCGCCCGCCAGCTCGACTGGGCCAAGATGCTCGGTCGTTCCCCGACCACGTGACCTTCAACGGCTCCGCGGGACTGTACGCCGCGCACCCGATCCCGGTGGACGTCGGGGAGCCGATCCGGATCTACCTGGTGAACGCCGGTCCCAACCAGGTCTCGGCCTTCCACGTCGTGGGGGCGATCTCC
>CAVQWA010000092.1:0-12390 GCA_963717315.1 uncultured Gemmatimonadales bacterium
GAAGCAGCGCGCTCGCCGCCAGCAACACCGCGATGAACCTCGGCAGCCCCGCCGCGAGCAGGGCGGTCACCCCGAGCCCGCGCGCGGCGTACAGGGCGCCGAGGACGAGCAGCAGGTTCTGCCCCAGGACGGCGCCGGGGCCGGCGGGCACGAAGAGGACCAGCGCCAGCGCCAGGGCGAGACCCCAGACGAGCTGGTCGTCGAAGCGGAAGCCGCGAAGCCCCGTGGGAGCCGGCTCGAGCGGCGCGCGCGCGATGCGCCGATGCCAGCCCCAGGCCAGCCGGAACCCCGCGAGGGCCATCAGCGCCGCCAGCCCGGGGAAGAGCGCCGCCGCCGGCCCGATACCGCTCCGGAGGCTCCGAAGGAGCGCGGGGTTGGCCCCGGCCGCCTCGCGCAGCAGCGCCCGGTAGGTCGCCCACCCCTCCCGGAGCGCCGAAGCCTGCATCGCCTCCCAGCCCAGGCCCAGCCCCGCGCTCCAGAAGAGCGTCGCGAGGGCACCGAGTCCCACGGCGGCAAGGCTTGCCGCCCCCGGAGCGAGCGCCGGGCGGGCCATCCGGAGCGCGACGAGTGCACCGGTGGCCATCACCACCCCGGCCTTCACCGCCTGGAGATGCACCGGGCCGGGACGGGGCAGCCAGAGCACCGCCCAGAACAGCCCGACCCCCAGCCAGGCGTACTCGCGCAGCGAGCGCGGGTGCGCCAGCGCGAGCAGGCCAGCCAGGGGCAGGAAGAAGAAACCCATGTGAATGGGCCAGGCGGCGAGCAGGAACACCGCCAGCAGCGCGGCGCCGAGGATCCCCCGCGCCCGCGGCGGACCCCCGGCCGGTCGGGCCACCGTCAGCCGGCGTGGCCCCGGATGTAGGGGAGCATCGCGAGCTGCCGGGCGCGCTTGATGGCAGTGCTCAGCATCCGCTGGTGCCGGGCGCAGGCCCCGGAGAGCCGGCTGGGCAGGATCTTCCCGCGCTCGGTCACGAACCGGGAAAGGAGCTTGTCGTCCTTCCAGTCCACGAAGTGGACCCCCGACTCGCAGATGGCGCAGGTCTTGGCCTGGCGCTTCATTCCTCGTCCTCCTCGGCGCCCTTGCGCTCGATCGGCGGCCGCGGCGGCTCCCCCTCCACGACCACGAGGAAACGCAGCACTCCCTCGTCCAGCTTGACGAGGCGCTCGTACTCCGGCAGCGATTCGGGGGAGGTCTCGAACTTGGCCAGGACGTAGTAGCCCGTCTCGTGGCGCTTGATGGGGAACGCGAGGGTCCGCTTGCCCCAGTGCGTGACGGCCGGAGCCTCGGGGGCGCCGGACTTCACGAGGGCGTGGTAGCGGTCCAGCCGCTCGTTGATCGCGGCCTCTTCGAGGGCGGAATCGAAGATATAGACCGCCTCGTACTTCCGGGTCATTCACACCTTCCTTCGGACTGTGCGCCCCGGCCCTGGTGTGGGGTCCGGAGAGGATGATTGGCAACCTGAGAAAGCTAAGTGGATGGGGGAGATAACGGTAGGGGAGAGGGGAGAGGGGAGAGGGCTGCCCCCCGGCGCCGGGAGTACTGCTCCCTGCTCCCCGCTCCCCTTAGCTTCCGTCACCCTCACTCCTGCACCGATGCGCCTGCTCACCCTCAACCTCGGCCAGCCCGAACTGCTCCCCGACCCGTTCGCCCGGGAGGGCGGGAGCCCGACCCACCGGACCGCCATCCGGAAGCGGCCGGCTGCAGGGGCGGTGCGGCTCACCCGACTTGGCTTCGAGGGCGACGCGGTGGCCGACCACAAGCACCACGGCGGGGCCGACCAGGCCGTGCTCGCCTACGCCGGGTCGCATTACGGCACCTGGCGGGCGGAATTGGGGGACCATCCCGCGCTCCTCCCGGGCGGGTTCGGCGAGAACCTGACGGTCGCGGAGACGGACGAGACGGACGTCTGCCTGGGCGATGTCTGGGAGGTGGGCGGCGCCCGGCTCGAGGTGAGCCTCCCGCGGATGCCCTGCGAAACCCTCGCCCGTCACTTCGCGGTCCGGGACTTCGTCAAGCGCGTCGCGCGGTGCGGCCGCACCGGCTGGTACCTTCGGGTGGGGCGCGAGGGAGCGGTGGAAGCCGGTGCCCCGATCGATCTCGTCGATCGCCCCCATCCCGAGTGGACCGTGGGTCAGGCGCTCCGGTTGATGCTCGACGCGCACGCGCCGGAGGAGCTCCGGCGCGGGCTGGCGAACTGCCCGGCGCTGCCCGGGAAGTGGCGGGTCCGGCTGGCCTCGAGCGGATGAGGGCCGGAGAATCGGGCGACCGACGGCGAACCTCGACCAGCGAGCACTCGACATGACGCACGGAATCAATCGGCGGGTCGCGGCGGCAGCCCTGGCGCTGGCGCTGGCCGCGACGGCCCCGGCGGCCGCCCGGGGCACGCAGGCGCCTGCCGAGTGGCAGCTCGACCTCGACGCCCCGGCCTCCGCCCAGGCGTCGGAGGAAGCGGCCCGGGCGCGGGCCGACGCCTACTGGTTCGTCGAGATGCGGCCGGGATGGCACATCACGATGGGGCCGGGGGGCCGGCTCTTCGACCCCACCTTCACGGCAGCGGACCGCTACGTGATCGAGTCGAACATCTTCCTCTTCCCCGGCGGGAGCGCCGAGGGCTACGGGGTGTTCTTCGGCGGCAGCGGCACGGGCGCGGACGCCCGCTGGCTGGCCGCCCTCTTCCGGCGGGACGGGTCCGCAGCGCTGCTGCGGCACGGCCCCGGGGTGCACGCTTGGGTGGTGCCGTGGGCCAGGCACGACGCAATCAATCCGCAGGCGGGAGGGGACCCGGCGGGCAACCTGTTCCGGGTCGACGTGCGGCGCGATTCGGTGCACGTCTTCGCCAACGGCACCCAGCTCTACGTGGTGCCACGCGCCGGCCTCGTCACCGACGGGACCTTCGGCCTGCTGGTCGGGCGCGAGGTGAACCTGCACGTCTCGACGCTGGACCACACCCGCAGGCTCGCCGGGGTGCCGCCTGGACGCTAGTCGAGGAGCTCCGAGACGAGGGGGATCTTGGCACCCCGTCCGACCCAGTCGGCGATCTCCAGGACACCGACGTGGCGGGCAAGCAGGTGCTCGCTACTGATGGCGTAACCGACTCCTGGGCTTTGCCTGGACGGCGACACCACCTTTCGGAGTGTGACGATCACCTGGGGTGTTGCGGCCACCCCGGGGATCTCACCCCATACGTATCTGTGGGCCGTGAGGTTTTGCCACGACCCACCGGCTGCAACCTCATCGAATTCCCCCACACTCGCCAGATGGTCGATGCCGGCGCTTGCATGAATCTCCTTCGCCACGCCGACGGCACGGAATCGCAGCCCGGAGGAGTCCGCGGTCCGGCGGAGCACCTTCATGGCGATCCTCACAGCCTCGATCACCTCGGCGCGACGAGATGCCGCGCAGCGGGAAGAGCCGATATGGACCACCACCAGTTCTCTGTCTGATCGGGCCACCGTGGCCGCGTTGGGCACCGGCCTCGATTCACCGGCCGATGGCGGACCCAGGAAGAGACGCCCCGAGAGCCATCCCGTGGATCCGGCAAGCGCCGCCAGCGCACCCAGCGCCCAGGTCCTCATGGACGCCCTCCCGGCTTCGCTTTCAGGATCAGTAGCTGCGGAGTTGGATCCTCGGAGGCGGCCAAGGCAAGCCCAGCTCGCACGGCGCTCACCGCGGGGAGGCCGGCCCCCACCCAGGTCCCCCTGCCAGTCGACGAATCCAGGATGTAGGAATCCACCCTCGCCCAGCGCCTTCGGGCCGCAATGCTCTCACGGGTGTGGTGGGCAGTTTGCACAAGCACTCCCCCCCCGGGTATCGCCGTGATCGTGTGCATCACGTCGAACTCGCCGCCTTCGTAGCTGATGGCCGGGCCGCCATTCGGGCCGGTCCTCTCCCGGATAGTCACCGGCGTGAACGAGATGAGCTGGGACTGCCAACGAAGGAGGCCGTTGAGGTCATACGCTCGAATGACGGGAACGTTCTCGAGCGCCACGACGACCAAGCCGGCCTCCTCCAGGCAACCCATCCGCGCGTCGGAGAGTTGACTCTCGACGAACTCCGTCGATGCTCGATACGTCTCCCCGAAGGACCTCACATATCGTCCAGAGTCGTCATGAACGTGCACCAACCCCAAGCCCGGACGCCAACCCTGTGCCACGAGGAGCTCTCCCATGACACAGAAGTCCTCTGGCACGAAATCAAGCCGGACGGTGCGTTGGTATGCGTACCCGTTAGGTTCCGCGAGGCGGAAGATCTTGATGGCGAGGTGCCGGTCGGCGACGGCAATGACCTGGCCACCGCGCAAGACGTCCAGTGCCTGGGGGGCCTGAAACTCGGCAGGGCCTGCCCCAGGTCCGCCGACCACGAAGTCAATCGTGCCCGAGGAAGTCACCCCCGTGACGATGTTGTACCTAGAGTCCAATGCAAGGAAGAGGGAGTCGGAAGCGAAGGCCGCATCCTGGACCAGGCCAAAACCGGATCCGGGAGCCCCATCGGGATCGCCTACCGCTGCCAGGGTGTCCACGGCCGCCCAGGCCTCCGCCAGCGCCAGCACCGACTGCGGAGAGTGTTCTCTCCGAGGCGTACGCGGGATCCGGTCGGCGAGTTCGTCCGGCCGTGGGAAGTTCTCGGGGGTGGGATGAGTCCTCCCAGCGGGGCTCCGGCCTGTCTGGTCGCAGGCGACCGCGAGCAGGACCAACAACGCCCGAACCGTTCGCCTGCTCTGTCGCGACCGGCGGACGCCCGCGTGGATCAGCCCTGCGACGGACATGAATAGGTCTCACAGGGGAGACCGGAGCGCTCGTTGCAGCCGGTCCACTGGTTCGGGGCATCCTCGCACATGATCCCCCCCACACTGCACTTGTCCCGTTCGCACGGGATTTGTTCCGTCGCCGCGGCCGAGTCGGGCAAGCTGGCGGATGCGAGCAGGGCACCAGCCACGAAAGCGACTGGCAGGAGTCCAAGCCGGTACGGAGCATGCTTCGTCATGTCGCAACCTCCTCCATCAACGCCACGAGTCAGTCACATGCGTAGGTGTAGCACACGGTCCCCGACATGTTGCATCCGGTCTGCCCGTAGGGATTGTCCACGCAGATCACGCGGCCTTCGCACTCGTCCTGCTCACAGTACTGCGGTTCCGCTGCATGGGATTGCGGGGCCAAGGCCATCGCGAGACCCGTGAGAAAGGCCATCGCTGCGAGGGCCAGGCGAACCGCAGATCCCGTCCGAGGGGGTGAGAACACCATCGACTCCTCCCGTTAGAGCCCGAAGTGCAGACAGTCGGCGTGTCCAATGCTGGGCGGGAGTCCTCCCGCCCCTGCCATCGTCGCCGGGAATTGCGTGAGGCGCTAGGACGGATTGTGCGAGGCGGGGTGCAAACACCGGCAGATTCCTGGCCCCGGTGTCGACGCCACCGTACGCAGTGGGGCCCGAGGTTGCGTCAACTCCGGGATGTGACAGTTGGGGCGAGGGAACCCACGGGCTTGACCCCACCAACAGAGGAGAGCAATGTCGTTTGGTTGCCGATTCGCTGGAGGGTGCCATGGCCCGCTCGCAGGTCATCGAAAGAGCGAGAGTTTGGACCGAGCCCTTCGAAGGGGAGTTGCGAGCGCCACCGTGGACTATTGCAGGACAGCTCCTCACGATCCTGCGGGAGGAGCGCTGCAACGTGGCGACTGCGGCACGTCGACTCGGGATGAGGAGCAGATTCGAGCTGTCTCACCGACTCCGGGCGGAGGGTTCGCCTCCCTTCCGTACGCTGCGGTGCTGGGTGCAAGTGGAGTCCTGGCTGTACGAAATTCGGAGGTCGAATCAGTCTCTCGCTTCCCTCGCGCTCCACTATGGCGAGGAGCCGAGCGCCCGCTACCGGCTGGTCAAGGCCGTGACCGGACTGACGTGGGGCGAGGTCACCTCACAGGGAATGGATCACCTCCAAGCCATTTTTTCCTCCCGGTTTCGTCAGCGTGCCTCGTGCCCCCCCCCCCCCCGAAGGAGCCCGCTCGAGGGTGTCGGGCAATTCCTGGTCATCAGGCGAGGACCTGAATCGGGCACTCGGCTGACAGAGAACGACGGATTGGCGGCGCCGTGGACGCGATTCTTCGTCGTGAACCGGAATGGGGCTGTGCCGGCGCCCCGGACGAGGTACTCCCTGGCTTCGGGCCGCACCAGCCGCCGCTTCGGCACGGAGTTTCCCCCTCCGGCAGATCTCCCCCCACCACGCGATCTCGCCCCGGATGGATCCGCGCTTGACGTCAGGCTGAATCCCGCAGGCTCGCCGGGGTCCCCGCGCCGCGCTGATCACCGCCGGACCAGGAACCGCTGCGCCCGGGTGGCCACCTCGCCACCGGGCGCGCGGACTTCCACCTGCAGCAGGTACGCGCCCGCCGCCAGGCGCTCCAACCCGATGGTTCGCAGCAGCCGGATCCGACCGCCCGTCACCGGCTCTTCCGCCCTGAGCTCGAGCACGGTGCGGTCCGGCCGGTCGGCCGGGCGCACCCGCATCCGCACCTCCGCAGTGGTCGCCGCGCCGAGGCCGGAGGCCTCCACGAAGAGCGCCACCTCGTCATCGCGGCGGTAGGAGTTGAGCGGGCTCAGGGGGAAGGCGCCCGCGGGCGATTCCCACCTGAGCTCGCTCTGCGGGATGCCGAGCACCAGGCCGCTCACGGCCGGTTCGCCGGGGGCAGGCACGTCGAGGCCCGCCTGCCACCCGGTGGTGCCGGCGTCGGGCCGCTGGTCCGTGACCAGCGAGCGGAACTCCCACGCGCCCGGCGGCACCGGCAGCTCGACCAGCCCGAGGACCCAATGGTCCGGCCGGAGCAGACGGCCCGCGTCGTACAGCAGGGTGGTGTCGAGGGTGACGGGGAACCCGCGGGCGGGGAGCGCGGCCACCCGGAGGCGCAGGGCGAAGACCGCGCCGCCGCCGTGCGCCACCGGCTCGAGTCGCGCAGCCGGGACCCCGAACGCGATCAGGAGCCGGGCGGGGTCGCCGAGCGCATACGCCCGCACCACGGCGCCGAGGTCGTGGCCGAAGCGATGGGGCTGGCCGTCGGTGGAGACGGCCAGCTCGAGCCGGGCCGCCTCCTCCGCGGCGACCCGGCCGGCGAGGCGGCTGGCCGCGACGCGACGGTGCCCGTCCATCGCCGCCACCCACTCGGCGTAGAGCGTATCGCGCTCGGCCATCCACCAGGCGTGGTGGTCGATCCAGACGCCTCCCGGCACCAGACGGTAGTCGCGCCTTCCGCTGCAGAACTGGAACGGAGACCGGTACGCGGCGAGGCTGAAGTAGGAGCGGAAGTGGGCGCTCAACCCCGCGTCGGCGCCGTGGTGGTAGACCCAGGAGACGTACCCGCATCCGACTCCCGCGCCCGCCGCGGTCTCGATGACCTCGTCAGGGGGGCCGTGGCGCACCCAGATGACGCCCCGGTCGTCCACCAGGTCCTGCGCGCTTCGATACGGCATGGCGGAGTTGAAGTCGCGCCGCGGGTCGGTGAGGCGGAAGGCGTCCAGCGCCTCGCGGATGCGGGTGAAGTGCTCCGCGAGGCGCTCCGGCACGGTGCGGAAGTCGGCCAGCGCGCGCCGCTCCCAGAAGCCGCGCGCCCAGGCGAGCCGGAGACCGGGAGGGAGCGAGTCGAAGGCCGCGAGTTCCGCGCCGCGGGCGACCCAGGCGAGGTCGGCGCGGTAGACGGCCAGTGCGCCTCCCCGCGCGAGCTCGAGCCCGCTGAACCAGGCGACCGCGCCGTCCTCGATCCGGCCGAGGGCGAACATCGCGCGGGCCCGCTCCCCGTCGGCGACGGCGGGGTCCCCGCCCGCCACGACGTATCGGTCCACGGCCACGAGGGCGGAGTCGAGCTCGTCCCACTCGAGTTCGCTCCGGGCGCGGCGCAGCCAGTAGGCGGTGTCGGCGCCCGCTGTGGCCCCGGGCCCACGGATGGCGGCCAGGTCGGCGGCACTGCCGGCGCCGCCCCGCGTGCGGGTGCGCAGCTCGGCGAGGAGGGCGGCGGCGGGGCGGTGCATCGGGTCGCGGCGAAGCGCTTCCGCCAGTGCGCGGCGCGCGCCCTGGGCGTAGCTGGTGCCGGGGCGCTGGTGATCGCGCCAGCGGGGCACCGCCTCGAGCTCGGCGAGTCCGAGCTTGGCCCGGCCGGCGAGGTACCACGCCTCGGCCGCCGCGTCGCGGGCGTAGAGGAGGGGATCGAGCACGTCGAGGGCACGCTCGAAGGCCCCGGCATCGCGGCAGGCCTCGGCGTCGCCGACGGCACGGCGGGCGGAGCCCAGCCGATCCGCCGGCGATTCCGGCGAGCCCACCGGGCACCGGACCGCCGCCGTGGTGGCCCCCTGGGCGGGGAGCCGCCCGGGACCTGCGGCGAGAGCGGCCGCGAGGAGGGCGAGGGCCACGCCCCGGGCGCGGCTCATCGGCCCATCCCCGGGTCGGGAGGTGCGGGCGGCGCGACGAGCGAGCCCGGCGGGATCGAGAGGATCACGGTGGAATCGGCGGAGGCGGACGTCACGAAGCCCCCCTTCTCCCGGTACGCGGCCACCCGCGGCCGGGTCCCGGCGGGGCCGACGAGCGGCACCGTCGCCCGCAGGCGCCACGCGACCGGGAGGTAGCGCCCGTCGCTCGCGCGGGCGAAATGGACGACGCCCCCCGCCTGGCGCCTGGGATCGAACGGGTCCGCCCCGACGAAGCGGAAGTCCAGCCGCTGGAGGGCGAAGGTCGCCCGCGCAATCCAGAACGTCCCCTCGAGGTCGGAACTGCCCGGTCCCGGGACGGACCGGAAGGCGACGCCCAGGAGGTCGGGGTTCGTCGTGTCCCGCGCGGCCAGCCAGAAGCAGTTGGCGGCGAGGAACCACGCGCTGCCGAGCGCGCGGGGATCGGGGGCATAGTAGGTCAGGCCGACGAGCCCGCGCGCGTCCGGCCGGTCCACGAAGCCGTGGGCGCGCAGCTGCTCCAGGGAGGCGGATTCGAACGGCCACATCGCGACGGCGTTCTCCCGCCAGTGGTGCAGGGCCGTGGTGTGGAGCTCGGGATCGAGGTCCGCATCCCAGTGGACGATCCGGAGCCGCGGCGGGTCGAGGCGGAGATTGCCCGAGACGATCTCGAGCCCGGTCAGCGCCTGGGCGAGCAGGGCGGCACTGGCAGCATCGGGAGGGGCGTGCGTCTCGCAGGCGCGCTCCGAGGCCCGCACCTCGAGCGCCGCGAGCGTCACCGGCTGGGGCGGGAGCTCGAATTCGAGGACCGGGGAGGATCGTCCCTCGACCGCGAACCAGCCGGACACCCACGGGCGATGGCCGATCCGGGCGACCCGCAGGCGGTAGCGGCCCGGGGGGAGGGCCAGCTGGACCCGACCCGACACCGGCGAGGTGGCGCGGGCCCGCTCGGTTCCGGCGGTGTCGAGCACCGTCACGACGGAGGGGGGGAGGGGCTGGCCGCGGTCGTCCCGGAGGTGGACCTGGGCCACCTGGGCCGGCAGCGCGGGGGGGGCGACGGCGCTCCCGGCGCCGGCAAGCAGGACCATCAGCGCCAGGCGGGCCACCCGATGGCAACACGCCACGGCACCCCCCTGGTCGCGGGTGGGACTCGACGGCCGGCGCGGGTCCCGCGACCCCGCCCCGGGAGCCCCGGGGCCCGCCGGCTCAGACGTTGAACCGGAAGAGCATCACGTCGCCATTCCGTACGACGTATTCCCTCCCCTCGGATCGCACCAGCCCCTGCTCCCGCGCCGGCTTCCACCCGCCGACCCGGACGAAGTCCTCCCACCCGATCGTCTCGCCCCGGATGAAGCCGCGCTCGAAGTCGGAGTGGATGACGCCGGCGGCGGCGGGCGCCTTGTCGCCGCGGTGGATGGTCCAGGCCCGGACCTCCTTCTCCCCGGCGGTAAAGTAGCTCTGGAGCCCGAGCAGGTGGTAGGCGGCGTGCGCCAGCCGGTCGAGCCCCGACTCCGTGACGCCGAGGTGGGCGAGGAACTCGCCCCGCTCCCCGGCCGCCAGCTCGGCCAGCTCGGCCTCGACCTGGGCGCTGAAGGTGACGATCTCGGCGTCCTCGCCCTCGGCGTCGATGGCGGCCTGGAGCCTTGCCACCCACGGGCTGCCGCCGTTCAGCTCGTCCTCCGCCACGTTGGCGGCGTAGAGCACCGGCTTGGCGGTGAGCAGGTTGAAGCCGCGGAGCGCCCTGGCTTCCTCGTCGGTCGCGGGGCGGACGGCCCGGGCGGGCTTCCCGGCGGAGAGCGCCTCCTGGACACGCTGGAGCAGCGCCGCCTCGAGCCTGGCCTGCGCGTCGCCCGAGCGGGCCACCCGCACGGTCTTGTCGAGGCGCTTCTCGACGCCGGCCAGGTCGGCGAGGCCGAGCTCGAGGTTGATGACCTCCCGGTCGCGCACCGGGTCCACCGGGCCCATCACGTGCTGGATGTCGTCATCCTCGAAGCAGCGGACCACGTGGACGATCGCGTCCACCTCGCGGATGTTGGCGAGGAACTGGTTGCCGAGGCCCTCTCCCTGGCTCGCGCCCTTCACCAGGCCGGCGATGTCCACGAACTCGACGGCTGCGGGCACGGTGCGCTCCGGCTTCACGATGCCGGCGAGCGCCTCGAGCCGCGGGTCGGGGACGGTGACGACGCCGGTGTTGGGCTCGATGGTCGCGAACGGGTAGTTGGCCACCAGGGCGCCGGCGCTGGTGAGGGCGTTGAAGAGGGTCGACTTGCCGACGTTGGGGAGGCCGACGATTCCGAGGCGGAGCATGAGGGTCGCGAGTCACGAGTCACGAGTCGCGAGTCGAGGGTGACGACCCGCAGGTGTGGGCGGGGGGGAAAGTAGCGCCGCCGAGCCCTTTTCTGAACCGGCCGGCGGTCGAGCGGTAGTGCACCCGCAGGGTCACCCACGAATCCTGGTCGACGGAGGCGCACTGATGGGGGACTTCCGGAACCTGGCCGTCTGGAGGCGGGCGCACGCACTGGCACTCCGGTGCTACACCGCGGGCGCCGCCTTCCCGTTCGCGGAGCGCTTCGGGCTCGCGGCCCAACTCCGCCGCTCCGCGGTCTCCGTCGTCTCCAACATCGCCGAGGGTGCCGGTCGGGGACGTGACAGGGAGTTCCGAGCGTTCCGGGCCATCGCCCGCGGTTCCCTCCACGAGCTGGAGGCCCAGCTCCTGCTGGCCCGGGACCTCGGGTTCATCGGCGGCGAGGTCGCAGGAGGCCTCGAGGGGGAGATCCACGAGGTCAGCCGAATGCTGACCGGGTTGACCGACCACCTCGTCCGCTCCGGCGCATCGCAGAAAGCTTGCGGGCCGACCCCCCGTTTCCGGAAGACCGGCCCGCTGCCGCCAGTTCGCGACTCGTGACTCGTGACTCGCGGCTCGCGCCTACCGCCCCAGCGCCGCGAACCAGGGTGCCAGCACCAGGCTCACCACGCTCATGAGCTTGATGAGGATGTTCATCGCCGGGCCGCTGGTGTCCTTGAACGGGTCGCCGACGGTGTCGCCCACCACCGCCGCCTTGTGCGGGTCGGAGCCCTTGCCGCCGTGGGCGCCGCCCTCGATGTACTTCTTGGCGTTGTCCCACGCCCCGCCGGCGTTGGCCATGAAGAGGGCGAGGAGCACGCCGGCGAGCGTGGCACCGCCGAGGAGGCCGCCCAGCGCCTGCACGCCGAGAGTGGAGCCCACGATCACCGGGGCCAGCACCGCGGTGACGCCGGGAAGCACCATCTCCCGGAGTGCGGCCCGGGTGGAGATGTCCACGCAGCGCGCGCTGTCGGGCTTGGCGGTGCCCTCCATCAGCCCCTTGATCTCGCGACAAGGCGGTCGTCGCGGCGATCGAGCGTCGAATGTTCATTGCCTATCTCCCAGGGGCCTTTAGCGAAGAGCACGAGGCTAGGGCCAGCGTGTTACAGATCCATGCCGCATCCGCGACAGAACGGCGAAAGTGGTTCATGCGCGTGCAACCTGGGGCGCGTACCGTGGACGAATGAAACGCAGGAACCTGCTGGGAGCCGGCGTGCTGCTCCTCGCGCTCGCGCCGGCCGGCGGCATCACGACGACGAGTGTTGCAGCCCGGATTCGCGGGGACCTGGCAGCTGGCAAGCGCCACTGACGGCAAGCGCACGCGCACCAACCTCAACGAGCGCCTCACCCTGCGGATTTCCGGCGACTGGCTGGAGGTCGAATACCGGATCGCGGACCGATTCGGCCAACGCGAACTCGTCCTGAGGGCCCCGCTCGACGGACGGCCCAGCGAGCAGACGGTGCGGTCGCGGCGCGCGGAGGTCACTGCGCTGTTGGACGGCGAGCAGCTGGTGCTCACCATCGAGCGCGATGCGCCGTTCGGCTACATCCGCAACCGCCGCACGATGCAGCTCGCAGGGGACGGACGCCGCATCGATTCGCGCCGCGAGAACTTCAAGGAGGATGG
>CAVQWA010000093.1:0-13349 GCA_963717315.1 uncultured Gemmatimonadales bacterium
CGCGTGGATCTCGCGGGCGATCGCGTCCTGGACCGGGCCGGGCAGGCGGGGGATGGGCATGCTGAAAGAGAACCGCACCGCCCGCCGAAGTCATCCGGATCGCTACGGGGCGGGCTCGATGGTCAGGAACGCGGTGTCGTCCGTCGAAATGCCCCGGAGCCAGTCCTTCAGGTCGTCGATCCGGTCGGGGGGGAGCACGCCGCGGCTCCCCACGATCTCGCGGCGGATGGAGAGCCGCCGTCCGGTGAACCGGTACGTCGTCGCGTAGCGCCCGAACGGCCCCTCCTGGACCACGTCCCCGGGCAGCCGCGGGGTCCAGCCGGGCGGGAGGTCCACGACGAACTCGTTGAGGCTCCCCACCAGCCCGTGGACGTCCGCGACGTCGATCGGGAAGATCCGTTCCCCCTCGGAGTCGAGGCGGTCCACGACGTTGGCCACGGCGGACATGGAGCCGATGGGATGGGCCAGGATCCAGGACGCGCCGCTCCGCTCGAGCGCCCGGCCCCCGTGGAGAAACACCCGGATCCGTGCCGGCGCCGCGAGGTCCCGGCCGTCGAAGAGCTGGAGGCTGTCGCCCTTCGCCCCGGGGAAGGTGCCGCCCGCCACCTCGAGCGTGAAGGTCGCGCGATCCGTCGAGTCGTAGGGCGTGGACATCGAGTTGCGCAGCTTCCACGCGACCGGGCCGGTGGCCGAGACCTCGAGCCAGCCGCGGAACCGCCCCTCGGGGTCGATCTCGCCCCGGAGCGCCGAGTGCTCGACGTTCGCCGCGAGCGGCTCGACCGGGAAGGTGAGCTCCTCGGTGGTCCCATCCTCCCGCACCAGCAGGCCGAACTCGCCCTGCTCCGCCATCGGCAGCGTCCCGAGCGGGAGCAGCGCCACGGTCAGGTCGGCGAACATCCGGCCCCCGTCCAGCTCCACGGCCGCGATGGCGTGGTCGAACTGGTGCACCGATGGGAGGGACCGGTCCACCCCGCCGACGGAGCTGAGCAGGACCGTCGCTGCCGGGATGCCCCAGGCGCGGAGCGCCGCCACGAAGAGCGTCGCCTTGTCCTTGCAGTCGCCGAACCCGGTCGCCACGACCTCCTCCGGTGTCCGGGGCTGGTAGCCGCCGGCGCCGAGCGCGACCGACACGTACCGGATGTCCTGGGCGACCCACCGGTGCAGCGCGACGACGGTGTCCCGCCGGGTGCGCGCCCCGGCCACCGCCCGGGCCGCCGCGGTCTCCGCCGCGGGCGAGAGATGATACCGACCGCGCGCGAGCCCGGCGTACCAGCGCCCGACGTCCGCCCAGCGGATCGGCCCGGCGATTGCCACCGACTGGTAGACGTCGCTCGAGTCGGCGGCGAACGATTGCGGGGGGATCTTCCGCAGGTCCCCGGTGGCCCAGGTGAAGGTCCGCCGCTCCCGCGCCTCCCGCGTCTGCCGGGCGAACCGGAGGTTCCGCTCCTTGATCCGCAGGTCGAGGCCCGCCGGGACGTCCACGATGTACCGCGAGCGCCGGACGCTCAGGCCCGTGCTCACGCCCCACCAGCCGAAGAAGTCCCCCGCCACCTCGGGGGCCTTCTCCTCCGTCGTGTAGCTGAAGTCCACCATCGTGCCGACCGCGCCCCCGCTCAGCGACACGCGCAGCACCCGGTGGTCGGAGTACACCGGGTCGCCGAACTCGGCCGGGACCTCGGACTCCCGCGACTGCGCCGGGCCCTCGCTGATCACCTTGCCGTCCGCGCCCACGACCCGGATCCAGTTGAGCCGGAAGGTCTCCCGGCCGGGCGACCAGCTGAACGAGCGCTCCCGCACCGACTCGAGCGCGTCCTCGTGCAGCACCTGGATGATCTGCCGGTAGGTGCGGATCCGGCGGCCGTCCGGCTCGATCCGGACGATGCCGTCGTCGAGGATGAAGATCGCGTCCTCGTCGGGATAGTCCTCGGCCCGGGCGGCCAGGGCATACAGGGTGTCGCTACGCACCGACGGGTCGCCGGCGGGAGTGACAACGGGCGCCTGCGCGGCGGCGGGCCCGGCGAGAGTGAGGAAAAGCGCGGTCGCGAGCCGGTGGGCCCGGGTCATGGAGCGCCCCGTCGTTCGTGGTGTCGTGATGGTGTCGGATGAGGTGCCGGGGTGGCACCGCAATACGTTCGTGAACCGCACCCGTCGTGTCAACTGGGCGCGCGCGCCGCGCTCCCTCAGGTCTTCAGCTCCTTCTTCTTCGCCGCGGGGAACAGGACGTTGTTGAGGATGAGACGGTACCCCGGCGACGACGGATGGGTGGACAGGTCCGTCGGCGCGTCGCCGATGGCGTGCTGCGGGTCCTCCGGATCGTGCCCGCCAAGGAAGGTCCAGGTGCCCTTCCCCCGGCTCCCGTGGATGTACTTCACCCAGGGGGCACCCGCTTCCTCCGCCAGCACCGTGACTCCCGGTTGCAGGCGGTCGCGCCGGAAGGAGGTGGTGAGCCCGTAGAAGTCGGGAATCACCTGGCGGTGGCTCTGCACCAGCATCGTCGGCACGGGGTCGATCTTGGCGGCGAAGCCGAAGAGCTCGAACGCGCCGAGCGGCTGGCGCCGGGCCGGGGCGTTCACCTGGTGGCCGTCGATGTCGGAGAACTGCGCCACCGTGGGGCTCGGCTCCAGCTCCGCACCCTGGAAGGCGAGTGCCCGGCCCCAGGCGAGCCTGGAGCCCGCGTCCGGGGCCATCGGCGTCCGGTCGGCGTAGCTCGCCGCGATGTCCACCCCCGCGCTCGCCAGCGCGAGGTCGAGGGTCTCGGTGGCGGTGCACATCGCGAAGAGGAACCCGCCCTGCTCGACGTACGCGGCGAGCCCCTCGGCCACCGCCCGCTTGAGCGCGGGGACGTGCGGGAAGCCGTGGCGCCGCGCCGTCTCCTCGTTCTGCCGCACCATCTCCTGGAGCCACGGGGCGCCGGCGTACGTGAGGAAGAACTTCGAGAACTGCCCGGTGAAATCCTCGTGGTGCAGGTGCAGCCAGTCGAAGGTCGGGAGTCGGCCTGCGAGCACCTCGTCGTCCCACAGCTTCTCGTAGCGGATGCCGGCGTACTCCAGCACCATCGTCACGGCATCGTCCCACGGCGCGACGTTGGGCGGGACGTACACCGCCATCTTCGGCGCCTTCTCCAGCGGGATGGCGTCGGCATTGGACTCCGCGATGGTGGCGCGGATGCCCGCGTCCGCGGCGCCGTCCACCCGTTCCACCGTCACGCCGGCCAGCGCCGCGTCCCGCTCGACTTCGGGATCGTCCGGCAGGAGGAAGGCGCCACCCCGGAAGTTGAGCAGCCACTCGCCCCGGCCGCCCCGGTCCAGCACCCGCCACGCCACACCGTAGGCCTTGAGATGCTGGGCCTGCCCGTCGTCCATCGGCACGAGGAGCCCGCCGGCGCGCCGCCGGGGCAAGGCCGGCACCGTGCGCGGGATCCCGGCGAGCGACGCGCTCGCCGCGAGGAAGTCGCGCCGCTTCACGAGCGCGGCACCGCCCCGCGCGCCTCGTCGAGGAGGCGCCGCGCCTGCGGGACCAGGGCACTCTTCGGGTGCTCGAGAATCAGCGCCTCCAGGTGCGGGATGGCCTCCACCGGCCGTCCGCGGGCCATCGCGAGGCGCGCCAGCTCGAGCAGCGCGGCGGGCGCGGCGGCCGAGCCGGGCACCGCGCGGGCCGCGCCGAAGAGCCGCTCCGCCTCCACGACCCTGCCGCGCGTGGCCTCCAACCGCCCGGCGAGCACCAGCAGGCCCGCGCCGCCGGTGTCCATCCCGACCTCGGCCGCCGCGCGCTGGAGTCCCTCGACCGCGGAGGTGGTGTCGCCCTGCTCCGCGGCGAGCAGCGCCGCGCCGAGCGCCGGGAGCCGCTCCGTCTCCAACGGCGCCAGCAGCGCGAGGAGCGCCACCCGTTCCGCCCCCGCCTCGCGGCCGCCCGCGAAGGGCCCCGCCGCCTGCAGCGCGGTGCGGGCGCCGGCGACGTCGCCGCGGAAGAGCCGCAACCGACCCCGGAGTGCCATCCCGTCCACCGTGCTGTCGGCGGCGGCCACGCGCTCGGCCCGCTCGAGGTCGCCGTGGCGCGCCCAACCCAGCGCGACCTGCCGCCGGAGGGAGGTGCGATCCGCGGCCGGGATGCCGTCGCCCGCCTCCGCCAGCCGGGCCTCGGCGTCCGCCAGCTTCCCTTCTTCGACCAGGAGGCCCACCAGCGTCACGGCGGCCCCTGCCTGCAGGTCGGCCGGGGCCGACCCGTCGGCGGCAAGGGCGTCGAGCATGCGCCGGGCATCCTCGGGACGCCCCGCCGCGGCGTAGGCACGGGCAGCGTCGCTCCGCAGGCGCGGGGCCTGCGCCGGCCCGGCCCGGGACGCCAGTGCCTCGAGCGCGGCGGCGTGCGCGTGGTGCGCCGACGGAGTCTCGGCCGGCGTGACCTGCTCGATGAACTCGCGCAGCAGCGTGGCCGCCTTCGGCGGCTCCGCCGGAAGGGCGGCCTCCAGCATCCGGAAGCCGCCCACCGGGTCGCCCCAGCCGGCGGCGAGGCCGGCGGCGGCGGCGGCCGCATCGCCCCCACCCTGCCGGAGCGTCTCGAGGATCCCGCTGCGCTCCGCGGGGGGAGCCGGCGCGAGGGCCGTGAGCGCAGTGTGGCGGTACCCGTCGAGGCTCCGCATCGCCCGCACCCACTCCCGCGCCGCCTCAGGGTAGCGGCCGTCGATGGTCATGAGCTCGGCGAGGTCGGCGGCCAGCGCGTCGGGGCGGCCCAGGCGCTCGCGCCCCAGTTCGTACGTGCGCCTCGCCGTGGCGCGGTCGCGCCGCGCGGCCAGCGCCCGTCCCAGTTCCCGGTAGGGTTCCTCGCTGTCGGGGGCGAGGGCCGCCCACCGCTCGAGAGCCGCGCGCGCGCTGTCCGGCTCGCCCAGGAGCGCGTGGACCCTGATGCCCACGCCCCAGGCGGGTCCGGCGGCGGGATTCGCCGCGAGGGCGGCGCGCAGCAGGGGCAGGACGTCCGCCGGACGGCCGAGGGTCACGAGCGCCCGCTCGAGCCCGAGGAGCGCCGCGAGGTCGCCGGGGCGGGCGGTGAGCGCCTCGAGGTACGCCTCGGCGGCGGCGGCGGTGGCGCCGCGGCGCTCGAGATCGAATGCGCGCGAGAGCGGATCCCGCTGCGGTCGGGGCTGGGCCGCGAGGGCGGGAACGGCGGCAAGAACGAGGAGCGCCGCAAGTGCGGCGCGGGAGAGTGGCACGGCGGAACTCCGACGGCCGGCGGTCACGGCCCGGCCTGGGTGAGGCGACGGAAGTAATCTATCACCACCCGGCGCTCCTCCGGGGTGAGGCGCTGCAGCTCCTCCCAGCTCGGCATCCGGGGGGCCGTTTCGTCGAGCCGGACGCGGAGCGCCGGAGGCAGCCGCGGCGCGAGCTCCCTGGCCGTGGTGCTCTGGCGTTCCTTCTTCTCGTCCTTCTCCTCACCCTCGAGGGTGCGCCCGGCGTCGAGCATCCGCCGGAAGAGCCGCTCCTGCCGCTCGACCGTCTGCCGGTCGAGCCGGCCCGCCTCCAGCCGCCGGGCCAGGTCCTCGGCCTCCTTCGCCAGTTCCCCGGCGCCGGCCAGCTGGCCCTCCCCCCGCATCCGCTCCAGCTGCTCGGCGAGCGCGCGCTGCCGTCCCGCGAGCCCCTTCATCCGGGCGTCGAAATCCGGTCCGGGGATCGGGCTCGGGAGGATGCCGCTGGCGTCGGAGCTCAACTGGCCCTGCTGCTGCGCGAGCTGCGCCATCCGTTCCATCGCCTCCTCGAGGCCGCTGCCCGACTCGGCGCCCGAGACGTCGCCCCGCGCGCGGAGCAACTGATAGGCGGCGGCGGTGAGCAGCTCGGCCGCGCGCGCCGCGCTTTCAGCCGCACCGCGGGAGTCGGTGGGCCCCTGGGAGAGTGATTCCCGCGTCCGGCCCATCTCGCGCCGCGCTCCCTCGAGCGCGCCGGCGATCTGCGGCGGGACCAGCGCGTTCCGACCCGCCGCCTCGCGTACCTGCTCCGCCAGGCTCCGCACCCCCTCCTCGACCGCCGCCTGGTCGGCGCGCACCCGGGCGGGATCGCCGCCGCTGCGCAGCGCGCGCTCCACCGCCAGCTGGCGCTCGGTCAACTCACTGGTCTCGGCCAGGGTCCGGTCCATCGCGGCGGCCACTTCGTCACGCCACGCCTCCGCCATCTCCTGCCGGGCCTGCTCCACCTGATCGCCGACCGGCTCGAGCTCGCGAGCCGCCTGCTCGCCCCGGGCGCGCGCCTCCTGCCGCTGCCCGCGTTGCGCCGCCCGCTGCCCCGCGCGCAGTTGGGCCGCCGAGCGCTCCGCGCCCGCCCCCGCCTGCTCCAGCCGCTCCGCGCCCTGCGGGTCCTGCTGCGCGTCCGCGCGCAGCTGCTCGGCAGCCTTCTCCAGGCCGGTCGCGAGCGAGTCGGTGCGCCCCGCAAGCCGCCCCGCCTCCGCCGCCGCCCGGGCGCTGTCGATCCGTGCCTGGCGCTCCGCCCATTGCCGGGACGCCTCGGCCAGATCCCTCGCCTCCTGCTCCAGGGCAGCGAGGTCGCCCTCCAGCGCGGCGCGGCGGAAGAGTTCCCGGCTCCGCTCCAGCGCCTCGCGCATCTCCTTCTGGGCCGTCACCATCTGTTCCAGCGCCTCGCGCGCGCGGGGGGCATCGAGGTCGGCCAGCGCCCGGCGAAGCTCCTCGAGCTTCTCCTGGAGCTCCGGCGAGAGCGCGCGGCGCAACTGGTCCTGGATCTCCTCGAGCCGGGCCTGGAACGCGGGGTCGTCGAGGCCCGCGCGCTCCGCCGCGTCGCGGAGCTCCTCGAGCGCTTCCCGGAGCTCCTCCGCCTCCCGCAGCATCGCCTCCTGGGCTTCGGCCACCTCGCCGGCGCGTTGCGCGTCGCGATAGCTCAGCGGTTCGTTGCGGGAGCCGCGCGCGCCGCTCTCGGTGCGGAGCCGCTCCCGGGCGAGGTCCTCGGTGCTGCGCTCGACCTCCCGTCCCCGCGCGGCCAGGGAGTCGAGCTGCGCCCGGAGCGCGGCCGTCGCCGTGCGCGCCGCGTCGCGAAGCTCCGCACGCGTCGGGATCCGGAGCAGGTACTCCCGGGAGCGGCCCACCTGGCGGGCAGGGCTGTTGTCCACGGCCTCGGTCCGGTAGCGCAGCGTATCTCCCGGGAGCAGCCCCCGGTCCCCGAGGTTGAAGTCCACCGGGAGGAGCACCTGCGCCGGGGAGCCCGGTGGCAGCGGCACCACGAGGGTCTCGGGAGCATCCGCCACCCCGAGGCTGGTGATGCGGCGACTCACGAGCCGCACGGCCGAGAGCCCATAGTCGTCGCGCGCGTCCACCACCAGTCCGAGCCGGAGGGAGGCCGGCGCGATCGTATCCGCGCCGGGAACCGGGATGTCCGTGGTCGGCCCCCTGTCGCGCAGCAGGACCAGGGTGAGCCGGGCCGCATCGCCCGCGAGCGGGGCTCCCGACCGGGTGCGAAGCTCGAGCCGGTAGGTGCCTGCCGCGACCGGCACGAACCCGCCCCCGAAGTCCACGCCCCGCACCGGCAGCTCGTGACGGCGGCCGCCGGCGACCCAGGCGGCTTCCGCCACCTCGAGCGTCGCCGATCCGCGGGTCTCCAGGCGCGTTCCCGCCGGCAGCACCAGGCTGTCGGTGCCCAGCGGGAGCGGCTCCGGCTCGAGCCCGAGATACCCGGGGTAATGCGCCGTGACGGCAAGCGTGCCGAGGAAGGCCGGCACGCGCACCGCCACGTGCACCGTGTCGGAGGCGCGCCCGCCCCGGCTCGCCACGGCGTAGACGTCCGCGTCGAGGGGCCCGAGGGTGAAGCTCGCAGCTCCGTCGTCGGGCTCGAGGGTGAGCCGGGACCAGGTCTCGCCCGGCGCACGGTGACGCACTTCCACCGAGCCCGCGCCCGGCGCGCGAACGGTGAACCGCACCGAGCCCCCGCGATCCACCACTCGCGCGGAGGCCTCGAGTGCGATCGGGGCGGCGATGGCGGCCCAGGCGCCCGCCGGATCGAAGAGCCGGTTGACCGGAGCACTGAGCGGCCGCGCCGCCCCCAGCAGGAGGATCCCCGCGCCCAGCGCCGCGGCGCCGCGAAGGGCCGCCCGCCGGAGCTGGCGCCGCAGCGGGTCCAGCGCGGAGGGAGCTGCGACGGCGAGGCGGTCGGCTTCGACCGCGTCGGCGTGCTCCAGCAGTTCGGCACTGGTGCCCGCAGCCGGCGTGGCCAGGAGCCCGGTCAGTTGTCCCCGGCGGGCTGCCCCCGCTCCCTCCAGGCGCAGCGCCAGCCCCGCGGCGCTGAGGCCCGGCACGCGGCGTCGGGTGGTGCGCGCGACCGCCGCCGCCAGGCCGAGCGCTCCCAGCCAGGCGACGAGTACCCAGGCGCCGTCGCGCAGGACCCCGAGCCGGAATGCCCATGCGGCCGAGCCGAGCGCGAGCAGCGCCAGGCCGGACGCCAGCGCCCCCTGCCCCGCGGCGAGCATCCGGACCAGCGGCGCCCGGAGGGCGGCGAGGACCCCGGCGGTGGCACGGGTCACCGGCCGTATCCCACGGCGTAGGCGAAGAGGTTCACCCCCATCGCCAGGGCCGCCTCGCGCTTGGCCGGCGGATCGTCGTGCACGCCGGGATCCTCCCAGCCGTCGCCGAGATCGGTCTCGTAGCTGTAGAAGACGGCCAGGCGGCCGTCGAGGAAGAGCCCCAGGCCCTCGGGCGGCTTCCCGTCGTGTTCGTGGATCTTCGGGAGACCCCCGGGGAAGCGGTTGACGACCGAGTAGATCGGGTGGTCACGCGGCACGTCGACCGGGACGACCCCGGGCAGGAGGCGCGCCAGCTCGCGGCGCACCGACGGGTCCATGCCGTAGTTGTCGTCGAGGTGAAGGAAGCCGCCCTGCCGGAGCCAGCGCCGCAGGATCTCGAGCTCCGCGTCGGAGAACCGGATCTCGCCGTGTCCCGTGGCGTACAGGTAGGGCACCGACCAGAGCGCTTCCTCCCCCAGCCGCACGATTACCTCCCGCGGGGCGGTCGGCAGTCCCGTCTGTCGGCGGATCGCCGTGAGCAGGTTGGGGAGGCTGGAGGGGTTGGCATACCAGTCGCCGCCGCCGTCGTAACGGAGCCGCCCGATCGTGAGCGCGCCCGCGCCCGCCCCATCCTGCGCAAGGAGGGGCGCGGCGGCGAGCGCGAGCGCGGCGGCGAGGGCCAGGGAACGCATCAATCGTCCAGGTCGGTGACGAGCCGGTACACCTCATTACGGGGCACGCCCGTGGTTTCCGTCAAGCGGCGAATGACGTCCTTCCGGGACATCCCTTCCGCGAGCAGCGCCCGGGCTTCCGCGAGCACCGTCGCCGGCTCCGGTGCCGGCCCCGGGGCCGTGACGCCAGCGAGCAGGAGGGTCACCTCCCCGAGCGGCGGGTGGGCCTCGTAGTGTGCGGCGAGGTCGGCCAGGCTCCCCTCGCGGAACTCCTCGTGGATCTTGGTCACCTCGCGCGCCACCACCGCGCGGCGTGCGCCCGCCCCGGTGGCGGCAAGCTCGCCGAGCAGCGCGACCAGCCGGTTCGCCGCCTCGTAAAGGACGACGGTCCACGGCTCCATCGCCGCACGCGCGAGGAGCGCGCGCCGCTCCGCTCCCCGCCGCGGCAGGAAACCGAGGAAGAGGAACCGGTCCGCGGGGAGGCCGGCTGCGGAGAGCGCGGCCGCCACCGCGGAGGGGCCGGGCACCGGCACCACGCGCACCCCGGCTTCCCGCGCCAGCCGGGCGAGCGCGGCGCCGGGGTCGCTCACCGCCGGCGTGCCCGCATCGGAGACCAGGGCCACGTCCTCCCCCGCCAGCAGCCGGTCCACGACCTGGCGGAGCCTCGCCGGCTCCACGTGCGCGTGCACGCTCACCAGGCGGGGATGCGCCTCGAGATGGGAGAGGAGGCGGCGGGTATGGCGGGTGTCCTCGGCGGCCACCACCGGCACGGCGCGCAGCACCGCCGCCGCGCGAGCCGTCAGGTCCTGCAGGTTGCCGAGCGGAGTGGCGACGACGTAGAGGGTGCCGGGGTTCACGGCAGGAGCGGCGCCCACGGCACCTGCTCGTAGAACCCCGCCGCCTGGAGGGCGTGGCGGTGGTCCCGCGTGGCCTCGCCGAGCAGGCGGGGTCCCGCCCCGGGGTCCACCAGCTCGACCTCGCGCAGCAGCGACGTGGCCCAGGCAGCCAGGGCGGCGGTGAGCCCCTCGGCCGAGACGGCCTGGCCCTCCGTCCGGTCGCCCGGGCCCAGCACCGCGAGGTCGGGATGGGCGGAGATCACCTGCTGATGGGACCGTTCCGCCTTCCGCGTGCCCTCCCCGGGCAGGGCGTCCTCGGCCGCGCGCACCAGGCGGGCGTAGACCTCGCGCAGCATCCGGATCTGGGAGGGCAGCGCCTGCGTCGGGAGGGACGCGGGCATGCCGAGGGTACTCAGGAGGATGGCCGGCGGCGTCCCGTCGGGCAGCAGCTGGAAGAGCGACTCGATGTGCGCCGCCATCGGCTGACCGTCCGACGCCCCGGTATGGCCTCCGGCGAACCGGCCCTCCTCGAACCGGAGGTAGTTCACCCGGCCCTGCGAGACGAGCTCGACCACGCCGGTGTAGCCCTCGGCGGCGATGACGGGAAAGAGCCGGGCGGGGTCTCGGACATCCACCGAGCGGACCTCCGGCGTCTGCGCCCCCGCGGCATACATCCAGTCCAGCTGCTCGAGGGGCGCCTCGGCGTAGGCGAGTTCACCCCGCTCCGGCTCGGAGCGGAGGCGCCGGATCGCTTCGCCCACCGGTACGACCCCGCGGCCGGCGGCGGTGAGTTCGACGGCGTTGACCACCTCGCCCCGGCGCACGAAGAGAAGCAGGACCTCGTCGGGGAGCCACGCGGCAAGGTAGCCATCCACGCGGCCGTCACGGTCGCGCTTCGCGAAGGAGACCAGGTTGTCGAGGTGGACGAAGAGGGCGCGCGTCCGGGCGAGGAGAAACCGCGTGGCCGGAAAGGCGAGGTCGCCGAGCCGGATCGTGGAGCCGGCGAGCCGGGCGCTGCTCCCGCGCATGGAAGGGAGGAGGGCGGGCGGGCGGCCGGGTGGCTGCCCGCCCCGACCGGCTAGAGGTGGGCCTCGATCTTCTGCACGAACGCCTGCTTCGGCAGGGCGCCCACGATCGTGTCCACGTGCTTGCCGTCCTTGAAGAAGAGCACGCTCGGGATGGACCGGATGTTGAAACGCATCGAGGTGCGCTGGTTCTCGTCCACGTCCAGCTTGGCCAGTTTCAACCGCCCGTCGTACTCCCCGGCGAGCTGCTCGAGGATCGGCGCGATGATCTGGCACGGGCCGCACCAGGTGGCCCAGAAGTCCACGACCACCAGGCCCTTCGCCTGCTCGACTTCGGCGGTGAAGTTGTCATCGGTCACCGCGCGGGAAGGTCCACTCGTCGCTGGCATCGTCTTCCTTCGTTAGTTTGCTGTCCAGTTGCGGCGGCACGCCCGCCGCCCGGTATTCCGCGAGGAGGCGCCGTGCCGCACGGTTCCCGGATTGCCCACGTGGGCGTGGCGGTGGCGTCCATCGCCGAGGCCTTGTCCTTCTACCGCGACATTCTCGGCCTCGTCCCGCACCCGCCGGAGGAGGCCGACGGCGCGACGATCGTCTCGCTCGACTTCGGCGGCACCGAGGTGGAGCTGCTCGAGCCGCGTTCCCCGGAGAGCCCGGTTGGCAGGTTCCTGGCGAAGCGCGGGCCCGGCATCCACCACGTCTGCTACCGGGTTCCCGACCTCGACGCCGCGCTGGCGGCGTGCCGCCGGGCGGGGTACCGCCTGGTGGACGAGGTCCCGCGGACCGGGGCCGGTGGACGGCGCATCGCGTTCGTCCACCCGAAGAGCACTGCCGGCATCCTGCTCGAACTGACCGAGTAGCAACGAACGGAGCCCTCCCTGGGTTCCGTCAGCCGCCGGACGGTCCGCCCGGGTTGCAGCTCCGCGCCGGGTTGCCGACCGCGTCGAGCTCGATTTCGTTGACCAGCCAGCCGCCCCGGGGAAGCCGCACGAGCTGGAAGGGCACCGTCGCGGTGCAGCCCTGCCGCGCGAGCTCGATCACGATGGCGTGCCGGCCCGGCTGGTTGGTGACGCCGGCGCTGGAGGTGATCCGCGCCGCCTCGTGCCGGAGGTAGTACCGCATCACCTCGAGCCGGCGCTCCCACTGGGGCGGCTGCCGGGTCTCGGCCGCCGGCCCGTTCACGGTGCCCCAGAGCTGCGCCATCGCGGCAATGTTGCTGTCGGCCACGGCACGCAGGAACCGGGTGACGGTTGCGTCGGGGGTGTCGGGCGCGGCGGCGGGACTGACCGTGCCGGCGCCGGAGGAACCGCCGCACGCGACGGCGAGGACGAGGCCGGCGAAAAGCAGGAGACGGCGCACGGGCGGGATGCCTCCACTCGGGGGGATGATGCGCCGGAACATAACGGCGGCGGTTGGAGACGGGCAATGACGCGGATGCGGCTGTATGTGAACATCGACCACGTCGCCACCGTGCGACAGGCGCGGCGGACGGACGAGCCCGATCCCGTCGAGGCCGCGCGGCATTGCGAGCGGGCCGGCGCCGACGGGATCACCGTCCACCTGCGCGAGGACCGGCGCCACATCCAGGATGCCGACGTCGAGGCGCTCGCCGCGGCGGTGACCACGGTGCTCAATCTCGAGCTCGCCACCAGCGAGCCGATCATCGCGATGGCCGCGGGGCTCCGTCCCTTCCAGGCGACGTTCGTGCCGGAGCGGCGCGAGGAGGTCACCACGGAGGGCGGGCTCGACCTGGGCCGGCGCGACCCGCGGCTCGTCGAGGCCATCGGTCGCCTGGCCGCCGAGGGGATCCGGCTCTCCCTCTTCGTCGATCCCGACCTCGCCACGCTCGACCGCGCTCGCGAGCTCGGCGTGCCCGCCGTCGAGCTCCACACCGGGCGGTATGCCCGGACCTGGCGCGAGGGCCCCGCGGCGCTGGAGGAGCTCCGCACCGCCGCGCGCCACGCCCGGGACCTCGGGCTCGCGGTACACGCGGGCCACGGCCTCACCTACCGCAACGTCGGACCCGTCGCCGCCGTCCCGGAGATCGAGGAGCTGAACATCGGGCACAGCATCGTGAGCCGCGCCGTGATGGTGGGGATGGAGCAGGCGGTGGGGGAGATGGCGCTGCTCGTGAAGGGACGGGGTACCTGATGGAGCGCCCGGTGCCAGGGTGCCCGGGACCCGGGGGAGTTCCCGGGGTCCGGTGCCCTGGGCGCCCGGCACCGGCTCTTTGTGCCCGGTCCGTTCCCTCATAGGTTTGTCCCCAATGCCCACCCCCATCGGCACCCTCGAATTCTTCGCCCTCGAGGCCGGCGAGTACCTCGAGCGCCTGGCGC
>CAVQWA010000094.1:0-8015 GCA_963717315.1 uncultured Gemmatimonadales bacterium
GCATCGACAAGCCGAACGTTCGCCTCGTGGCGCACTGGATGATGCCGCCGACCCCGGAGTCGTACTATCAGGAGGCGGGGCGGGCAGGACGGGACGGCGCGCCGGCCGACTGCGTCCTGCTCCACCGGGAGGGTGATGCCGACCTCCATCGGCGCCAGCTCGCCGTGACCCATCCGCCGAGGCCGGTGGTGGAGCGGGCGTGGCGTGACCCGGGGGCGGCCGGGCTGCCCCCCAACGTGCTGGCGTCGGTCGAGCGGCTGCGGGTCGAACTCCGCCCGGAGCAGGGGCCGGTGCGGTGGGAGCGGGTCGAGCAGCGTCGGCAGCGAGCCGAACGTCGCGTGGCCGCCATGGAGCGGTACGCCACGGGGCGCGGTTGTCGTCGCCGCGCGCTCGTCGGCTGGTTCGGGGAACGGCTGCCGCGGTGCGCCGGCTGCGATCGATGTGCGCCTTCGAGCGCCGCGGCGCGCGGACCCGGGCCCGCTTCCGGGGGCGATGCCGCGGCCCCGATCCGCGAGGAGTTGTGCGACTGGCGGAATGCCGTGGCGGCCATCGCCGGACTCCCGCGGGAGGCCATCCTGGCCGACCAGGTGCTCGGGGCGATTGCCGCCGCCCGCCCGGTCACGCGCCGGGCTCTCGGTCTCGTCCCGGGCTTCGGGCCCCGCGCGATGGCGCGGTTCGGCGAGGCGGTGCTGGCGATCGTGGCTGGACGGCAGGACGGCAGGACGGCAAGTTGACCCCCTCCCGGTTCCACGTTCCCCGTTCACCTGCCCGGTCCCGATGCCCCTGATCCTCCTCGTCCTCGCCGCCCTCCTCGTTTCCCCGCTCTCCGCGCAGGCCCGCGCCCGGGACCTTGGCGTCGCTCCGGGCATCTTCGCCCCGGGCCTCCATAACGCCATCACGGACGTCGCCGGCGTCCGGGTGGGGCACGCGACGGTCGTTCGGGGCGACTCGGTGCGGACCGGGGTCACCGCAATCCTCCCGCACGGAGGCAATCCCTACCTGGACCGCGTGCCGGCGGCGATTCACGTGGGGAACGGCTTCGGCAAGCTCCTCGGCGTCACCCAGGTACGGGAGCTCGGGGAGCTGGAGTCGCCCATCCTCCTCACCTGCACGCTCTGCGTCTGGAAGGCGGCCGACGCGCTCGCCGCCTGGATGCTGCGGCGCCCGGGCATGGAGGAGGTGCGCTCGTTCAACGTGGTGGTGGGGGAGACCAACGACGCCGAGCTCAACGCCATCCGCAGCCGTCCCATCGAGGCCGCCGACGTCGAGCGGGCGCTCGCCGCCGCCGACACCGGTGCCGTCGCGGAAGGTGCGATCGGGGCTGGCGCCGGCACCGTGGCGTTCGGCTGGAAGGGGGGCATCGGCACCAGCTCGCGACGGCTGCCCGCCTCCCTCGGCGGGTGGACCGTCGGGGTGCTGGTGCAGAGCAATTTCGGCGGGAGCCTGCAGGTGCTCGGCGTCCCCGTCGGCCGGCGGCTCGGGCGGTACGCCTACCGGAGCGCGGTGGCGCCCGAGCCGGGGGACGGTTCGATCATGATCGTCCTCGCCACCGACGCGCCGGTCGGTGAACGCAACCTCGGCCGGCTGGCGAGCCGGGCGATGCTCGGCCTGGCGCGAACCGGGTCGTTCGCCGCGAACGGCTCGGGTGACTACGTCATCGCCTTCAGCACCGCGCCGGCGCTCCGCCGGAAGCCGGGCAAGGCTCCTCCCGCCGTCACGGAAGTCGGCAACGAAGACGCCTCGGCACTCTTCGCGGCGGTGGTGGAGGCCACCGAGGAGGCCATCTACAACTCGCTCTTCACCGCTGCCACGGTGGAGTCCAACGGACACCGCGTGGAGGCGCTTCCCCTCGACAAGGTGCGGGAGCTTCTCACGGAGTATCGCGCCGGCCGCCGCTGATCAGTCCGGGAGCTCGAGCTCCACCCGATAGACCCGCCCGGAGGCGAGGATCACATGCATCTCGCCCCGCGCATCCTCGCCCAGGCCGGTGACGTTGTCGTCGGCCACGGGGAGCGCCCACTCCGAGCGGTCCACGGCGGCACCGCCGGCGGACCGGCGGACCACCCGCACCGTGCTGCGGCAGAAGTCCCCGTAGAGGTAGTAGCCGCGCAGGGCAGGCCAATCCGCGCCGTGATATGCGAACCCGCCGGTGATGGAGCAGCCCTGGCCGTGGTCGTACTCCAGGAACGGGAGCGTCAGGCCGGCCGACGGGCAGCCGGTGGCGGGGAGGAAACAGGACGAGCCCTCGCGGTAAGGCCACCCGAGGTTGAGGCCGCGCGACCCGGCGGGCAGGAAGTCGAGCTCTTCCACCGAGTCCTCCCCGACGTCACCCAGCCAGATGTCGCCCGTCAGCCGGTCGAAGCTCCACCGGTAGGGGTTCCGCAGCCCGAGGTGCCAGATCTCCCCGGCCCAGGCCGGGCGGCCGACGAAGGGATTGTCGGGTGGAATCGTGTAGGGTGCTCCGGCGTCCACGTCGAGCCGCAGCATCTTGCCGCGCAGGTTCGTGCTGTCCTGCGCGGGGCTGTTCGCCGCCGTGCCGCCGGTCTCGCCGTCGCCCACCCCCACGTAGAGCTTCCCGTCGGGCCCGAAGGCGATCGTCCCGCCGTAGTGCACCGCGTAGTCGTTGATGTCGAGGGCGAGCAGGGTGTCCACGAGGCCCGGTTCGGCCTGGTCGAAGGTCGCGTCGGCGCGCATCTCGACCAGCCGCGCGTCCTCGTCCTCGTTGATGTAATAGACGAAGAACCGCCGGTTCGCGGCGTACTGCGGGTGGAACGCGAGGCCGAGTACCCCGTACTCCAGCCCGGAGCCGGGGTCGGCGGTGAGGCCGGTCAGGTCGGCGAAGGGTGTCGGCGAGCGGACGCCGTCCTTGCGCAGGTGGATCAGGCCCCCGCGCTCGAGCACCAGGAGGCGGGTCGGGTCGCCGGGAGGCGCGACGGCGAAGACCGGGAAGTCGAGGCCGCTGTCGACGGGGGCAAAGCGGAGCACGATCGAGGGGGTGCCGGGGCCCGATCCGCCGTCAGCGCAGGCGGCGGCCAGGGCGAGCATCGTGATCGGGAGGAGTCGGGTCGGGAGCCGCATGGGAGAAACCTCGCCCCGTCGCTGCCTGGAGTCATCCCCCACCACCCCCTTGCCGCGGAGGGCGCGGAGCAGGGCATCCACCGCAGAGGCGCAGAGGACTGCCTGGACGCCGGCCACCCCGACGCGGGGTCGTGGTCCCCCACCCATCCCCAACTGGCAGATGGTGTGGGGATGGGAATCAACATCACGGCAAACGGAATCCGCTGCCGCGGCATCTCTCCACGTCCTCTGCGCCTCTGCGGTGAACCCTTCGCGGCCCTCCGCGAATCCTCCTCGCCCTCCGCGGTGAATCCGTGGCGAGTATATTCCGGCAGACCCGCACCGCCGAGCCGAGCCCGATGGATTCGTCCCTGTATTTCACCGAGCAGCATGAGCAGGTTCGCGAGATGGTCCGCGCCTTCGCGGTGGAGCACGTCGCCCCGGTGGCGCGCGAACTGGACCGCACCTCGGCCTTCCCGTGGGAGAACGTGAAGCGGATGGGGGAGCTCGGGCTCCTCGGGGTGCCGTGGCCGGAGGAGCTGGGCGGCACCGGGATGGACCAGCTCTCCTATTACATCGTGCTCCACGAGCTTGCCAAGGTGGACGCGAGCCACGCGCTCACCGTCAGCGCCCACACCAATCTCGGCACCTCGCCGATCGTCGAGTTCGGCACCGAGGAGCAGCGCCGGCGCTACGTGCCGCTGCTTGCGAGCGGTGCGGTGCTCGGCGGGTTCGGCCTGACCGAGCCGGGGGCAGGCAGCGACGCCGGGGGCACCGCCACCGTCGCCGAGGACCGCGGCGACCACTGGCGGCTGAACGGCAGCAAGATCTTCATCACCCACGCGGGCGTGGGCGAGATCTTCTCCGTCACTGCGCGCACCGAGCCGGGCCGCGGAAGCCGCGGCATCACCAGCTTCATCGTCACCAAGGACACGGTGGACCTGGAGCGGTGCGCCGCGCTCGGCGTGGGCCACGCACCCGACCTCCCCAAGACCCCGGGCGTGCGCGCCGGCAAGAAGGAGGACAAGATGGGCTGGCGCGCGAGCGACACGCGCGAGCTCATCCTCGAGGATGCCGTCGTGCCGAAGGAGAACCTCCTCGGGCAGGCGGGCGAGGGATTCGTCAACTTCCTCAAGACCCTCGATGCCGGACGCATCGGCATCGCCGCGGTGTCGCTGGGCATCGCGGAGGGAGCCTACCAGGAGGCGCTCCGGTACGCCGGAAGCCGCAAGCAGTTCGGGCGGTTCATCGGCAGTTTCCAGGGCATCCACTTCCAGCTCGCCGACCTCGCGATGGAGATCGAGGCGGGGACCCACCTCCTCTACCACGCCGCCTGGCTCAAGCAGAACGGCCGCCCCTACAAGACCGAGGCGGCGATGGCCAAGCTCTTCTGCTCCGAGCTCGCGATGCGCGCCACCACCAAGGCGGTGCAGGTCTTCGGGGGCTACGGCTACACCACGGACTACCCGGTCGAGCGGATGATGCGGGACGCGAAGGTCTGCGAGATCGGGGAGGGGACCAGCGAGATCCAGCGCATCGTCATTGCCCGCCAGATCCTCGGCGAGGTCGTCGCCTGAGCCGGGGCGTTGCCTCCGAGCGGCTGCCGTTCCTACATTTGCCAGATGACTCCGGCGCTTCGCCGCCTGCGTGAACTGCTCGCCTCCGGCCGGTACGGGCTGGGGGCGCGTGCTGTCGTGAGTTGGGGCCTGCCCCTGGGGCGGGCCCGCAGGTCATTCCTGGCCATCCTCTCCGCCCGGGCGCGCGGGGGTGCGGCTGCCGCGAGTTCGCGGCCCGTCCCGCCGGCTCCCGACGCCGAGCGGAGGGTGGCCGGCCGGCCCGTCCGGGCCCGCTTCCCACTGCCAGCCGTCATCACCTCGCGCCGCCCGGTCGGGCGCCCGAGGGAAGCGGCCGAGGACTTCCGCCTTGAAACGCGTCATCCTCATCAATGGCGGCCAGCGCGAGTCGCGCGTCGCCATCCTGGAAGACGACACCCTCGTCGAGCTCCTCTACGACCGGCCTGACCAGCGCCGGACGGTAGGGGACATCTATCTCGGCCGCGTGGACGCGGTGCTGCCCGGGCTCCAGGCGGCGTTCGTGGACATCGGGCTGGAGAAGAGCGCCTTCCTCCACGCCTCCGACCTCGTCGAGGCGGAGGAGGACGAGGAACCCGGTGAGGAGGACGAGGGCGAAGAAGGGGATGCCGAGGCCGAGGAGCCCGAGTCCGCCAAGGCCGGCAACGGCAACGGCACCGGCACCGGGGCCGGCGGTGGGGCCCGCCGCCACCGCGGTCGGGGCCCCGTCCCCGACATCGGCGACGTCCTGAAGAAGGGCGAGACGATCCTGGTCCAGGTCACCAAGGAGCCGATCAGCACGAAGGGCTGCCGGGTGACCAGCCAGATCTCCCTCCCCGGCCGCTTCCTGGTCTACATGCCCCACGCCTCCCGGGTGGGCGTGAGCCGCAAGATCGAGCAGCGCGAGCAACGCGCCAGGCTGCGCGAGATGGTCTCGAAGGTGGTCCCGAAGGACGTGGGCGGGTTCATCGTCCGCACGGTCGCGGAGGACGTCACCGAGGCCCACTTCCAGCGCGAGGTGGACGCCCTCCTCGGCCTCTGGCGGAAGATCAACCGCAAGAAGCTCTACGTCCGGGCCCCGGCGCTGGTCCACCGGGAAACCAGCCTCACCCGCGGCATCATCCGGGACCTCTTCAGCGACAAGGTGGACGCCCTCCACGTGGACGCGAAGGAGCTGCACCACGAGATCGCGCAGTACCTGAACCAGGTGGATCCGGCCCTGATGGAACGGGTCCACCTGTACCAGGAGCCCACCCCGCTCTTCGACAAGTTCGACATCGAGGCCGAGATCCGGGACCTGTTCAAGGCCCGGTGCGAGCTGCCGACCGGCGGGTCGCTGGTCATCCAGCCGACCGAGGCGCTGGTCTCCATCGACGTGAACACCGGCCGGTACACCGGGAAGAAGGACCCCGAGAAGACCATCCTCCGCACCAACCTCGAGGCGGCGCACGAAATCGCCCGGCAAATCCGTCTCCGGGACATCGGCGGCATCATCGTCTGCGACTTCATCGACATGGAGTCGCGGGGCAACCGCGAACGGGTGCTCCAGGAGCTTCGCACCCACCTCGGCCGCGACCGCGCCCGCACCAAGGCCTACGCCGTCTCGGAACTCGGGCTGATCGAGATGACCCGGCAGCGGGTCCGGCCGTCCCTCTGGCATTCCCAGACGGTGGAGTGTCCCGCCTGCGCCGGAACCGGGCGGGTCTTCCGTCCGGAGATCGTGGCCCGCCGCCTGGAGCGGTCCCTCCGGCGGGCCGGGCACGAACACAAGGAGCGTCAGCTCGCCGTCCGGGTGCACCCCGAAGTCGCCCTCTACATGTTCGAGGAGGAGCCCAAGCTGCTGCAGACCCTGGCCCGGAGCACCGGCCTCGACCTGGTGGTCAGGGACGACCCCATGATGCGGCTGGACGAGTTCCGCCTGATGAGTCGGCCCGCGGGCCGCGACGTGACCGACATCTACGCCGTCGCCTAGGCCGGTGCCTCCCCCGAGGGGCGGGCTTGACCCGGACCCGCAAGGTGGCTACGTTACAAGGCTTACAACCCGTCGGCTCTCAGGCAGGATTGGCCATGTACGCGATTTTCCGGGCGCTCGGCAAGCAGTTCAGGGCGGAGAAGGGGCAGGTGCTCCGGCTCCCGCGCATGCAGGAGGCCCCCGGCACGACCGTGACCTTCGACGAGGTGCTGCTGACCTCCGACGGGGAGTCCGTGCAGACCGGCACCCCGACCGTCAAGGGCGCGAAGGTCGTCGCCGAGGTGCTCGGCGAGGCCAAGGGCGAGAAGCTCTACATCTTCAAGTTCAAGCGCCGGAAGGGCTATCGGCGGAAGACCGGTCACCGCCAGAAGTTCACCGACGTCCGCGTGACGGACCTGACGGCCGGCTGAGGATCACATGGCTCACAAGAAGGGCGTCGGCTCCAGCCGCAACGGCCGCACCAGCAACCCGCAGTACCTTGGCGTCAAGAAGTACGGCGGCGAGGCGGTACGGGCGGGGAACATCCTCGTCAAGCAGCGCGGCACCGTCTTCCACCCCGGCAAGAACGTGAAGCGCGCCAGCGACGACACGCTCTTCGCCCTCGTGGACGGCGTGGTGGCCTTCGAGCACAAGGACAAGAAGCGGATGAAGATCTCGGTCTACCCTGCCGACGTCATCGCGGCCGGCTGACCTCCGCCGAGACCCGCCTCGCCGCCCCCCGGTGCACGCCGGGGGGCTTTTCGTTATGCTTCGACCTGAAACATCGCCGGACCGTCCGGCGTACGAGGGGACATACGACACCCGGAGGCGACCGTGTCCTCGTTGATGGATCGGCTGCAGCGCGAACTGGAGCAGCTCGGCAGGAACGCCCAGGAGGCGCTGGAGGAAGGGAAGACCCGTGTCCGGGTGCTCCGGCTGGAGCGCCAGCGGGACAACGCCGCGCGTGACCTGGGGATCCTCACCTGGCGGAAGGAACGGGGTGGGGACGTGGACGCCCGCAGGATCGAGTCGCTGCTCTTCCGACTCGACGATCTCGATGCGGAGATCGCCCGGGCGAAGGCGGAGGCGGGTGGCACGGTGGAGGCATCCGCCGACGTCCCGACGCCGCCGCCGGCGAGCTGGTAGTCGCGAGTCGGAAGCGAACCGCTCGCGACCCGCGACTCGCAGCTCGAGACTACTCCGGCGGCAGCCGCCGGTACCGCTCCAGCAGTTCGGTTTGCCGGCTCCCTGGTGGCACCTCCTGACCGCCGATCAGTACCAGCTCGGCGCGGGTCGAGTACTCGAAGGGATCGCCGCTCCAGACCACCACGTCCGCCAGCTTGCCGGGCTCGATCGAGCCCGCCGCGTCGGCCACCCCGAATGCGCGGGCCGGCGCGAGGGTGACCGCTTCGAGCGCGCCGGCCCAGGGGAGGCCG
>CAVQWA010000095.1:0-6951 GCA_963717315.1 uncultured Gemmatimonadales bacterium
CCCATTCCGAAGGCGCAGGTGGCCACCACGATCTCCAGGTCGTCGTCGAGGAAGCGATCGAGGGTGCGGCGCCGTTCCTCCACCGGCAGCCCGGCGTGATACGGGGCGGCACGATACCCGTGCCGGCCGAGGGTCCGGCTGAGCGCCTCCGTGACGCGACGCGTCGGGGCGTACACGATGGCCACCCGATCCTCCCCTCCGAGCAGTCCGAGCAGCGCCCGCAGGCGGCCCGGCTCATCCGCCACGCGGACGACCCGGAACCGGAGGTTCCGGCGGTCGAACGACCCGATCACCTCGGCGGCGCCGACCCGGAAGCGGAGGATCCGGCGGATGTCCACCCGGACTTCAGGCGTGGCGCTGCCGGTCAGCGCCACCACCGGCGGCGATCCCAGCGCCAGGCGGTGCCGGCCGAGGGCCCGGTAGCTCGGCCGGAAGTCGTGCCCCCACTCGCTGATGCAGTGCGCCTCGTCCACCGCGAGGCGCGCCGGCCGTGCGCCCATCTCGCCGAGCTCGCGCGCGAGGCGTGGCAGCCGCTCGGGCGAGGCGTAGAGCAGGCGCATCCGCCCGGCCGCGGCCGCAGCGACCGCGTCGCGCTGCACCGACGCCGGCAGGGCGGAGTTGAGGGCCGTCGCCGGAAGCCCGCGGGCGCGGGCGGCCTCCACCTGGTCCTGCATCAGGGAGATCAGCGGCGAAATGACGAGGGTGAACCCCCCGCCGAGGAGGGCAGGCACCTGGAAGCAGGCCGACTTGCCCGCGCCGGTGGGCAGGACGCCGAGCACATCCCGCCCGGCGAGGACCGGGCGGACGATTCGCTCCTGGAGCGGCCGGAAGCCGGGATGCCCGAAGTGGCGGGCGAGGAGAACGCCGGCGGCGTCGAGCGAGGGCTCCACGCCGCAAGTTGCGCCGAGGGTGGACTAGTTGACGTACCGGATGCGATACACCGCGTTCCCGATCGGCGCGATGGCACCCACGTACAGCGCGCCATCCGGGCCGGCGGCGAGGGCGGTGAGGCCCTCGAACCCCCTGGCGAAGGCCCCGACGACGTCACCGTTGGCGGGGTCGAGCCGGTGGATCAGGCCGGAGACATAGTCGCCGAAGAAGTAGTCCCCCGCGTAGTCGGACGGATACCGCAGCGTGGCGGGCCGGTAGAATGCGCCGCCGACGATCGCGTAGCCCGGGACGAAGTCATTCCCGTGCCGGTAGGCGTAGCGGGGCGAGGTCGGGCCGAGAGCGGCCGCCGGTCCCTCGTACCCGGGCCAGCCGTAGTTGCCGCCGCGCAGCCCCAGGTTGACCTCTTCCCACTCGCTCCCTCCGACGTCGTTGATGAAGAGCGAACCGGTGCCCGGATCGAAGGCGAACGTGAAGGGGTTCCGCAGGCCGAGGCCCCAGACCGCGCGGGCCAGGCCGGTCACCTGGCCGTAGAACGGGTTGTCACTGGGGATGCTGCCGTCGGCGTTGAAGCGGAGCAGCTTGCCGAGCACGCTCGAGATGCTCTGGGAGGCGGTCGTGTTCGTGTTGTCGCCCACGCCCACGTAGAGCTTCCCGTCGGCACCGAAGCCGAGTGCCCCGCCGTTGTGGTTGCTGGCGGTGGACAGTGCCGGCAGGTCCACGAGCACCGTCTCGCCCGTGGACGCGTTCCCGCTCGCGGTGAGGCGGCTGATCCGGTTGTGGGTGCCGCCCGCGCCGGTGGTGTAGTGGACGTAGACCCGGCCGTTCGAGCCGAAGGCCGGATCGAGTGCCAGGCCGATCAGGCCGCGTTCACCCGTCGAATTGACGTCCAGGTCCGCGAACGGCGTCCCGAGCCGCGTGCCGCCGCTGATGATCTCGATCCGGCCGTCCTGCAGGGCCACGAACATCCGGCCGTCCGGGGCGAAGGCGAGGGCGGTCACCCGGGCCGGGAGGCCGTCGGCCACGGTCTCCCGGACGAAACCCTGGGGCAGGTCGGATGGGGAGGCAAGGGTGAAGGTGACCTTCACCCAGGCCGAGCGGTTGGCGGCGGCGTCGCGCGAGCGGGCGCGCACCTCGTGCTGCCCCCCGGTGTACGCGGTGATGCTGGGCAGCGAGAAGCCCCACGGCGCCTCGGTGTCCTCCGGGCCCACCAGCTTCCCGTCGAGCTCGAACTCGACCGCGGCGACGCCCGTGTTGTCCGTCGCGTCCACCGAGACCGCCAGGGTACCGAGGCCGGTGGTCGAATCCGCCGGCTGGAGGAAGCGGATCGTGGGCGGCTCGGTGTCGTTCCCGCCCTGGTCCTGCACCGTCACGGCGACGCCGGGAGATGTGGTCACCGCCCCGTCGTCGTCGGTAGCGCGCGCGGTCAGCGTGCGCGAACCGGCCGCCGTGGGAGTCCAATCCGCCTGGAACGGGGAGGTGCCGTCGGTGCCGATCAGCGTCGCGCCATCGAAGAACGAGACCGAGACGACGTGGCCGTCGGCATCGCTTGCGGTGGCGGCGAGCACGACGTCGCTCCCGACCACGAGCGGGGTGCCGGGTCCGGCGAGCGACACCGCCGGCGGCAGGTTGGCCGCCCCGTTGGCGTTGAAGTTCGCGACCAACTCCGTGGCCGTCGCTGGGGTCACGACCACCTGCTCGGCCGGCTGCCCGTTCGACCACGACCCGAAGGCATAGGCCACGCCGGACCTGGATTGCGGGCTCGACACCCCGAGGGTGCGCCGCATCCCGACCACGCCCTCGACCTGGAGCGGGGTCGCGCGCGGCTGGCCGTCGAGGAGCACCTCGAGTCCGGACGGCGACGTCACGACGCGGAAGCTGCCCAGCTCCGGGAGGATGTCCCGAACGGCGGTATCGGCACGGCCGGCGGTGTCCTCGACCCGGAGGTAGAGCCGATAGAAGACGTTGGCCGAAGTCTCCCCCGCGTCAGGGATCACGAGGGTTCCGCCCGACCCGGGGGTCGGAGCGAGGAAGGGATGCGTGTGGGTGTCGTGGTGGAAGTCCGCCCACCACGAGAGCCGGCTCGCAGGAATCGCGCCCCCTGCGGCGTCGGTGCCACCTCCCGAATACGCCACCGAGGTCCCGGCGCGATAGGTCACCCCGGTTCCGGGTTCGCTGAGCGCCGCCACGGGAGGGCCATCGGGGCCAGCGCCGGAATCCCCCCCGCAGGCGAGGAGCATCAGGACCGGAACCAGGAGGCCGGCGGGACTGGTGCGGCGGGAATGGCGATCGGACGGCATCAGCAGGCACTGCCCTTCGGGAGCGTGGGGTCGAAGCGGACCACGGAGAAGATCACATCCGGGACGGCCGGGCAACAGGACCTGGATCACACTCGCCCCGGCAACCGCGGGGCCTAGCGTCGTCCGCGCTCCCCGGGAGGCTGGAGGAAGCGAAGGCCCAGCGCGAGGACCAGCACCCCGATGGCCGCCCACGTGATCCGCCGGTCATCCCGGGAGATGGCCACGAGGGCGAGGCCGAGCCCCAGCGCCCCGAGGATCATCCGCACGGCAAGGACGTTCACGAGAGGAACTTCTCCACGGCCGCCCGGAAATCCGGGGTGCTCCGGGCCAGGGCGTTGATCCGGGCGCCGAGGCGGATGCCTTCCTCGAAGGAGGGGCCGTCGAGCTCGTACAGGAGCCGCTTCGTGAGGCCGAGGGCGGTGGCACTCGCTGCGGCGAGCGCGGCAAGTATGGCGTTCGCCTCCTCCTCGAGTCGCCCGCCGGGCACCACCCGGGAGACGAGCCCGAGCGCGCGCGCCTCCTCCGCGCCCACCACGCGCGACGTGGCCGCCAGGTCGAACGCGACCTTCTCCCCCACCTGCCGGCGCAGGAGGGCGAGCACCATCGCCGGCACGAAGCCACGCTGCACCTCGGGATATCCGAACGTCGCGGCGTCCGCGGCGACGACGAGATCGCACGCCGTGACCAGACCGCACCCGCCCGCCAGGGCACGGCCCTGGACAACCGCCACGACGGGCTTGTCGAGCCGGCGGATGGCCAGGAAGACCTCGCCGAGCCGGAGCGCGTGGGCCTCGTTTTCGGCCGGCGGCAGTTCCCGCGACGCCAGGAGCTCCGCCAGGTCGGCGCCGGCGCAGAAGTCCTTCCCCGCGCCCCGGAGCGCCACGGCCCGGACCTCCGCGTCGAGTGCAGCCCGTTCCAGCCCTGCGCGCAGCTCCACGACGGTGGCCGAATCGAGTGCGTTCCGCTTCTCCGGACGGTTGAGGGTGAGGGACAGGACCCCGTCGGCAAGTCCGACCACCACGCCGCTCACCGAGCGACCGTCCTGGCGAGGGCCCTGGGCACGGGGATTTCCATCCGGAGGAGGGCCGTGGAGTAGACCTTCCCCTGCGCATCGGTCTTGAGGGAGATGGTTCCGCCGCCGTCGAGAGCGCCGTGCAGCAGGAAGTTCAGCGCCCTCAAGTTCGGGAGCTCGAAGCGCTCGACGCCGGAGATCATCCCCTTGAAGTGACGCTTCACCCTGGCTATGGTAACTTCTTTCACTAGAATGTGATAGAACTCATCCTCCAAGGCGATTAGTCCCACATTCGCCGTGTCACCCTTGTCGCCGGAGCGGGCGTGCGCGAGGTGGCGGAGCTGGATCGGGATGGTGGCGGATCGCGTCGGCATCAGAGGATTTCCACACGGACTCCGGGTTCGATTGCCCTCCGGTCCACCAGTGCCGGCCAGTAGGCCACGATCTCCTGGACCTGTGGCCGTCCGCCGGCGAACCCCGTGACACTGGGCGGGCCGGTCAGCACCAGGGGGGCGATCTCCCGCGTGAACCGATCGACCGGCGCCTTGTCCCGGGCGCGGACTCCGACCCGCAACTGCACTTCCGCCAGGTCGGGATCCGGCGGGCCGGCGAGGGGGCCGTGCGTGGCGTCCACCCCGACGTACTCGGTCAGGACCTGCTCGAACTCGAGCCCGAGATCCGAGAGGCGCCGGCGCAGGATCCGGTCGGCCACGCGTGCCTTGTCGTAGGCATCCGGCCAGGAGTAGACCAGCGTCCCGATCGCCTTCCACCCGTAGAACCAGGCGATGGAGACCTTGAGCATCGGGGTCTTCGGGCCCCCGCGGATGCCGGAGACCTCCACCCGGTCCCTGCCCCGCTGCCGCAGGCGGATGGTGGTGAAGTCGGCGACCCCGTCGGGCGTGATGTAGTTCCGCGGGTCGCCCATCTCGTAGACCAGCTGCTCGGTGACCGACGCGACGTTCACCACTCCGCCGGTCCCCGGATGCTTGGTCACGGTGAAACTGCCGTCGCTCCGGACTTCGGCGATCGGGA
The DNA here is from genome assembly GCA_963717315.1 of uncultured Gemmatimonadales bacterium. GTDB lineage: Bacteria > Gemmatimonadota > Gemmatimonadetes > Gemmatimonadales > GWC2-71-9 > JAICEH01. The sequence continues at coordinate 5,233 of CAVQWA010000095.1, forward strand.
ATCCGGGATTCTCCAGCCCCCGGACCCGGCGCCAGTCCTTGAGGAGGTTCCCGCCCGAGCTCTGGGCCCCGCATTCGAGGATGTGACCGGCCACCGTGCCGGCCGCGACCCGATCCCAGTCGTTGGCCGCCCAGCCGAACTCGTGGACCAGCGGACCGAGGGTGAGCCCGGTGTCGGTGACCCGGCCGGTGATGACGATGTCCGCGCCGCGGCCGAGCGCCTCGACCACCGGCGTCATCCCCAGGTACGCGTTCGCGGAGACGACGGCGGCACGGATGTCCGCGAGCGGTCTCCCCGTGTCCATGTCGCGCAGCTCGTGGCCCGCCTGCAGCAGTTCGTCGAGCCGGGGAAGGATGTCGTCGCCGGTGACCAGGGCCACCTTGACCTCGCCGGCGAGTCCCAGCTTCCGGGCCGCGGCGAGCACGGCCTCGGCGCAGGCGCGGGGATTCACGCCCCCGGCGTTGGTCACCACGCGGACCCGCTTCGACACCAGCGTGGGGAGGAGCCGCTCCATCAGGGGCACGAAATCCCGCGCGTAGCCGGCCGAGGGATCCCGGGACCGCTGCTTCTGCAGGATGGACATGGTCACCTCGGCCAGGTAGTCCAGCACGAGGTAGTCCACCGGCCCGCCCTCGACCTGCCGGACCGGTGCCTCCGGCCAGTCGCCCCAGAAGCCCTGCCCCGCGGCGATCCGCACGACCCGGTCAGTCATGGGTGTGCCTCCGGCGTCAGCGGCAGCTCACGGGTCCAGATGCCGTCCCCGGCCTCCGCCCAGATCACGCCGAGCGGTTCGTAGCCGCCGGGAGGAATGGGCCAGGGAGAGGGCGGGAGGACGAACCTGGCGGAGCCCGCGCCCGACCTCGCGATGGTCAGTTCGCCGGGCTGCTCCGGCCTGAGGAACGCCGGCTCGGCGGCGTAGAAGCGAGTGCGGACCATGACTTCCCAGGGCTGGTCATCCGAGGCGTCGGCGAGGCCGGGCAGGAGCGCGAGCGTGGCGGCTCGCGCTCCCACGGGGATCGAGTCGCCCAGCTCGAGCACGAGGCGCCCGAGGTGGTAGTTCAGCGGCTGGTGCAGGAGCTGCCGGCCGTCGGGATCGAGGATGGTCGCGCCCAGGTCGGTGAAGCGCCCCCACTGTGCGGGATCCATCGTCACCTCCACCACCACGCGGCGCGCCCATTCCGGAATCGGCACCGGAAGGTGCACGGACCGGCCACCGGCGGCGCCTGCCCGCGTGGCCTGCTCCGCGCCGAGGAGGGCCGCGCCGGGGTGAATCGCGACGGCGCTGTCGGCGGGATTCCGGAACCGGGCCTCCACGGCATCACCGGCGCGCCGCCCGGCGAGGAGGACGGGACTGCGCGCCAGGTGCAGCCGCACCGTCGCGACGCCACCGGGCGGGGCGATGGCGTCGACCTCATACACCCCGTCGCGGACGTCGCGCCCGTCCACCTGGTAGATCGCGGCGTTCTCCCCCGGGCCCGCCGGGCGTCCGTTCTCCTCGCGCCACGGCATCCCGCCAGGTTCGTGGAGCGAGGTCAGCGCCGCCTCGAACGGCCCCTCCGTGGCGACGCCGACCTCGAAGGGCCGCTCCACCTCCGCCGGCAGGAACCACCGCCTGACCTCGCCGGGAGCCAGGGCCACCGGCCCCAGCGTCGTGTCGCGTGGCGGGAGCGGCACCACCACCGTCGAGACCAGGCGCGCGACGGGACCGGCGATCGTGTC
>CAVQWA010000096.1:0-46083 GCA_963717315.1 uncultured Gemmatimonadales bacterium
GGTCTGGGAGAAGATCCGCCAGGCCTACGAGAGCGACCAGCCGGTGATGGGCACGCTGGTGAAGAAGATCAAGGGCGGGGTGGTGGTGAACCTGATGGGCGTGGACGCGTTCCTGCCGGGCAGCCAGATCGCGCTCCGGCGGGTGCCGAACATCGACGAGCTGCTCGGCTCCTCGTACGAGTTCAAGATCATCAAGCTCAACAAGCGCCGGCGGAACATCGTGGTGAGCCGCCGCGTCATCCTCGAGCACGAGCGCGCGCACAAGCGCGAGTTCCTGATGAAGGAGCTCGAGGTCGGCCAGCTGCGGAAGGGCGTGGTCAAGAACATCACCGACTTCGGCGCGTTCATCGACCTCGGCGGCGTGGACGGCCTGCTCCACATCACCGACATGTCGTACGGCCGGGTCTCGCACCCGAGCGAGGTGGTCTCGATCGGGGCCGAGCTCGAGGTGAAGGTCCTCGACATCGACTGGCAGCGGGAGCGCATCTCCCTCGGGATGAAGCAGCTCCAGGCCTACCCCTGGAAGGACGTCGCATCCAAGTACCCGGTGGGCACGCGGGTGCAGGGCAAGGTGGTGTCGATCACGAATTACGGCGCCTTCGTCGAGCTCGAGCCGGGCATCGAGGGCCTGGTCCACATCTCCGAGATGAGCTGGACCCGGAACGTCCGCCACCCGTCGAAGCTGGTCTCGATCGGCGAGACCATCGAGGCGGTGGTGCTCAAGGTGGACGAGACCGAGGAGAAGATCTCGCTCGGCATGAAGCAGACCGAGCAGGACCCGTGGATGGTGCTCCCGCTCAAGTACCCGGTGGGCACGCGGATCAACGGGAAGGTCCGGAACCTCACCAGCTTCGGCGCCTTCGTCGAGATCGAGCCGGGCATCGACGGCCTGATCCACATCTCCGACATGAGCTGGACCAAGCGGGTGCAGCACCCGTCGGAGGTGGTGAAGAAGGGCGACGCGGTGGACGTGATCATCCTCAACGTGGACGCCGAGAACAAGCGGATCAGCCTGGGCCTCAAGCAGGCGCAGGAGGACCCGTGGCTCCGGATCGGCGAGACCCTGCCGGTCGGCAACGAGCTCCGCGGCCGCACCGTACGGCTGATGGACAAGGGCGTGGTGGTGGACCTCGGGAACGACCTCGAGGGCTTCGCGCCGATGTCGCAGCTCGGCGTGCCCGACATCCAGACCCCGGCCGACGCGGTGAAGGAAGGCCAGGTGGTGGACGTGCGGGTGCTCGAGGTGGACCCGATCCACCACCGGATCGTGGTGGCGGTGGTCGGCTACCCCGACGAGCCGATCATCCCGCCGGTCCGGCCGGTGTACGAGTCCGACGACGAGAAGGGTGAGGACACCGAGGGCTGAGCCCCCGCCTCCCCGAGCCCCACCCGGAGCCCCGCCCTCGGCGGGGCTTCGTGCGTATCACCGGCTCTCACCGCAGAGGCGCGGAGGCCGCAGAGGGCTCCGGCAGGTGGTTCACCACTCGGCGGACGCCCAGGAGCAGCCGCGGGACATTGAAATTGAGGAGGAGCCCGAGGTGCCGCTCGGTGAGGCGGAGATAGGTGAGCAGTTGGGCAGTGTGGATCGGGTGAAGTGAATCGACACACTTGACCTCGACCAGGAGCGACCTCGCCACCAGGAAGTCCGCGCGGTAGGCGCAGTCCAGCGGGATGCCCTTGTAGACGAGGGGCACCGGCATTTCGCGGTCGAATTCGAGCCCGATCGCCCGGAATTCGGTGGCGAGGCAGGCCTGATACGCGGATTCCAGCAGGCCGGGGCCGAGTGCCCGGTGCACCTCGATCGCGGCCCCGATCACCAGGCCGCTGAGCTCCTTGGGGTCCTGTTCTGGGGTCGTGGGCACTCCCCACTCTTGGCAGTTGCCGGGAAGGCGTGCCACCTTACACCCGCCCTGCGGTACGGTTCTCTGCGCACCCTGCGCCTCTGCGGTGATTCCAGACGATGCCCAACCCCCGACAGCTGCTCGACGAGCTCCACCGCCGCCAGGCCGAGGCGGAGCAGGGGGGCGGCCCGGCGCGGGTGGCCGCCCAGCACGAGAAGGGCAAGCTCACTGCCCGCGAGCGGCTCGACCTCCTCCTCGACGAGGGATCGTTCGTCGAGCTCGACCGCTTCGTCACCCACCGCGCCACCGACTACGGCCTCGCCGACGAGAAGTACCCCGGCGACGGCGTGGTCACCGGCTGGGGCCGCATCGACGGCCGCCTGGTCTACGTCTTCTGCCAGGACTTCACCGTCTTTGGCGGCTCCCTCTCCGAGACCCACGCCGCGAAGATCTGCAAGGTGATGGACCTCGCCGTGCGGAACGGCGCCCCGGTGATCGGGCTCAACGACTCCGGCGGCGCCCGGATCCAGGAGGGCGTCGTCTCCCTCGGCGGCTACGCCGACATCTTCCTGCGCAACACGCTGGCCTCCGGCGTGGTCCCGCAGATCTCCGCCATCCTCGGGCCCTGCGCCGGCGGCGCGGTCTACAGCCCCGCCATCACCGACTTCGTCTGCATGGTGCGCGGCACGAGCTACATGTTCGTCACCGGCCCCAACGTGGTGAAGACGGTGACCCACGAGGAGGTGAGCTTCGAGGACCTCGGCGGCGCCGACGTGCACGGCGCGGTCTCGGGCGTCGCCCACTTCGTGGACGACTCGGAGCCGGCCTGCCTGGCGCGGATCCGCGAGCTGGTGGGCTACCTCCCGGCCAACAACGTGGACGCGCCGCCCCCGGGCCCGGCCGATGACCCCGAGGACCGGCGCGACGAGGCCCTGCTCGACCTCATCCCCGACACCGCGGCCAGGCCCTACGACATGCACGATGTGATCCGCCGCGTGGTGGACCACGGCGGCTTCCTCGAGGTGCATGCCGACTACGCCCAGAACCTCCTCACCGGGTTCGCCCGGCTGGGCGGGCAGAGCGTCGGCGTCGTCGCCAACCAGCCGGCCGTGCTCGCCGGGGTGCTCGACATCGACGCCTCGCTCAAGGGGGCGCGCTTCATCCGCTTCTGCGACGCGTTCAACATCCCGCTGGTCACCTTCGAGGACGTGCCCGGCTTCCTCCCCGGCGTGGCCCAGGAGCACGGCGGCATCATCAAGCACGGCGCCAAGCTGCTCTACGCCTACTGCGAGGCGACGGTGCCCAAGCTCACGGTCATCACGCGCAAGGCCTACGGCGGGGCCTACGACGTGATGAGCTCCAGGCACATCCGCGGGGACGTCAACCTGGCGTGGCCCACCGCGGAGATCGCGGTGATGGGGCCGAAGGGGGCGGTGGAGATCCTCTACCGGAAGGAACTGGCGGCGGCGGCCGATCCCGCGGCCGAGCTCCAGCGGCTCTCCGACGAGTACTCCGCGCGGTTCGCCAACCCCTATCAGGCGGCCAGCCACGGGTACCTGGACGACGTGATCGACCCGCGGGACACCCGGCCCCGTCTGATCGACGCCCTCCGGACCCTCGCGGGCAAGCGGGACCGGAACCCGCCGCGGAAGCACGGCAACATCCCCCTCTAGCCCAAATCCGGGCCCGGGGCCATCTTGGAAGCATGGTCCGGGACCGGTTCCTCCCGCTCGCCGCCGCGGCCGCCCTCCTCGCGCCGGAGGGCGCGCTCCACGCGCAGGCCGCCGTGGACCCCGCGATGGTGCCGCGGGCGCTCACGCTCGCCCGCGAGGGCCGTCGCGCCGACGCCACGGGCATGCTCGGCCGGTACCTGGCCACGGCGCCCGCGGACGGCCGCGCCTGGCTCACGATCGGCCGCTTCTACCTCCTCGACGTCCGCGACTGGCACCTCGGCAATCACGAGGCGACGCCCGACGCCGGCCTCCTCATCGACCTCGCCGGCAGCGTCCTCGAACAGGCCGACCGTTTCGGCCTCGATTCCGCGGTCATCTTCCGCGGGCTGGTCGAGTTCGAGCGCGCGCTGCTCCGGGTGGAGGAACAGGGATGGGACGAGGCGCGGGCCAGCGCCACCCACGGCTTCGGGGTACCCCTCCCGCCGTTCGTCCTCGAGCTCGGCTACAACCTCCTCAACTCGTGCCCCGCCAACGGCGTCCTCGCCACCGGCAGCGACCTCGAGGCGCTCGCGGTCTGGACCGTCGCGCTGGGCGCCGGCTGGCGGCGCGACCTGCAGCCCTTCCTGCCGAGCCTCTACGCCGTGGACCCGCGGTACCGGAAGCGCATGGCCGACGCGCTCGACGTGGACGCCTCCCTCACGGTGCAGCAGGCGATGGCGAGGGTGGCGGAGAAGCGCCCCCTCTGCCTCTCGCCGATGGCCGACCGCGCCGCGGCGCCGCTCGGCCTCTGGGCCCCCGTCCGGCTCGTGCTGGTGGCCGGGCCGGTCGACCGGCGCGCCCCCGCCGGGGTCCTCGCCGTGACCGCGCTGCTCGAGGCGGAGGGCAGCTCCGCCTCCACCTGGACCGCCGACGTGCGCGAGGTCTACGCCGCCGCCGCCCGGCACAACGTGCTGCTCTGCGCGGGGCTCCTCGCGTCGCTGGGGCAGACGGTGGAGGGATGCCGGAAATAGCCGCGAGTCGCGAGTCGGGAGTCACGAGTCGCCCCGGTGGCAGGACGCCATCGGGGCATTACGTTTCCGCCCGGCCCGTGACTCGTGACTCGTGACTCGTGACTCGTGACTCGTGACTCGTGACTCGTGACTCGTGACTCGTGACTCGTGACTCGCATCTCGTGACCCCCATCACCCGCCTGCTCATCGCCAATCGCGGCGAGATCGCCCTCCGCATCGTGCGCGCCTGCCACGAGGAGGGCCTCGAGGCCGTGGCGGTGTACTCCAGCGCCGACCGCGCGAGCCCGCACGTGCGGGCGGCGGACCACGCGGTCCACATCGGGCCGGCGCCGGCGGTGGAGAGCTACCTGAGGATGGACCGGCTGGTCGAGGCGGCCCTCGCCACCGGCGCCCAGGCGATCCACCCGGGCTACGGCTTCCTCGCCGAGCGCGCCGCGTTCGCCGACCTCGTCGAGTCGGCGGGCCTCACCTTCGTCGGACCGCCGGCCGCGGCCATCCGCGCGATGGGGGACAAGACCGAGGCCCGCCGGCGGATGCGCACCGCCGGCGTACCGGTGGTGCCCGGCGCCGACCGGGCGCTGGAGCCGGCCGAGGCGGCGGCGCTCGCCGCCGAGATCGGGTACCCGGTGATGGTGAAGGCGGTGGCCGGTGGGGGCGGGAAGGGGATGCGCGTGGTGCGCGCCGAGGCGGACCTCGTGGCGGCCCTCGCCACCGCGGCGAGCGAGGCGGGGAAGGCCTTCGGCGACCCGAGCGTCTACCTGGAGAAGTTCATCGACCGCCCGCGGCACGTGGAGATCCAGGTCCTCGCCGACGCCGGGCGCACCATCCACCTGGGCGAGCGGGAGTGCTCCGTGCAGCGGCGGCACCAGAAGCTGCTGGAGGAGGCGCCGTCGGTGGCGGTGGACGCGGCTCTCCGGGAGCGGATGGGCGCGGCGGCGGTGGCGGCGGCGCGCGCGGTGGGCTACCGCGGCGCCGGCACCTGCGAGTTCCTGCTCGCCGCCGACGGCTCGTTCTACTTCCTCGAGATGAACACCCGGATCCAGGTGGAGCACCCCGTCACCGAGCTGGTGTACGGGGTGGACCTGGTGCGCGAGCAGCTCCGGGTGGCGCGCGGGCTCTCGATGAGCGTTCCCGACGGGCCCCGGGCGCCGCACGGCTGGGCGGTCGAGTGCCGCATCACCGGCGAGGATCCCGCCAACGGCTTCCTCCCCGGCACCGGCCGGATCACCCATCTGCGCGCCCCCGGCGGTCCCGGGGTGCGCTGGGACGCGGGCGTGGAGACCGGTGACGAGGTGACCCTCTACTACGACTCGATGCTGGCCAAGCTCATCGTCTGGGCGCCGGACCGCGCCCAGGCGCTCGACCGGATGGACCGGGCGCTCGGCGAGCTGATCGTGGCGGGACTCCCCACCAACCAGGGCTTCCAGCGGCGGCTGGTGCGGGACGCCGAGTTCCGCGCGGGGCAGGTGGATATCCAGTTCCTCGACCGCCGGGCCGACCTCCTGCGGACGCCCGACGACGCGGGGATGACGCGGGTGATCGCCGTCGCCGCGGCGCTCGCCGAGGACGAGGCGCGGCGGAGCCGGAAGCCGGTCGTGGCCCCCGTGGCCGACGTCAGTCGCTGGGCGGAAATCGCGCGGCGCGAGGCGCTCGGGTGACCGGGGGTCCGCCCGGCGTACGGATCACCTCGCTCGCGGCGGGCGGCGACGGGGTCGGGCGCCTGCCCGATGGCCGGGCCGTGTTCGTGCCGCGGACGGCGCCGGGGGACCTCGTCGAACCGGGCCCGCTCCGCGAGCACCGGAACTGGGTCCGCGCGGAGTCGGGGACGGTGCTCGCGCCGGGGCCCGACCGCGTGGCGCCCCGCTGCGCCCACTACGAGGGGGACCGCTGCGGCGGCTGCCAGTGGCAGCACCTCTCGGCGCCGCTGCAGCTCCGGGCTCGCGCCTCCATCGTGGGCGACGCACTCCGCCGGCTCGGCGGGCTCGACGTGCCCGATCCCGAGGTGGAGGCGGCGCCCGGCGACTGGGGCTACCGCCACAAGCTCACGCTGCACGCGGACGCCGCCGGCCGGATCGGGCTCCACCCGCTCAACCGTCCGGCGGAGAGCTTCGACCTCCGCCGCTGCGAGATCGCGCACGAGGACCTGAACGCGCTCTGGCGCGGAGTGGACGCGAGGCGCGACCTGCTGCCGCGCGGGCTTCGGCGCCTCGTGCTCCGGCGCACCCGGGACGGCGCGCTGCACCTGGTGGCGGAAGTCGATGGCGGGGAGAGGGCGTGGCCGGCGGCCGGGGCGCTGTTGGAGGCGCTGCGCGGGGCGGGGCTGGAGGCGGGGTTGTGGGTGCAGGCGGGTCGAGGGTCGAGGGTCAAGGGTCGAAGGCGCGGCGGGGACTCGCGACTGGTGGCGGGAACGGGCGGCGCGGATCCTGCCGCCTTCGAGCAGGTCGCCCCGGCGATGGGCGACCGCATCCGTGAGTTCGCGGTGAAGTCCCTCGGCGAGGTCCGCGGCAAGCACGCCTGGGATCTGTACGCCGGCGTCGGCGAGACCGCCGCGCTGCTCGCGGCGGGCGGCGCGACGGTCGAGAGCGTGGAGGCCGACCCGACGGCTCGGCGCCCCGCCGGTCCGTCGGTCCGTCGCTCCGTCGGGAAGGTGGAGGACGTCGTGGGCCGGCTCGCGAAGCCCGACGTCGTCGTCGCCAATCCGCCGCGGACCGGGATGCGCGGGCGGGCGGTGGCGGGGATCGCCGCCGCCGGGCCGGCACGGATCGCCTACGTCTCGTGTGACCCCGCCACCCTGGCGCGCGACCTCCGCCGCCTGCCCGGCTACCGGCTGGCGCTGGTCCGGGCCTTCGACCTCTTCCCCCAGACCGCGCACGTCGAGACCGTGGCGCTCCTGGAGCGGCGATGAAGTACTTCGTGACCGTGGGTGGGCGGGAGCACCTCGTGGAGGTGGACGGCGACCGGCTCACCGTGGACGGCCAGCCGGCGACGGCCACCGCCGCCGGGGTCGAGGGGACCCCGGTCCGGCAGTTGCTGCTGGACGGCGCCTCCTGGATGCTCACCCTCGAGGCCGCCGGCCGGGGACGGTGGGACGTCGGCTGGCGGGGGGACCGGTGGGAGGTGGGGGTGGTGGACGAGCGCACCCGGCACATCCGGTCGCTCACCGGCCCCGGCCACGCCCCGGCGGGGGGCGGGGTGCTGAAGGCGCCGATGCCGGGGCTCGTGGTCCGGGTGCTGGTCGAACCCGGCCAGGCGGTGGAGGCGGGGCAGGGGGTGGTGGTCCTGGAAGCCATGAAGATGGAGAATGAGCTCAAGGCCGCCGCCGCCGGGGTGGTCCGGGTGGTGCTGGCCGAAGTGGGCCGGCCGGTGGAGAAGGGGCAGGTGCTGGTGGAGCTCGACGGTTAGGGCCGCTGGGGCGGCCCAGCCCTCCGGCCGCCCCAGCCATCCCCCCCTTGACCCTAAGCCCAATCCCCAGCTAGGTTTTGGGTCTGCGCCGGAATCCGGGCGCGACGACTCGTACCGCTGTGTGGACCGGACGATGAAGACCTTCAGCGCCAAGCCGAGCGACATCACGCACGACTGGCACGTGGTGGACGCGGCGGGGGTGCCCCTCGGCCGCCTGGCCACGGCGGTGGCCCAGCTCATCCGCGGCAAGCACAAGCCCAGCTTCACCCCGCACATGGACGGCGGCGACTTCGTCATCGTCGTCAATGCGGAGAAGGTGAAGCTCACCGGCGCCAAGCTGGACAAGAAGACCTACTTCAGCCACAGCGGCTACATGGGTCACGAGAGCCATACGCCGGCGCGCAAGCTCCTCGCCAGCCATCCCGACCGCGTGATCGAGAAGGCGGTGTTCGGGATGCTGCCGAAGAACTCGCTGTCGAAGCAGAAGCTCCGCACGAAGCTCAAGGTGTACGCCGGCGCCGGGCATCCGCACCAGGCGCAGCAGCCGAAGGCCTTCGCGGTGGGCGCCACCAGGGAGAGCGCATGAGCACCACCCCCGTCGAGAACCGCTGGCAGGGCACCGGGCGCCGGAAGACGAGCGTCGCGCGGGTGTACCTCCAGCCCGGCACCGGCAAGTGGGACATCAACGGGCGGACGCTGGGGGACTACTTCCCGCGCTCCTCGCTCGTGCAGCACATCCAGCAGGCGTTCACCGCCACCGACACCCTCGGGCGCTACGACGTGAAGGCCCACGTGGGTGGCGGCGGACAGACCGGCCAGGCCGGCGCGCTCCGCCTCGGCATCGCGCGCGCCCTGGTGCAGGCCGACGAGGCCAACCGCGCCCGGCTTCGGCCGGCCGGCCTGCTGACGCGGGACCCGCGGGCGGTCGAGCGGAAGAAGCCGGGCCAGCCCGGCGCGCGGAAGCGGTTCCAGTTCAGCAAGCGGTAGTCACCGGGGGCGCCCCACGGGGCGTCCCGACCAGCACGCCGCCCGAGTCCGGCGGGGGTGTCCCGGCGCCATGGCGCGGGATCCGGCCGGACGATGAAGGCGGCGGAAGCACAACCCCAGCGAAGGACGGCCAGACCCGAATGCCCCAGCCCCAGATCCAGGATCTTCTCGAAGCCGGCGTCCACTTCGGCCACCAGACCCGCCGGTGGAACCCGAAGATGCGCCGGTTCATCTTCGCCGAGCGCTCCGGCATCTACATCATCGACCTGCAGAAGACCCTGCGGCAGATCCAGATGGCCCAGGAGCTGCTGCGGAGCGTCGTGCTGAAGGGCGACGGCGTCCTTTTCGTCTGCACCAAGCGGCAGCTCAAGGCCATCGTGCAGGCCGAGGCCGAGCGCTGCGGCTCCTATTACGTGACCGAGCGGTGGCTGGGCGGGATGCTCACCAACTTCCAGACGATCAAGAAGCAGCTGAAGCGCTTCCGGGAGCTGGAGCAGGGGAGCCAGGACGACAGCTTCGCCAACTACACGAAGAAGGAGAAGCTCCTCTTCGACCGGGAGAAGGTGAAGCTGAGCCGGAACCTCGAGGGCATCAAGGGGATGGGCCGGCTGCCGGGCGCCCTCTTCGTGGTGGACGCGAAGAAGGAGAAGATCGCGGTCTCCGAGGCCAACAAGCTCGGGATCCCGGTGGTGGCCATCGTGGACACCAATGCCGACCCCGACGTGATCACGGTCCCGATCCCCGGCAACGACGACGCCATCCGCGCCGTCTCGCTCATCTCCGCCGCGCTCGGCGACGTGATCCGGGAGGCCCGGGCCCAGGTGCCGCTCCGGGAAGTCTCCGAGGACGCCGAGGGCGAGACCTGGTCGAGCGAGCAGGGCAGCGAGGAGGAGGCGGAGCGGAAGCGCCGGCGGTCCCGCCGGAAGCGGCGGCCGAAGCCCGAGGCGATCGCGGCGCGGCTCAAGTCCGACACGGGGGCCGAGGAACCGGCCGCCGCGGCCGAGCCGGACGCGTAAGCGGCGGTCCGCGTGCCCGACCACTGTCCGCCGCTCGGGGCCCCGGCCTCGGGCGGCGGTCTTGCTGGCATACCCTGACGACGTGAAGGCAGGACGATGACCACGAAGACGATCACGACCAAGGACATCAGCGAGCTCCGCGCCCGCACCGGCGCCGGCATCGGCGACTGCAAGAAGGCGCTGGAGGAGGCCGGGGGCGACAGGGACGCCGCGGCCGAGCTGCTGCGGAAGAAGGGCATCGCCAAGGCGGAGAAGCGCGCCGGCCGCGACGCGATGCAGGGACTGGTGTTCCTCGGGGCCTCGGACGAGGGCGACTTCGGCGCCATGGTCGAGCTCAACTGCGAGACCGACTTCGTCGCCAAGACCGAGGCGTTCCAGTCGCTCGGCCTCGAGCTCCTGGCCTTCGCCGCCGGGGCCCCGGCCGGAGTGCACCGCCTCGGGCAGGACGGCGAGCTCCTCGCCGCCCCGATGGCGGGCAAGCCCGCCGGCGAGCGGATCAAGGAGGTCGCGGGCGTGATCGGCGAGGCCATCTCCGCCAAGCGCCTCGCCCACTTCCGCCCCCACGGCGGCACGGTGGGCGCCTACCTGCACCACAACCGCCAGGTCGGCGTGCTGGTGGAGGTCGCGGGAGCGACCGGCGCCGCGGCGCTGGCGATGGCCCGGGACGTGGCCCTCCACGTGGCGAGCGCCGACCCCGTGGCGGTGCGGCCCGAGGACATCCCGGCCGAGGTGATGGACCGGGAGCGCCGGATCGCGGAGGAGCAGGTGGCGGCCGAGGGCAAGCCGGAGGCGATTCGCGCGAGGATCGTCGAGGGCAAGCTGCGGAAGTTCGCCGAGGAGCGTGCGCTCCTCGCCCAGCCGTTCGTCAAGGACGAGGCACGCACCGTGGGCGACGTGGTCAAGGCCGTGCCCGGCGCGATGGTGGTCCGCTTCGCCCGCTTCCGGATCGGGGAGGCCTGATGGCGCTCGCCTACGCGAGCGCGCTCCTCAAGCTCTCCGGCGAGGCCCTCGCCGGGGAGAAGGGGCAGGGCCTCGACTTCCGGGTGGTCGAGGCGCTGGCCGACCAGGTGAAGGCGGTGCACGGGATGGGCGTCCGGCTCAGCCTCGTGGTGGGCGGCGGCAACTTCGTCCGCGGCACCTCGGCCAGCGCCCAGGGGCTCGACCGGGTCTCGGCCGACTACATGGGGATGCTGGCCACGGTGATCAACGCGCTGGCGGTGCAGGACGTCCTGGAGAAGAAGGGCGTGATGACGCGGGTGATGACCGCCATCCGGATGGAGTCGCTCGCGGAGCCCTACATCCGCCGCCGCGCCGTGCGGCACCTCGAGAAGGGCCGGCTCGTGATCTTCGCCGCCGGCACCGGGAACCCGTTCTTCTCCACCGACACCGCCGGGGTGCTCCGCGCCCTCGAGGTCGAGGCGGAGGTGATCCTCAAGGGCACCAACGTCGACGGCATCTACACCGCCGACCCGCGCAAGGACCCGTCGGCCACCTTCCTCCCGGAGCTCTCCTACCAGGAGGCGATCGTCAACGGCTACGCCGTGATGGACGCGAACGCCTTCGCGCTCTGCAAGGAGAACCGGCTCCCGATCGTCGTCTTCAACCTCAACCAGCCCGACGCCATCGCACGCGTGCTGCGAGGCGAGCGGGTGGGGACCATCGTGCGATGACCACGACTGCCGAGGTGCTCAGGTTCGCGCGGGAGCACATGGACAAGGCGGTGGAGAGCCTCAAGCGCGAGCTGTCCACCATCCGGAGCGGCAAGGCCTCGACCTCGCTCCTCGACCTGGTGCGGGTCGAGGCCTATGGGCAGGTGCTGCCGCTCAACCAGGTGGCCCTGGTCGGCGCGCCGGAAGCGCGCCTGCTCACCGTGCAGCCGTTCGACAAGGGCCTCACCGCCGCCATCGAGAAGGCCATCCGCGACGCCGACCTCGGGCTCAACCCTTCCTCCCAGGGGCAGCTGATCCGCGTGCCCGTCCCGGCGCTCTCCGAGGAGCGCCGGCGCGAGCTGGTGAAGCTCACCCACAAGCTGGCGGAGGAGGGCAAGGTGGGCGTGCGGCACGCCCGGCACGAGGGCCTGGCCCGGCTCAAGAAGCTGGACAAGCTTGCCGAGGACGAGCGGGCCCGCGGGGAGAAGGACATCCAGAAGGCCACCGACGAGCACACCGTCGCCATCGACAAGCTCCTGCAGGCCAAGGAAGCGGAGCTGATGGAGGTCTGAGGGTGCCGGACCGCGACGTCCTCCTCGATCGCATCCGCCGCCAGGGCGGCGTGCCCCGGCACGTGGCCGTCATCATGGACGGCAACGGCCGCTGGGCCGCGCAGCGCGGCCTGCCCCGCCCGCTCGGTCACCAGGCCGGGATGGGGGCCGTGCGCGAGGTGGTGGAGGGCGCACTGGCGGCGGGGGTCGGCGTCCTGACCCTCTTCGCGTTCAGCCAGGAGAACTGGCGGCGGCCCGCCGAGGAGATCGACGCCCTGATGGCGCTGCTCGAGGATTACGTCGCCCGGGAGCGGGAGGAACTCCGCAGGAACGGCGTGAGCGTCCGGGTGCTGGGCGACCGCGAGCGGCTCGGGCCCGGCGCGCGCGCCGCGGTGGACCGGATCGTGGCGGACACCGCCGGCGGCGCCGGCCTGGTGCTCAACCTCTGCATCTCCTACGGCTCGCGGGACGAGATCACGCACGCGGCGCGCCTCATCGCGGAGGAGGCCGCGGCGGGGCGGCTCGACCCGGCGGACGTGGACGCCGGGGCCATCGCCGCCCGGCTCTGGACCGCGCCGCTCCCGGATCCCGACCTGCTCATCCGCACCTCGGGCGAGATGCGGCTCTCGAACTTCCTCCTCTGGCAGCTGGCCTACGCCGAGCTCTGGGTCACCCCGGTGCTCTGGCCCGACTTCACCCGGGCCCACCTCTTCGAGGGGATCCTCGAGTTCCAGCGGCGCGACCGCCGCTTCGGGCGCGTCCCGGCCTGATGACCTCGAACATGGCGCGGCGAGTCGCGTTCGCGGCCGCCGCGATCCCGGTGGCGACCGGGATCGTCTGGCTCGGAGGCGCCGCGCTCGCCGCCCTGGTGGCGGCCGTGGGGGTGCTCGGCACCCGCGAGTTCCTCCGCTTCGGCGAGCGCCAGGGCCTCCGCCCCTGGCGACCCTTCGCCTACCTGCTGGCCGCCGCCGCCGCGCCGCTGGCGTGGGCGGTGACGCGGGTGCCGGAGGTGGCGGCGCGGGTGGATGCCGCCTGGCCGTACGTCGCCGGCCTCCTCGTGGTCACCCTGCTGCTCGGCACGCTCGCGCGCCTCGCGCCGGACGAACGCCCGCTCGGCTCCGCCGCCGTGACCCTGCTGGGCCCGCTCTACGCCGGGGCGCTTCCCGCCTTCCTGGTGGTCATCCGTCACGCCGGCCACGACACCCGGTCGTGGGCCGGGACGGCGCTGGTCTTCTTTCCGCTGGCGGTGACCTGGGCCTGTGACAGCCTCGCAATGCAGGTCGGGCGCGGGGTCGGT
The DNA here is from genome assembly GCA_963717315.1 of uncultured Gemmatimonadales bacterium. Taxonomy (GTDB): domain Bacteria; phylum Gemmatimonadota; class Gemmatimonadetes; order Gemmatimonadales; family GWC2-71-9; genus JAICEH01. The sequence goes on from CAVQWA010000096.1 coordinate 13,427, forward strand.
GGCCCGAAGCTCTGGCCGGCGGTGAGCCCGGCAAAGACCTGGTCGGGTTCCGCGGGCGGGCTCGCGGGGGCGCTGCTGGTGGTGCCGCTCTACCGGTGGATCGCGCTCGAGCCGGCCGGCGTCGCCTTCCCCCTGTGGCAGGGTCTCGTCATCGCCCTCGCGGTGGGCACCCTCGGGCAGCTCGGCGACCTCGCGGAGTCACTCTTCAAGCGCGAGGCGGGGCTCAAGGACTCGTCCGACCTGATCCCGGGCCACGGCGGCGTGCTGGACCGGTTCGACTCGCTCTACGTGGCGCTCCCGGTGACCGCGGCGTTCTACCGCTGCTTCGGCATCACCTGATGCGCGGCGTCGCCATCCTCGGCTCGACCGGCTCGATCGGCCGGAGCACGCTGGCGGTCCTCGGCCGCCAGCGCGAGCACTTCCGCGTCGTGGCCCTCACCGCCGGCAGCAACTGCGACCTGCTCGAGGCGCAGGTGGCCGAGTGGCACCCGGCCTTCGCCGGGGTGGTGGAGGGGGCGCGGAACGGGTGCGCCGCCGGGGCGGGGGTGCTGGTCGTGGCGGCCACCCATCCCGACGCCGACATCGTGGTGAACGCCGTGGTCGGGGCCGCGGGCCTCGACGCCACGCTTGCCGCGCTCCGCGCCGGCAAGCGGGTGGCGCTGGCCAACAAGGAGACCCTGGTCACCGCGGGCGACCTCGTGCTTCGCGCCGCGCGCGAGGGCGGCGGCGAGCTCGTCCCGGTGGACTCGGAGCACAGCGCGGTGCTCCAGTGCCTCACCACCGGGAGCGGCGCCGCGCGCCGGCTCATCCTCACCGCCTCCGGCGGGCCGTTCCGCGAGTGGCCGGCGGAGCGCCTGCACGCGGCCACGGTGGAGGAGGCGCTGCGGCACCCGACCTGGCGGATGGGCCGGAAGATCTCCGTGGACAGCGCCACCCTGGCCAACAAGGCCCTGGAGCTGATCGAGGCGCATCACCTCTTCGGGCTGCCGTACGACGCGCTCGAGGTGGTGGTGCACCCGCAGAGCATCGTGCACGCCTTCGTCGAGTTCGCCGACGGCAGCGTGGTGGCCCAGCTCGGCTTTCCCACGATGGAGCTGCCGATCCTGTACGCGCTCACCCATCCCGCCCGGCTGCCCGACGCCGGCATCCCCCGGTTCGACCCGGTGGCGGCGGGGTCGCTCACCTTCGAGCCGGTGCGGGAGGCGTTCCGCGCCTTCCACCTGGGCGTCGCCGCCGGCCGGTCGGGCGGCACGGCGCCCGCCGCCTTCAACGCCGCCAACGAGGTCGCGGTGGCCGCGTTCCTCGAGGGCCGGCTCCCCTTCGGCGGGATCGCCGACGTGATCGAGGCGGCGCTGGCCGCCCATTCCCCGGTCCCCGCCGACTCGCTCGAGGCGGTCCGGGACGCGGACGCCCGCGCCCGCGCCACCGCCACCGCCGTCATTGCCCGATGATCACCGTCCTCGCGTTCCTCGTCACCATCGGCGTGCTCGTCTTCGTCCACGAGCTGGGCCACTTCCTCGCCGCCAAGTGGGCCGGCATCCACGTGCACCGGTTCTCGCTCGGCCTGGGGAGCCCGATCCCGGCGCTGACCAGGAAGTGGGGCGACACCGAGTACTGCGTCTCGTGGGTCCCGCTCGGCGGCTACGTGAAGATGGCCACGCGGGAGGAGGACGCGACCTCGAGCGCGCTCGAGGGCGGCACGCCGGCCACGCCGGTGGCGCCCGAGGCGTACTTCGAGGCCAAGCCGGTCTGGAAGCGGATGATCGTGATCCTCGCCGGCGTCACGATGAACGCGCTCTTCGCGTGGCTCGCCTTCTCCGGCATCGCGTGGCGCAACGGGCTCACGATCGACCGGGAGACCCGGCTCGGGATGGTCGTGGCCGACTCGCTGCCGGCGGCGGCCCGGCCCCTCCAGGCGGTTCCCGCGGGCACGCGGGTCACGGCGGTGAACGGTGCCCCGGTGGACTCGTGGAACGCGGTGCAGGACCTCGTCGCCTCGGCGGCTGGCGACAACCTCACGTTCGAGTTCGAGGGCCACCCGCCGGTCGTCCTTCCGATCCATCACGACGACCTCGACGCCCGGCTCCGGCTGACCCTCGCGCTGGGGCCGTGGCTTCCCCCGGTGGCGGGGACGATCATCGCGGGCTATCCCGCGGAAGCCGCAGGCCTGCAGGCCGGCGACACGATCGTGGCGGTGGATGGGACGCCGGTGACGCAGTGGTACGACCTGGTCCAGCGGATCGAGGCGGCGCCCGACCGCGCCCTCGCCTTCGAGGTCGGGCGGCCGGGGGGCCGGGTCGCCGTGACCGTGACCCCCCGGGGCGAGATCGTGACCCTGGGCGGGGAGCGGCGGACCATCGGGCGGATCGGGGTGCAAGTGCAGCGGAGCCTGGAGCAGGAGGCCCTGGGACTTGGCGGGGCGCTGAACCACGGCCTCGAGCTCACGGGGGCGGCCTCGACCCAGATCGTCCGCACCGTCCGGGGAATGGTCACCGGCCGGGTGAGCACCCGGGAGGTGGGAGGGCCGCTCCTGATCGGGGAGCTGGCGGGCCAGGCCGCCCGGGGCGGCGTCGACTCCTTCCTCGGCTTCATGGCCCTGATCTCGGTCAACCTGGCGGTGCTCAACCTCCTGCCCATCCCGGTGCTGGATGGGGGGCAGTTCCTCTTCCTGGTGGCCGAGGGAGTGCGGCGGAAGCCGCTGTCGGTGAGGCTGCGGGAGCGGCTGACGGCAGTGGGGGTGGCCCTTCTGGCGATGCTGTTCATCCTGGTGTTCTGGAACGACATCAGCCGGCTGGTGGGGCGGATGACGGGGGGGTGAGGGGGGAGCGGGGCGACGGGGGGAGGGATCGGGGGCGGACGGATCGACGGGGGGTGGTGGGGAGCCCTCTCCCCTCTCCCGTCTCCCCTCTCCCCTTCTCCCCTTCTCCCCTCTCCCCTCTCCCCTCTCCCCTCTCCCCTCTCCCGTCCCTCTTGCCCCCGCCTCCGCACCGGGGTAAGTTTCACTGCTACATAACTTTCGGATTCAAGGGCAATGAGCTACGAGAAGCAGCCGGTCATCACCAAGTACGGCCGGCACGAGAGCGACACGGGATCGGCCCGGGTGCAGGTGGCCCTGCTGACCGAGCGGATCAACTCGCTGACCGACCACTTCCGCGGGCACCCGAAGGACCACCACGGTCGTCGGGGGCTGTTGAAGATGGTGGGCCAGCGGCGCCGTCTGCTGAGCTATCTCAAGCGGACGGAGCTCGCGACCTATCGCGAGCTGATCGACCAGCTCGGCCTGCGCCACTAACCGGGCCGGCAAGCGCGGGGCGTCCCGACGAGAGCCGTCGGGACGCCCCGTCCGCCTTGCGGTCCCGCCACACGAAGGAACAAAGACGTGCATCGAATTGACACCGAGTTTGCCGGCCGCCGTCTCGTGCTCGAGTCGGGCCGGATGGCCAAGCAGGCCGCGGGGGCCTGCTACGCGCAGTTCGGCGATACCGTGGTCCTCGCGGCCGTGACCGTGTCGCCCAACCAGTCCCACCTCCCGTTCTTCCCCCTCACCGTCGAGTATCGCGAGAAGACCTACGCCGCGGGCAAGATCCCGGGCGGGTTCATCAAGCGCGAGGGCCGGCCCTCCGAGAAGGAGATCCTGGCCGCCCGGCAGATCGACCGGACCATCCGGCCGCTCTTCCCCGAGGGCTTCAAGAACGAGATCCAGGTCTTCGTGACGGTCCTCTCCGCCGACCAGGAGAATGACGCCGACGTGCTCGGCGTGGTGGCCGCCTCGGCCGCGCTGGCGCTGTCGCCGGTGCCGTGGGCCGGACCGGTGGCGGCGGTGCGGGTCGGCCGGGTCGAGGGCAACTGGATCCTCAACCCGACCTTCCAGCAGCTCGAGTTCAGCGACCTCGACCTGACCGTCTGCGGCACCGCCGACTCGATCATGATGGTCGAGGGCGGCATGCTCGAGCTCTCCGAGGCGGACGTGCTCGAGGCGCTCACGGTGGCGCAGGGCGGTCTCAAGGAGCTGGTGGCACATCAGGCCGTGATGGTCAAGAAGCTGGCGAAGCCCAAGATGGAATGGGCTCCCGCCGCGGCCGACGAAGAGCTGGCGGGCAAGGTCCGCGGGCTGGCCGAGAAGAAGCTCACCGCGGCGATCAACGCGAAGGACAAGCACGCCCGCGCCGCGGGCGTCGCGGCGCTCCGCACCGAGGTGCAGGCCGCCCTGGCCGAGGCGTATCCCGACCGCGGCCGCGACATCGCGGCGGTGTTCGACGACCTCGAGTACACCGCGATGCGCGCCCAGGTGCTCGACAAGGGCGAGCGGGTGGACGGGCGGGACCTCGACACGGTGCGGCCGATCACGATCGAGACGGCCCTCCTCCCGCGGGTCCACGGCTCGGCGCTCTTCACCCGGGGCGAGACCCAGGCGCTGGTGGCGGTCACCCTCGGCACCACCGACGACGAGCAGCGGATCGATTCGATCGACGTGGCCGGCGAGACCACCAAGTCCTTCATGCTGCACTACAACTTCCCGCCGTTCAGCACCGGCGAGGTGAAGCCGATCCGGGGCACCAGCCGCCGGGAAGTCGGCCACGGCGCGCTGGCGGAGCGCGCGCTGCAGCCGCTGCTGCCGCCGTACGAGACGTTCCCCTACACCCTGCGGGTGGTGTCGGAGATCCTCGAGTCGAACGGCTCCTCCTCGATGGCCACGGTCTGCGGCGGCTCGCTCGCCCTCATGGACGCGGGCGTGCCGATGAAGGCGCCCTGCGCCGGCGTGGCGATGGGCCTGGTGAAGGAAGGCAAGCGGGTGGCGATCCTCACCGACATCCTCGGCTCCGAGGATGCGCTCGGCGACATGGACTTCAAGGTGGCGGGCACCGGGCAGGGGATCACGTCGATCCAGATGGACATCAAGATCCAGGGGCTCGACCTCAGGATCATGGCCGAGGCGCTGGAGAAGGCCCGGAAGGGCCGGCTGCACATCCTGGGCGAGATGCGGAAGGCCCTGGCCGAGCCGCGGGCGGACCTCTCGAAGTACGCGCCGCGCATCATCACGATCCAGATCAAGCCGGACAAGATCGGCGACGTGATCGGGCCGAAGGGCAAGATCATCCGGGGCATCCAGGACGCCACCGGCGCCAGGATCAGCATCGAGGACAGCGGCGTGATCACCATCGCCGCCGTGGGCGGTGAGGCGGGCGAGAAGGCGCGCGAGATGATCGCCGCCATCGTGACCGAGCCCGAGGTGGGCCGGATCTACGAGGGCCCGGTGAAGAGCACCACCGCCTTCGGGGCCTTCATCGAGATCCTGCCGGGGGTCGAGGGGCTGCTGCACATCAGCGAGCTCCAGCACGGCCGGGTCGAGAAGACCGAGGACGTCGTGAAGAAGGGCGACATCGTCAAGGTCAAGCTCCTCGAGGTGGACGAGCGCGGCCGGATGAAGCTCTCCCGCAAGGCCCTCATTCCGAAGGAGTGACGGCCCGGTGGAGACCCTTCGCCTCGACGACCGGGTCCACCGCACCGTCGCTCCCAGCGGGCTGACCATCGTCTCCGAAGGGCTCCCGGGCGTTCGCTCGGTGGCCCTCGGTTGTTGGGTGCGGGCCGCCAGCGCCCACGAGGCGCGCCCCCAGATGGGGGTCTCCCACCTGCTCGAGCACATGGTCTTCAAGGGCACCGAGCGCCGGAGCGCCCGGGAGATCGCGCTCGGGCTCGAGGTCCGCGGCGGGAGCCTCGACGCCTGGACCGGCCGCGACCACACCTCCTTCCAGGCGCACGCCCTCGACCGCGACCTCGCCCTGGCCGCCGACCTGGTCACCGACCTGGTGCGGCGGCCGCTGCTCCGGCCCGTGGACCTGGACCTCGAGCGGAACGTGGTCCTCGAGGAGATCAACGGGGTGCACGACGCCCCGGAGGACCTGGTCTTCGACCTGCACTCGGCGCTTCTCTGGGGCGGCCATCCCTACGGCTTCCCGATCCTCGGCACCCCGGAGACGGTGGCCGCGCTCGGCGCCGCGGAACTCCGCGCCGTCCACGCCCGCGGCTACTACCCCGGCAACTGCGTCTTCGCCGCCGCCGGGGCGCTCGAGCACGAGCGGCTGCTCGAGGCGCTGGCGGCCGAGGGCTGGTTCGACGGGCCCGCCGGCGGGCCGTTGCCGCCGGCCGATGCCGCCCCGGCGCACCGGGGGCTCCGTCACCACGAGGCGCGGGAGGGGCAGCAGGCGCACCTCGTGATCGGCACGGACACCTTCCCGTACCGCGATCCCCGGCGCCTGGCGCTCTCGCTGGTGGTCAACGCCTTCGGGGGCGGCATGTCGAGCCGCCTCTTCCAGCGGGTGCGCGAGGAGCTGGGGCTCGCCTACTCGGTGTACGCCTGGCAGCAGTTCTTCGTCTCGGCGGGCCAGGTGGGCGTCTACGTCGGCACCGCGCCGGCCACCGCCGACCGCGCCGAGGCGACCATCCTGGAGGAGTTCGGCCGGCTGGCGCGGGAGAGCCTCGCGCCCGCCGAGCTGGAGGACGCGAGGCGGCAGTTGCAGGGCCAGCTGGTGCTGGCGCTGGAGAGCCCGGCCAGCCGGATGCACCGGCTGGCGACCTTCGCGCTCCACGCCGAACCGTGGCGGCCGGTGGAGGACCTCCTGCGCGAGATCGAGACGGTGACGGCGGACGACGTCGCCGCGGTCGCGGCGGAGTTCCTCGACCCCGCCCGGCAGACGGTGCTCAAGCTGGGACCGTGAGGGGGAGAGGGGAGGGGGGAGAGGGGCCCTCTCCCCTCTCCCTCCTCCCCGCTCCCCGACCGACGAAACCTATCACCCACACTGGGGCTGGCACGATGATCATCGGCGTTCCGAAGGAGATCAAGACGAACGAGAACCGCGTCGCGCTGGTGCCCGCCGGCGTCGAGTCGCTCGTCGGGGCGGGGCACACGGTGCACGTGGAGCAGGGTGCGGGCGAGGGGAGCGGGTTCCCCGACTCGGCGTTCGTCGCCGCCGGCGCCACCATCCTGCCCACCCCGGACGACGTGTGGGCCAGGGCGGAGATGATCTTCAAGGTGAAGGAGCCGATCGCGATCGAGTGGCCCCGGATGCGGAAGGGCCAGCTCATCTACACCTACTTCCACTTCGCCGCGGACGAGGCGCTCACCAGGGCGGTCCTCGCCAGCGGCGCGGTCGCGGTGGCCTACGAGACGGTCCAGCTCCCCTCGGGGGAGCTGCCGCTGCTCACCCCGATGTCGGAGGTGGCGGGCCGGATGGCGGTGCAGGAGGGGGCGAAGTACCTGGAGAAGCACCACGGCGGCAGCGGCATCCTGCTCGGCGGCGTCCCGGGCGTGGCGCCGGGCCGGGTGGTGATCATCGGGGGCGGCGTCGTGGGGACCAACGCGGCCAAGATGGCCGCGGGGCTCGGCGCGCACGTCACCATCCTCGACATCTCGCTCGAGCGGCTCCGCTACCTCGACGACGTGATGCCGGCGAACGTGGATACCGCCTACTCCAACCGCTACAACATCCTCGACCAGATCAGCACCGCCGACCTCGTGGTCGGGGCGGTGCTCCTGCCGGGCGCGAAGGCCCCCCACCTGGTCAAGCGGGCCGACCTCAAGCGGATGAAGCCCGGCTCCGTGATCGTGGACGTGGCGGTGGACCAGGGCGGGTGCGTCGAGACCATCAAGCCGACCACCCACGAGAACCCGACCTACTTCGTGGATGGCATTCTGCACTATGCCGTGGCGAATATGCCCGGCGGCGTCCCGCGGACCAGCACGCTGGCGCTCACCAACGCCACCCTGCCGTACGGGATGACCCTCGCCCGGCTGGGCTGGAAGGACGCCTGCCGCCGTGACCCCGCCCTGGCGCTGGGGCTCAACGTGGTGGACGGGAAGGTCGTCTATCCGGGGGTGGCGGAGGCGTTCGGGCTGCCACTGGTGGACGTGCACTCGGTCCTCTGAGCCGGTGTCCCGGGTCCTGATCACACGGCTGCCGCACGGGGAGGGGCTTCCCCTGCCCGCGCGGCAGACGCCGGGGGCCGCCGGCTACGACCTGGCGAGCGCGGAGGAAGCCGACCTCCTGCCCCTGGAGCGGCGGCTCTTCGCCACCGGCTTCGCCATCGCCCTCCCCGAGGGGTGGGAGTGCCAGCTCCGCCCCCGCTCGGGCCTCGCCCTCCGGCACGGGGTCACCCTGCCCGAATACCCCGGCCACCATCGACAGCGACTATCGGGGCGAGCTCAAGGTGGCGCTGGTGAACCTCGGGACCGAGCCGTACCGGGTGGAGCGCGGCATGCGCATTGCTCAAATGGTGTTCGCCCGGGTGGAGGCGCCCGCCCTCGTCCCCGTGAAGGCCCTCCCGCCGTCGCACCGGGGCGCGGGTGGCTTCGGCAGCACCGGACGCTAATCCGGCTTCTCAGCCCGGGCGGCTAACTTCCGTCCTTGTCCCGCTTTCCGGGGGTCGTTACGTTAGGACGTCCCCCTCGACCGACCCCGGTTCCTCGATGAAAATGTCCCGGTTCAGCCTCGGGAGCTTCCTCCCCGCGACCGAGATCGCGGTGGATCTCGGCACGGCCAACACCCTCATCTACGTGAAGGGTGAGGGCATCGTGCTCAACGAGCCCTCGGTGGTGGCGATCGAGAAGGCCACGGGCAAGATCAAGGGGATCGGCCTCGAGGCGAAGCGGATGCTGGGGCGCACGCCGGACGGCATCCTCGCGGTGCGGCCGCTGAAGGACGGCGTGATCGCCGACTTCGACGTCACCGAGAAGATGCTCCGCTACTTCCTCAAGACGATCATCGAGAAGCACGTCTTCCGGGTGAAGCCGAAGGTGATCGTCTGCGTCCCGTCGGGGATCACCGAGGTGGAGCGCCGCGCGGTGCGCGATTCGGCCGAGACCGCCGGGGCCAAGCAGGTGTGGATGGTGGCCGAGCCGATGGCGGCCGCGATCGGCGTGGGGCTGCCGGTGGAGACGCCCACCGGCAACATGGTGATCGACATCGGCGGCGGCACCACCGAGATCGCGGTGATCGCGCTCTCCGGCATCGTGTCGGACACCTCGATCCGCATCGGCGGGGACGAGCTCGACCAGGCGATCGTCCAGTTCATGCGGAAGAACTACAACCTGCTGGTCGGCGAGCCGACCGCCGAGGCGATCAAGATCAAGATCGGCTCCGCGGCACCGGTGGGCGAGGAGCGGGAGATGGAGGTCAAGGGCCGCGACCTCGTCTCCGGCATCCCGAAGACCGTGCGGGTGCACTCGAGCGAAATCCGCGAGGCGGTGCAGGAGCCGATCCAGCAGATCGTGGACGCGGTGCGCCGCGCCCTCGAGATCACGCCGCCCGAGCTCGCCAGCGACATCGTGGACCGCGGCATCATCATGACCGGCGGCGGGGCGCTCATTCGCGGCCTCGACGCCCTCCTGGCGCAGGAGACGGGGCTCCCGATCCACGTGGACGAGGACCCGCTCACCTGCGTCGTCCGCGGCACCGGCCGCATCCTCGACGACTTCGAGAAGTATCGGAGCGTGCTCTCCACCTGACCGTGCCCGCGCTCGACCGGAGCCGCCGCGACACCGCATCCTTCCTGCTCTGCCTCGCCCTCTCGGTGGCGGGGCTCTTCCTGCCGCCCCGTACCTCCGACGGCGTCGCCGCCGGCGTGCGGCGCACCGTGCTCGCCCCGCTCGTCTGGCTGCAGCAGCGCGCCGTCGAGGGGCGCACCAGCCGGGGCCGGTTCGACGCCGCCGAGGCCCAGCGCGACAGCGCCGTGCTCCGGGCCCAGGCGCTCGGTCACCTCGAGGGGGAGAATGCCGCGCTCCGCGCGCTGCTCGGCCTGGGCAAGCGGCCCGAGCTCCGCTTCGTGCCCGCCGAGATCCTGCACCAGCCCCAGCCGACCGACGGCCGGAGCCTGCTCCTGAGCGCCGGCGCCCGGCAGGGCATCCGGCCCTTCCAGCCGGTGGTGGCGCCGGAGGGGCTGCTCGGCGTGGTCCGCAGCGTGGACCAGGGCTCCGCGGTGGCGATGACGTGGGCGGACCCGGAATTCCGCGCCAGCGCCGTCACCGCCGACGGCGCGGTGAGCGGGATCGTGGCGGCGACGGCCCCCGAGTCGCCGTCCCTGGCGCTCCTCGAGCTCCGCGGCGTGCCGTTCCGCGACTCGGTGGCGGTGGGAACCGCGGTGGTCACCTCCGGGCTGGGCGGGGTCTACCCGCGCGGCATCCCGGTCGGCACCGTCGTGGCCCAGGTGCGGGTGCAGGAGGGATGGGAGCGGGTGTACCTGCTGCAGCCGTCGGCCAACCCGTCGAGCGCGGTCCACGTGATGGTGGTGACCGGCACCCGGGCGAGCACGGTGGCGCCCGCGTTCCTCACGGACACTGCCGTCGCGGACCCGACGCCGGCGCGCGTGGTGAGCCCGCCGGCCGTGCCGCCGGCGGCCCGGGACACCCTCCGGCGCCGGCCGGTCCGGCGCGCGCCCGCCGCGGAGACCACCACCGCGCCGGCCCCCGCCATCGCCGACACGACCCGCCCGGCCCCCGCCGTGGCCGACACGCCGCCGCCGGCCCCGCCGCGCGACACGGGGGGGGCTCCATGACCTACGCCCGTGGTGCCCGGCTCCGCTTCACGCTCGTCTTCCTGCTCCTCCTCGGCCTGCAGTTCTACGTACGTCCGCGGCTGTTCGACGCCCGGCTGGCGCCCGACTTCCTGATGCTCGGGCTGATCCTGTTCGCCATCCGGAGCCGGCCCGGCGACGCCGCCATCCTCGGCTTCCTCATCGGCCTCACCTCGGACGCGCTCACCCCCACCCGGTTCGGGGCGGGCGCACTGGCTCACACCGTGGTCGGGTACCTGGCTGCGTGGGGCCGGGCGGTGTTCTTCGCCGACAACATCCTGGTGACCGCGGGCGTGATCGCCCTCGGCGTGTGGCTCCGGAACCTGATCCTGCTCGTGACCGCGGGCACCGGCGGGAACCTCCTCTTCGAGATGGCGGTCTGGTCGCCGCTGCAGGCGCTGTCCACGGCCGTCGCCGGGGTGCTCCTGGTGATGATCTTCCGGGACTGGCTCGCCATCCGGCTCGAGGAATAGTGTCGGAGTTCCACAGTCACCGGCTCGAGCGGCGCGCCACCCAGGCGCGCGTGGGGCTCGCGCTGGCCTTCACCGTGCTCCTGGGCGCCTTCTTCCGGGCCCAGGTGGTGGAGCACGAGCGCTTCCGGCTGAGGGCCGAGTCGAACCGGCTGCGGGAGATCCCGCTGGCCGCCCCCCGCGGCGCGCTGCTCGACCGCAATGGGGAGGTCATCGCCGACAACATCCCGGGCTACACCGTTCGGGTCCTGGCCGTCTCCGCCGACTCGCTCCGCGCGGTGCTCGATCGCATCTCCGCGCTCGTGCCGGTGGACTCCACCGTGCGCGCCCGCGCCCTCGAGCGCTTCCGCCGCACGCCCTACCAGCCCGCGATCGTCTTCCCCGACGCCTCGTTCGAGACGGTGTCCCGGCTGGAGGAGCACCGGCCCCTGCTCACCGGGCTGGTGATCCAGGCCGAGCCCAAGCGGCATTACCCCGACGGCAAGGCGGTGGCCCACCTGGTGGGGTACGTGGGGGAGGTCACGGAGCGCGAACTGGACGAGCAGCGCTTCCCCGGCGCCCGGCTGGGCACCATCGTGGGACGGCTGGGCCTGGAGCAGGAGTACGACGCGTCGCTCCGCGGCCGCGCCGGCGTGCGCTACGTGGAGATCAACGCCCGGGGCCGGCTGGTGCGCGAGGACGGCGCGCCGTCGCTCGCCCCCGAGGCGGGGAAGCCGCTCCGCACCACGGTGGACCTGGCCCTGCAGCGCTACGTGGACAGCCTCTGGTCCGCCGATGCCCCCGGGGTGCGGGGCGCGCTGGTGGCGCTCACCCCGACGGGGGAGATCCTCGCGCTCTACTCGGCGCCGACCTACGACCCCAACCTGTTCATCGGGGGAATCGCCGCCGACGACTGGCGCCGGCTCATCAACGACTCCGCCCGGCCGATGATGAACCGCGCCATCCAGGCGATGTACAACCCGGCCTCGCCGTTCAAGCTCGCCATCGCCGCGATGGGGATGAAGCGCGGGCTGGTGAACCTGCGGACCCACATGCCGATCACCTGCACCGGCGGCATCCAGGTGGGCAACCGCTACTTCCGCTGCTGGAAGCGCGAGGGGCACGGCAGCCTCGACCTCGAGGGGGCGGTGACCCAGAGCTGCAACGTCTACTTCTACCAGCTCGGCATGCGGCTCGGGGTGAACGCCCTCCTGGAGGAGGGCACGGCGATGGGCTTCGGCGAGCGGAGTGGCGTGGACCTCGAGAACGAGATCCAGCCGATCTACCCCACCAGCACCGCCTACTTCGACCGGCGGTACACGCCGCGCGGATGGTCCGCGCGGTCGGTGGAACTCAATTTCGCCATCGGCCAGGGCGAGAACACCCAGTCGCTCATCAACATGGTGGCGTTCTACCAGGCGTTGTCCTCGGGGGGCAAGGTGGGTCCGCCCTACCTCGTCCGGCCGCGGGCGGGTCACGTGCGTGACCTCGGCCTGACCGACGAGCAGCTCGCGGGCCTTCGCCTGGCCATGGTGCAGGTGGTGCAGCGCGGCACGGCGCGCGCCAGCGCGCAGCAGGAGTTCCAGCTGGCCGGGAAGACCGGCACGGCACAGAACCCCTTCGGCAAGGACCACGGCTGGTTCCTCGGGTTCGGGCCCGCCGAGGAGCCGCAGATCATCGTCGGCGCCATCATGGAATTCGCCGAGCACGGCTCGTCGGTGGCGCCCTACGTGGCACGGGTCATCCGCCGCTTCCTGGTCGGCCCGGAACCGGCCGAGGAGGCGAAGCCGATCCGGCTGCCCGGGATCGAGGCGGACTCGGCCCCGCGGGTGCTCGAGCTGGGCCCGACGCCCCGCCCGGTGGAGGCGCCGGTGCGCGAATCGGTCATCACCCCGTCGCTCGAGCCCCCCGTCCCGTGAGGCGCGGACTCGACCGGCCGCTGCTGGTGATCGTCGGCCTGCTGCTGCTCTTCGGGCTGCTGGTCCTGTACTCCGCGGGGCAGACCGACGTGCCCACCTCTGCCACCGGCGCCTGGAAGCGCCAGCTCGTGTGGATCGGCGCCGGCCTCACGGTCCTCTTCGTCGCCTCCCGCACGTCGCCCCGGCTGCTGGAGTGGGGCGCACCGGCGCTCTACGTCTTCTCCCTGGCACTCCTCGCGCTCACGCTGGTGATCGGCACCGGCACCGGCACGGCCGCCGGCACCAAGAGCTGGATCGCCATCGGCGGGCACCGGCTCGGGCAGCCGTCGGAACTGGCCAAGCTCGCGCTCATCCTGGTCCTGGCACGCTACCTCTCCGGCCGGCGGAACGCGCCCCAGACGCTGCGCGAGCTCATCCCGCCCGGCCTGCTCGCGGGCATCCCGTTCCTCCTGGTCATGGCCCAGCCGGATCTCGGCAGCGCGATCGTGTTCGTCGGGATCTTCTTCGCGATGCTCTTCTGGGCCGGCACCCCGGGGCGGCTGCTCTTCCTCATCCTCTCGCCGGTCATCAGCCTGCTGCTGGCGTTCAACACCACGGTCTGGGGGGCGTGGATGGTGGGGCTCCTGGTCCTCCTCCTCGCCTGGCGCCCCTATGCCATCGAGGCGGTGACGGTCTACATCGTGAATTCCGCGATGGGGGCGGTGGCGATTCCCCTGTGGAAGCGGCTGGCGCCCTACCAGCAGAACCGGCTCCTGACCTTCCTCAATCCCGAGGTGGACCCCCAGAACGCCGGCTATCAGGCGATCCAGAGCAAGAACGCCATCGGCTCCGGCGGCTGGCTCGGCCACGGATTCACCGACGGGCCGCAGAAGCGCCTGGCCTTCCTCCCGGAGCAGTACACCGACTTCATCTTCTCGGTGGTGGGGGAGGAACTCGGGTTCCTGGGAGTGGCAATCGCCCTCGGCCTGTTCCTGGCCCTGTTCCTGACCCTCGTCCGGGTGGCCCGCAGGGCCACCGACCCGTTCAGCAGCCTGGTGGCGTTCGGCGTCCTGGGCCTCCTCTTCACCCACGTCTTCGAGAACGTGGGAATGACGGTGAATGTCATGCCGATCACCGGCATCCCTCTCCCGTTCTTCTCCTATGGGGGCTCCTTCCTGCTGTCCTGCTGCCTGGCCGTCGGGCTCGCGGTCCGAGTGGCCCGGGAAAGTCGCCTCGCCGGCTACTCCGAATGAATACAACGACTTGCGCGTTCGGGGCTGGCGCCGCGAGGGCCTCGCCCCCAGATTCCTCGGTTGGCCGCACCCCCGGGCGGCCCCACCCGGAGGGGTATGGCCTGGTTCAGGAAGGAACGAAAGCCCCGCACGCCGGTTCGCGAACGGCGCGAGATCCCGGCCGATGCCTGGATCAAGTGCGACCGTTGCGACCACTTGATGCTCCGGGAGAAGTTCGAGCGCTCGCTCCGGGTGTGCCCGGAGTGCGGCTTCCACGCCCGGCTCCCCGCCGACGGCTACATCGAGCTCCTCGCGGACGAGGGCAGCTGGCGGGAGCTGTGGGACAACCTTCGCTCCGTCGACCCGCTCGAGTTCGAGCATTATTCCCAGCGCATCGCCGCGGCGATCAGCAAGGCGGGGGCGAGCGACGCCATCCTGGCGGGCCAGGCGCGGCTCGACGGGACGCCCTACCACCTCGGCGTCATGAACTTCGCCTTCATGGGGGGGTCGATGGGCTCGGTGGTGGGGGAGAAGATCACGCGCCTGGCGAACCGTTCGTCGGAGCGGAACTGGCCGATGGTGCTGGTGTGCACATCCGGCGGGGCGCGGATGCAGGAGGGCGTGCTCTCGCTGATGCAGATGGCCAAGACCTCGGCCGCCATCGCACACCTGGGATCGCTCGGGGTGCCGTTCGTGACCGTCCTGACCGACCCCACGACCGGCGGGGTGTCCGCCTCCTTCGCGATGCAGGGTGACGTGATTCTCGCCGAGCCGGCGGCGGTGATCGGGTTCGCCGGACAGCGGGTGATCAAGCAGACGATCGGGCAGGATCTCCCCGAGGGATTCCAGACGGCGGAGTTCCTGCTGGAGCACGGCCAGCTGGACGAGGTCGTGCCGCGGCCGGCGCTGCGCGAGACCCTCTCCCGCCTCCTGCGGCACATGGCGGGGCGGAAGGTGGCGGTGGGGGAATAGGAAGGTCGGGGAACGGGGAGGGGGGAACGGGAGCAGGCCCCCCCACCCATTGTCCCGGCATCCCACTTCCCGCTCCCCGCCCCCCGCCCCCCGCTCCCCGCTCCCCGTTTCCCCGCCGTGGACTACCCCGCCGCACTCGACTTCCTCTTCCCCCGCACGACCACCATCAAGTTCGGCCTCGACACCACCCGGGCGCTGCTGCGCTCGGTGGGCGATCCGCATCGTGTCTACCCCTCGGTCCACATCGGCGGGACGAACGGGAAGGGAAGCGCCTGCACGCTGGTGGCAGAGGCGCTCGCCGAGGCCGGGTTCCGGGTGGGGCTCTACACGTCACCGCACCTGGTCAGCTTCCGGGAGCGGATCCGGGTGGCTGGGGAGCCGGTCAGCGAGGCGGCGGTGGCGATGTGGACCGGGCGGCTCCGTCCGGAGATCGAGCGGCTCGGCGCGACCTTCTTCGAGGCCACGACGGCCATCGCCTTCGCGGACTTCGCGGCGCGCGGGGTGGAGATCGCCGTCGTGGAAGTAGGGCTTGGTGGGCGGCTGGACAGCACCAACGTCCTGGATCCGCTGGTGAGCGGGGTGACCCACGTGGCCCTGGACCACCAGAAGTACCTGGGCGACACCCTCGAGGCGATCGCCCGGGAGAAGGCGGGCATCGCCAAGCCGGGGAGGCCGTTCGTGATCGGGGAGCCGGACCGGCGGCTGGCGGAGGTGGTGGCCCGCGCCGCCGTGGAGGAATCCCACGCCCGCCCACGCGACATCCGCCTGGTGCCGGCGCACCGCACGTGGGATGGCGCGCTCGGACTGGCCGGGCCGCACCAGCGGAGGAATGCGGCGTTCGCCGCGGCGGTGCTGGAACAACTGGCCCCGCCGTGGCGACCGCGGGCGGACCAGGTGGGGGAGGCCTTCGCGCGGGCCCGCGTCCCGGGCCGGCTGGACCGCCGGGGCCGCTGGCTCTTCGACGTGGCGCACAACCCGGACGGGGTGGACGCCCTGGTGGCGACGCTCCGCGCCGATCGCCCGCGGGGGCCGGTGCATGCCCTGGTGTCGATCCTGGGCGACAAGGACTGGCCGGAGATGCTCGTCCGGCTGGACGCGGTGGTGGACGTGGGGATCCTCACCGTCGCGCCGTCGGCCGACGCGAGGCGGTGGGACCTGCGGTGGCTCGAGGACTGGCTGCGGCGCCGCGACCGCCCGCCGGCGCGGGGGAAGTGGCACCTCGTGCCGGACTTCCGGGCCGCCCTGGCCCGGGTCCAGGACGGCGCCGGGACCGTCCTCGTGACCGGCAGCTTCCACACCGTCGGCGACGTGATGGAGGCGCTCGGGATGGCCCCGGCCTGAGTCCCTACGCCGGCGAGAAGGCGGCGGCCGCGGCTGCCGGCGGGGCGGAGACGTTGAGCCGGTAGCCGAGGTAGATCAGCAGCAGGCCCGCGAGCTCCGTCACATAGAGCACCTCCACGTGACCGAACCGGGTGAAGGTCCCTCCGATGCCGGGCAGGAGCCCGCCCACCGCGATCGCGATGTTCCCCAGCACCTTGCCGCGGCCGTCCGGCAGGCCGCGGAAGCGCCACGCCGAGAGCAGCGCCCCGCCCACCAGCATCAGGAAGGCGTAACTGTTGATGAACGGGCTGAAGCGCCGCACCCACGCCCACTCGAGCACGCGGCCCGAGAGCCGGTGCGCCTCCACCCGGTCGAGCGCGATGGGGCTGAGCAGGACGCAGACCGCGCCCACCGCCACGGTCGCCACCAGCGCGGCGGTGAGTGCGTGCGCCGTCCGCCGCCGCAGGAGGAGGTAGGCCGTCCCCTGGGCGAGCGGCGCGCCGCCGAGGAGCGCGCCGGAGATGTACCACGCCCGGAAGACCGGCTCGCTCCATCCCCCCAATGTCGTCGCCGACTCGGTGATGGTCCCCACGCCGTAGAGGGCCACGCCCAGGCCCCACCAGAAGAGGTGGGGCGCCGGGCGCCGCTCGTGCCAGCGCCGGAGGAGCTGCGGCGCGAACCAGAGCGCGACGGCGCTCGTGAGGATCGGCAGGTAGTGGATGGCGGAGCGCATCAGAACTCGCTGCTCCAGCTCACGTGGAGCCGCCGTCCGGGCGAAGGCCGGAAGAACCCGGTGTTCGCCGCCTCCGAGTAGAGCGTGTTCCCCACGTTCTCCAGCCGGGCGGTGATGCTGTGGTGCGTGGTGCCGAGGTCGAGGACCTTGAATCCCCCCTCCAGCCCGAAGACGGTGAACGAGGGCAGCTTGTCCCCCACCGGGCTCCCCCCCAGTTCGATCTGGTCCGAGTCGCCCTGGCGGCGCGCGGTGCCGCCGAGCCAGAACCGTCCGCCCGGCTGGCGGTAGCGCAACGAGGCCGTCAGCTTGGTCCGGTAGGTGTCGCCCACCGGGAGCAGCGGCTGGTCCACCCGCTCCTCGTCGAACCAGGTGAACCCCGCGCCCGCGGTGAAGCGGCTGAACAGCACGGCCTCGGCACCCAGCTCCACGCCCCACACCCGCACCCGCTCGATGTTCGTGTTGCGAAACACCGGGAACCCGCCCACCGTGTCGCCCGTGGCCTCGACGCGGATGCCGTCCGAGATCTGGTTCCGGAAGACGAAGCCCTCCACGAACCAGGTGGGCCGCCGGAAGCGCAGGCCCAGGTCCACGTTCAGGCTGGTCTCGGGGTCCAGGTCGGGATTGCTCTCCTGGAAACCGTTCCCCTCCGGCGTGGGCCCGCTGAAGAAGCGCTCGATCAGGTTGGGACTCCGGAATCCGCGCCCCACCGCCGCGACCAGGTTGAGGTCGGGGGTGAGGGAGACGAGCGCGTTGGCGGCGCCCACCAGCGCGCGGTCGTTGCTGGTGATCAGCGGATCGTCCAGGCCCGCCGTCTCCCGGGTCTTCGCCTCGTTGTCCTGGTAGCGCGCACCGAGCGTGAGCGTGAGCCTTGGGGCCACTGCCCAGTCGAACTGGCCGAAGACGCCCAGCATCCGGAGCTCGGCGTTCGGCACGTTGGGTTGGCTCGAGCCGTCGAGCGGCATCAGGGTCGGCCCCCCGACGTCGAGGTACGTGGCGCTCGAGTCGGTGTTCTCGCTCCGGTCCCGCGAGACGTCGATGCCGTAGGTCAGGTTGTGCCGGCCGGCGAGCAGCCGGGCCAGCTCGACCCGCCCGCCGAGGGTGTGGACGTTGGTGAAGTTCCGGGTCTCGATCAGGATCGTGCTGCCGGGCCCGGCGGGGAAGGCGAGATTGTTGTCGAGGTTCCGCTTGTTGCCCCCCGCGTAGACCGCGACGTCCACCCGGTCGGCCAGCGCGAAGCCCAGGCTCCGGGCCATCCACCCGGCGGTGTACCGGTTGACGTTCTGGTAGGGGTAGAGGATCTCGATCCGGGAGCCGTCGGACGCGTAGTCGGCCGGATCGAGGTAGCCGAAGCCCGCATCCACCGCGTTGTACTGGGAATAACGGGCGTAGACCCGGTGCCGGTCGCTGAACGCCCAGCCGAGGCCGAGGCCGAGCGAGCGGTCCTCGACCCCGGAGGCGCGGACCGCCACGTCCTTCTCGAGGGTGACGTCGCCGAACGTGCCCGCGGGCGCGGCGTAGTCCGAGGCGTCACGGAAAGTGGCGTCCACCCGGAAGGCCAGCCGACCCTCCCGACCGGCGACGGAGCCCGATGGCCGCGACTCGTCGGCGCCCGCACCGGCGTACCCGTAGCGCAGGCTGCCGTGCAGCGTGCGTCCCTCGCTGCCCCAGGGGAGCCCGGCGCCGATGAGATTCACCACGCCGCCGATGGCGTCCGAGCCGTAGAGGACCGAACTCGGACCGCGAACGACCTCGACCCGGCTGAGGGTGGACGGGTCGACCAGCGCGGGGAGCTCCCCGAAGTCGGACTGCCGGCGCGGATTGCCCAGCCGGAGCCCGTTGTCGAGCAGCAGGATCCGCTGGCCCCGCTGGCCCCGGATCGAGGGCTGCAGCTGGTTGGCGCCGACGCCCACCAGGTCCACCCCCGGGAGCTCGGTGAAGAGGGACATCGCGCTGCTGGCGGAGCGCTGGCGCAGCTGGGTGCTGTCCAGGATGGACACCGCCTGCGGCACGTTGAAGACGCGGCGCTGTGGCCGGGTGGCCGTGACGGAGACCTCTTCCAGGACGAAGGGCTTGCCGGCCGAATCCCGCTTCCCGGCCTGCTGTGCGAGGGCGGGAGTGGCCAGGGCGAGGGACGCGAGGACGGAAAGGGCCGGACGGGCGGCGGGCATTCGGGACTCGAAGTTGGTGGTCGGATGGAGCAGTCGGCCGCGACCAACCTAGGGAGCCCCTTGTCCCCGGGCCATTCGGTCAGCTACGGAAGCGCCATGGGGAGAAGTCCGGAGATCGGGGTGTCTTCAGGCGGGATCGGGAAGGAATGCCGATGGTTCTCGGGAAGAGGGGGCGGACCTTTCCTCATCCCCCGGCCGGGCGCCCTCGGTTGGCCGAAACCGTTGACCCGGCTAAGTTTCCCGCCCATGCCAGCCCAGGCCCTCCCGGGGTTCCGCGACTTCCAGCCTGCCGACCTCGCCTTCCGGGCCCACCTCTTCCGGGTCTGGCGGGACGTGGCCCGACGGTACGGTTTCGAGGAGTATGACGGCCCCCCGCTCGAGCCGCTGGAGTTGTACACCGCCAAGAGCGGCGGGGAGATCGTGGGCCAGCTCTACAGCTTCGAGGACAAGGGCGGTCGGTCGGTGGCGCTCCGGCCCGAGATGACGCCCACGCTGGCCCGGATGGTCGCCGCCCGCGCCGCCGCCCTGAAGAAGCCGATCCGCTGGTTCTCGATCCCCCAGCTCTTCCGGTACGAGCGGCAGCAACGCGGCCGGCTCCGGGAGCACTTCCAGCTCAACTGCGACCTCATCGGCGAGCCCGGCGCGCTGGCCGACGCGGAGGTCATCGCGCTGGCCGTGGACGTGATGCGCGCGCTGGGCCTCGGCCCCGGCGACGTGCGGGTGCGGTTGTCGGACCGGCGGGTGCTGTCCGCGCTGCTTCACGGCCGCGGGGTGCCGGAGGAGGCGCTGGGGCTGGCCTACCAGGCCATCGACAAGGTGGAGCGCACCGAGCGCGCTGCGCTCGAGGCGCAGCTGGTCACGGCCGGGCTCGACGCCGCCACGGCGGGGCGGGTGCTGGATGTCGCGGGACTCCGGGGCCGGGCCGCCGTGGAGGCCGCCCTGGCGGACACCGCCGGCGGCGAGCAGGCCGGCGCGCCGATGCGGGCGGCACTCGACGCGCTGGGGGCGATGGGGCTGGCCGAGTGGATCGACGTGGACCTCACCATCGTGCGAGGGCTCGCCTACTACACCGGGACGGTGTTCGAGCTCTTCGATGCCGGCCGGTCGCTCCGGGCCATTTGCGGGGGGGGACGGTACGACGACCTGCTCCAGGCGCTGGGCGGGGTGGACCTTCCGGCACTCGGCTTCGGGATGGGGGACGTGGTCCTGGCCGAGCTGCTCCGCGAGCGCGGGCTGGCGCCGGGCTGCCCGCCGGCAGTGGACGTCTTCGTGGCGGCGGTGACGCCCGACGACCTCCCCACCGTGCTCCGGCTCGTGCACCAGCTCCGGGACGACGGGCTCGGGGTCGAGTACCCGCTGGGGCACCAGGCGCTCGGCAGGCAGCTCAAGCTGGCGGATGCCCGCGGGGCGCGCTGGGCCGTGGTGGTCGGCCCCGACGACCGGGCCCGCGGCGAGGCGCAGGTCAAGGACCTCCGCGGCCACGGACAGCGGGCGGTGCCCCTCGCGGAAGTCCGTGCGGCGCTGGTTCCGGGATGATCACCGCGGTCCTCCGCGTACTCCGCGGTGAATGGACTTGAATCGGGAACCGAGATGGCCGAATCGAGAGCGCTGACCCCCCGGAGCCAGGACTTCAGCGCCTGGTACAACGAGCTCATCGCCCGCGCGGAACTGGCCGACTACAGCCCGGTCCGCGGCTGCATGGTCATCCGCCCGAACGGGTACGCCATCTGGGAGCAGATGCAGCAGGCGCTGGACCGGATGTTCAAGGACACCGGCCACCAGAACGCCTACTTCCCGCTCTTCATTCCCCAGAGCTTCCTCAGCCGGGAGGCGGAGCACGTCGAGGGCTTCGCGCCCGAGATCGCGGTGGTGACCATCGGGGGCGGGAAGGTGCTGGAGGAGCCGCTGGTCGTCCGGCCCACCTCCGAGACGATCATCTACGCGATGTATGCCAAGTGGATCCAGAGCTGGCGCGACCTGCCGGTGCTGATCAACCAGTGGGCCAACGTGGTCCGGTGGGAGATGCGCACCCGGCTCTTCCTGCGCACCACCGAGTTCCTCTGGCAGGAAGGCCATACCGCCCACGCCACCGAGGCGGAAGCGGAGGCGGAGACGCGGCTGATCCTCGGGCTCTATCGCACCTTCGCCGAGGAATGGATGGCGATGCCGGTCATCACCGGCCTCAAGAGCGAGAGCGAGAAGTTCGCCGGTGCGCTCCGGACCTACGCCATCGAGGCGCTGATGCAGGACAACAAGGCGCTCCAGGCGGGCACGTCCCACAATCTCGGCCAGAACTTCGCGAAGGCCTTCGACGTGACCTACCAGACCGCCGAGGGCGGGCTGGACCACGTCTGGAACACGTCGTGGGGGGTCTCCACCCGGCTGGTCGGTGGCCTGATCATGACCCACGGCGACGACGCCGGCCTGGTCTGCCCACCGCGGCTGGCGCAGTGGCAGGTGGTGGTGGTGCCGATCTACCGGAGCGAGGACGAGCGCGCCGCCGTGCTCCAGGCCGGCGAGGCGATCCGGCAGGAGCTCCGCGCCGCCGGCATCCGGGTGCACGTGGACGCGCGGGACGGGATGAAGCCGGGGGCCAAGTACTACGAATGGGAGGGCCGCGGCGTCCCGCTCCGGCTCGAGGTCGGGCCCCGCGACCTGGCGAACGGCACGCTGATGCTCGCCCGGCGCACCGGGGGGAAGGAATCCATTCCCCGCGCGGGGCTCGCGGCGCGGGTGGAGGAGGAGATGGCGCGGATGCAGTCCGCGCTGCTCGAGGCGGCTCGTGCCCGGCGGGAGGCGCACAGCATTCGCGGGGTGACGAAGGAGCGGTTCATCGAGTTCATCGCCGCCGACGGCGGATTCGCCTACGGGGGATGGTGCGGGGAGGCGGCCTGCGAGGCCGAGATCAAGGGACAGACCAGGGCGACGATCCGGGTGCTGCCCGACGAGGAATTCCGGTCGCCCGAGGCCCCTGCCGCCTGCCAGTGGTGCGGCCGGCCCAGCGTGGCCGAGGCGGTCTGGGCGAAGGCGTACTGATGCCGGATTCGGCGCTGCTCGCGGACGCCGGATTGGAGCGCCGGAACGGCGTGCTCCACCTGGAGGGGGTCGGGCTGGATGAGGTCGCGGCGGCGGTCGGGACGCCGGTCTGGGTGTACAACGCGGCGGCGATCCGGCGGCGCTACCGCGCGCTCTCGCAGGCGCTGGCGCCGCTCCGGCCGAAGCTCCACTTCGCCGTGAAGGCGAACTCGAACCTCGGGGTGCTGCGGGTGCTCCAGGACCTCGGGGCCGGGGCCGACATCGTGTCGGGCGGCGAGTTGGCGCGGGCCCTGGCGGCGGGGTTCACCGCCGCCGACGTCGTCTTCAGCGGGGTGGGGAAGCGCGAGGACGAGCTGGCCGCGGCGCTCGTGGCCGGCGTGGGGCACGTGAATGTCGAGTCGCTCGACGAGCTGGAGCGGCTTGCGGCCGTGGCGGCCGGCCTCGGGCGCCGGGCGGTGATCGGCATCCGGGTGAATCCCGACGTCACCACCGACACCCATCCCTACATCTCCACCTCGAGCGGCGGGATCAAGTTCGGGGTCCCCGCCGACCGCGTCGCCGAGGCGGCCCGGTTCGCCGCGGGCCACCCGTGGCTCGAGCTCCGGGTGCTCGCCGTGCATCTCGGGAGCCAGCTGGCGGATCCGGCGCCGTTCGCCGAGGTCGCCGACCGGCTGCTCGCCCTCCTGGCGGAGGTCCGTGCGCTCGGGATCGACACCGTGCGGGCGCTCGACGTCGGCGGCGGGCTCGGGATCGCCTACCGGGGCGGGGACGGGATGGACCTGCAGGGATACGCCGCCGCGCTGGTCCCCCGGCTCCTGCCGGCCGGCCTCGAGACCTACGTCGAGCCGGGCCGCTTCCTGGTCGGGAGCGCCGGCGTGCTCGTGACCGAGGTGCTCTACCGGAAGCACTCGGGCGGGAAGGACTTCGTGATCGTGGACGCGGCGATGAACGACCTGCTCCGCCCCAGTCTCTACCGCGCCCACCACGGCATCGTGGAAGTGCGGGCGGGCGGCCGGCCGGAATCGCCCGTGGACGTGGTCGGGCCGGTCTGCGAGACCGGGGACTTCCTGGCGCTCGACCGGCCGCTCCCCGGCGTCGCGCCGGGGGAGCGGCTGGCGGTGCTGGGCGCCGGCGCCTACGGCTTCGTGATGAGCAGCAACTACAACACCCGACCCCGTGGTCCCGAAGTGCTGGTGGACCGCGGACGCTGGGCGGTGGTCCGCCCGCGCGAGCGCGTGGAGGACCTCTATGCCACGGAAACCGCCGATCCGTTCGGGGCCCTCCGATCGTGACTCCTGACTCGTGACTCGTGACTCCATGCCCCCCGAGCACCACCCCGGCATCCTCATCGTCGACTTCGGGTCCCAGTACACCCAGCTGATCGCACGGCGGGTGCGCGAGGCCCACGTCTACTGCGAGATCCACCCGCCGAACCGCACCCTCGAGTGGATCCGCGCGTGGGGGCCGAAGGGAATCATCCTCTCCGGCGGCCCGGCCTCGGTCTACGGCGAGAACGTCCCGACCGCGGATCCCGCCCTCCTCGACCTCGGCATCCCGATCCTCGGCGTCTGCTACGGGATGCACCTCCTGGCCCAGCTCTCCGGCGGCAGGGTGGAACGCGCCGAGCGGCGGGAATACGGCCGGGTGGCGCTCGAGATCCTCGGGGGCCGGCTCTTCCGGGGCTTCGATCCCGCCGAGCCGACCCAGGTGTGGATGAGCCACGGGGACCACGTGGACGTCGCCCCGCCCGGCTACCGGGTCACGGCCCGCACGACCAACGCCCCGGTGGCGGCCTTCGAGCACGAGTCGAAGCCGCTGCACGCGGTCCAGTTCCACGCCGAGGTCGCGCACACCCCGCGGGGTGGCGAGATCCTGGAGAACTTCCTGTTCGACGTCTGCGGCGTCACGCCAGACTGGACGCCGGGGCACTTCGTCGGGATGGAGATCGGGCGGATCCGGCGGGTGGTCGGCCCGACGGCGCGCGTCATCTGCGGGCTCTCGGGCGGGGTGGATTCCTCGGTGGCGGCCGCCCTGGTGCACCGGGCCATCGGCGACCGGCTGACCTGCATCTTCGTGGATCACGGCCTCCTCCGCCTGCACGAGCGGGACCAGGTGGAGCAGACCTTCCGGCGCCACCTCGGCATCGACCTTCGCGTGGTGGACGCGTCGGACCGCTTCCTCGAACGCCTGCGCGGCGTCGCCGACCCGGAGGAGAAGCGGCGGCGGATCGGACACACCTTCATCGAGGTGTTCGAGCGGGAGGCGGCGGCGGTGGGCCCGGACGTCGGGTTCCTGGTGCAGGGCACGCTCTACCCCGACGTGATCGAATCGCTCTCGCCGCTCGGCGGCCCCTCGGTGACGATCAAGACGCACCACAACGTGGGCGGACTCCCCGAGCGCCTGCCGTTCAAGCTGATCGAACCGCTGCGCGAGCTCTTCAAGGACGAGGTGCGCCAGGTCGGCCGCGAACTGGACCTGCCGGAAGAGATGGTCGGGCGGCACCCGTTCCCCGGGCCCGGCCTTGCAATCCGCATCCTCGGCGAGGTGAGCGCCCCCGCACTCGACACCCTGCGGAAGGCGGACGCGATCTTCATCGAGGAGATCCGCGCCGCCGGCCTCTACGACAGCATCTGGCAGGCGTTCGCGGTGCTGCTGCCGATCCGCTCCGTCGGCGTGCAGGGGGACGAGCGGAGCTATGACCAGGTCGTCGCCCTGCGGGCGGTGACCAGCCGGGACGGGATGACCGCCGACTGGTTCGCCTTCCCGCCCGACATCCTCGCCCGGATGTCGAACCGGATCGCCAACGAGGTGGACGGAGTGAACCGGGTGGTCTACGACGTCAGCAGCAAACCGCCGGCGACGATCGAGTGGGAGTGAATCCCGGCTGGCGCGGAATTTGCATCCTGATTGGTGACTGAAGTTGTTATCCCACAACGGCTTATGACAGAACGGGTCGCGTGCCACCGGGTTCCGGGCGCCGCCCCCGACTCCTTGCGTTTCACGGGGGCCACAGGATGGGCGCAGCGAAACCACGGGTGGTGATTCTCGGCAGCGGGATGGCGGGCCTCGGGGCGGCCTGGCGCCTGCGGGCCGAGGGGGTGCCTTCGGTGGTCTACGACAAGAACCCGTACCCGGGGGGCCATACCGCCTCCCACCACGTGGACGGGTTCGTGTTCGACGAGGGGCCGCACGTTTCCTTCACGAAGGACGAGACGGTGCGCCGGCTCTTCGCGGAGGCCGTCGGCGGGCGCTACGAGGCGGTGGACGCGCGGATCAACAATTACTGGCGGGGGCACTGGATCCGGCATCCCGCGATCACGAACCTGCACGGGCTTCCGGCCGGCCTCGTGGTGGACGTGGTGCGGGATTTCGTCGAGCGGGAGCGGCAGGCGCCGCCGGAGATCCGCACCTACGAGGACTGGCTCGTGGCGAGCTATGGGCGCACGTACGCCCAGACCTTCCCGATGCAGTACACGCGGAAGTACCACACCACCGAGGCCGCGAACCTGAGCACCGACTGGGTGGGCCCGCGGCTCTACCAGGCGCGGCTCGAGGAGGTGCTGCACGGCGCCGTCTCCCCGGACACGCCGAACATCCACTACGTCCAGGACTACCGCTATCCGGCCGAGGCGGGCTTCCAGGCGTTCCTGGGGGGACTCACCGCCGAGTCCACCCTCGCGCTCGGGCATCGCGCCGTCGAGGTGGACCCCCGGCTGCGCGAGGTGCGCTTCGCCAACGGCGTCGTGTCCCGCTACGATCACCTCATCTCCTCGGTGCCGCTGCCGGACCTGGTCCCGATGATCGCGGGTGCGCCCGCGGACGTGCTCGAGGCCGCCGGGCGGCTGGCGTGCACCAGTCTCGTGCTGGTCAACCTGGGCGTGGCGCGGCCCGACGTCTCCGAGGCGAGCTGGAACTACTACTACGACGACGAGTTTCCCTTCAGCCGCGTCAGCTACCCGCGCACCTTCTCGGCCCGGACGGTTCCGGAGGGGATGAGCGCCATCCAGGCCGAAGTGTACTTCTCGCCGAAGTACCGGCCGCTGGAAGGTCCCCCCGAGGCGTGGATCGAGCCGACCATCGCGGGGCTGGTCCGCTGTGGCGTGCTCCGTCCCGACGACCGGATCGTGCTCCGCCAGGCGATGCTGGTCCCGTACGCCAACATCATCTTCGACCTCGACCGGGACGCCGCGCTCCGCACGGTCCACGGCTACCTGGACGACATCGGCGTCGGGTACTGCGGCCGTTACGGGGACTGGGGGTACCTCTGGTCGGACGAGGCATTCCGGAGCGGGGAGCGCGCGGCGCAGGGGGCACTCGATCCCGCCGGCGCGGGGAGCCGTGGCGGATGAGCGGG
Organism: uncultured Gemmatimonadales bacterium; assembly: GCA_963717315.1. Classification (GTDB taxonomy): domain Bacteria; phylum Gemmatimonadota; class Gemmatimonadetes; order Gemmatimonadales; family GWC2-71-9; genus JAICEH01. The sequence continues at coordinate 40,155 of CAVQWA010000096.1, forward strand.
AGCGGCCCGGCACCCCGGGTCAGCATCGCCGTCCCGGTCTACAACGGGGAGCGATACCTCCGGGAGTCCCTGGACGGGCTCCTGGCCCAGACCTTCACGGACTTCGAGCTCGTCATCGCCGACAACGCATCCACCGACGCCACCGAGGCGATCTGCCGGGAGTACGTCGCGCGCGACCCGCGGGTCCGCTACCACCGGAACGAGCGCAACATCGGTGGGCCGGGCAACTTCCGCCGCGTGTTCGGGCTCTGCCGGGGCGAGTACCACAAGTGGTCCACCGCCGACGACCTCTGGCACCCCACCTTCGTGGAGAAGTGCGTGGCCGTGCTCGACGCGCGGCCGGACGTGGTGCTGGCCTATCCGCGGTCGAATATCGTGGACGCCGCCGGCGCGGTGGTCCGGACGTTCGACGATCCGCTGGACCTGCCGGAGGAATCGCCGGCCGTCCGGGTCGAGCGGGTGATCAAGGAGAGTACCCTCTGTCACGCGCACCTCGGGGTGCTCCGGCGCTCGGCGATGCTGCGGACGGGGCTCATCGGGAGCGAGCTGGCCTCGGACATCCGGTTCCTGGCCGAGATGGCGATGCTCGGGAAGTTCGTGGTGGTGCCGGAGTACCTGTTCGGCCGGCGGTTCCACGAGGCCTCCTCGAGCTGGGCCCGCGACGACGCCGAATGGCAGCGGCAGTACTACGCACCCGGTCGGGCCGGAGTGGCCCGCTTCGGCACCTGGCGCCGCTACGGTCACCTGCTGCTCCGCGCGGTGCGGGTGCCCCTCCCGCTCGCCGCCCGGTGGGAGCTGTTGCGGTTCCTCGGGCGCTGGATGCGTTGGCACCGCAGGGCCCTGGTCCGGGAACTGGTCGGGAGCACCCTTCGCCCCCGGCAGCCGACCGTCGTCCACCGGCGCTAGCCCCTCGATCGGACCCCACGAAGCGGGACGGCCCCCCCCGGTTTCGGGGAGGGCCGTCAGCGTGCTGACGTCACGGACGGACGGGTCGCCATCCTCCTCGGCAAGCGGAGTCAGACCTTCTTCTCTTCCAGCAATGCGAAGAACTCGGCGGGGGTCTGCAGCCGCATCAGGCGGTCGGGGACCTCCGGCTCCTTCGCGAACTGGGCGATGCGGCCGAGCACCGGGAGGTACTGGTTGGAGACCTCGAGGGGAGGGGCGATGATCAGGAAGAGGAAGTGGACCGGCTTGTCGTCGATCGCCCGGTAGTCGAGCCCGGCGAGGTGCCGGCCGAAGGCGAGCCGGAGCCGGCTCGCCACCAGGGACCGGCAGTGGGGAATCGCGACCCCGCGCCCGACCCCGGTGGAGCCGAGGTTCTCCCGGCGCTTCAGCACCTTGAGCAGGGTCTGGGCGGAGCGCTCATCCATGCGGAGGAGGCCCACCAGCTCCTGCAGTGCCTCGTCCTTGGTGGCGGCCCGGAGGTCGAGCGAGACGGCGTCGTCGGTGAAGAACTCGCGGAGGCGCATCCGGCAACATAGGCCGCGACTCGGCGGGGTGTCAATCGGGTGGGGCGAGGGCGCGTTGCCCGGGTCCGCGCCGGCAAGTATCTTCCCCGCATGAAGTTGCCTTACCACGTCCCGGTGCCCTTTCCCCTCGTCCTCGCCCCGATGGCGGGGGTGTCGGAGGCCCCGTTCCGGCAGGTCAGCCGGGCGCTGGGCGCCGACGTCGTGATGTCGGAGTTCCTCTCTTCCGAGGCGATCCGCCGCCGGATTCGCGCCACCCTCGAGGGCGCGGACTTCGAGGAGTGCGAGCGGCCGATCGGCATCCAGATCTACGGGAGCGACCCGGCGGCGATGGCGGAGGCCGCGGCGCTCATCACCGCCCATTACCGGCCCGAGTTCATCGACATCAACTTCGGCTGCCCGGTGAAGAAGGTGGTCCAGCGGAACGGCGGCTCCGGCTGCCTCCGGGACCTCGACCTGGTGGACCGGATCATCCGCGCGGTGGTGGCCGCCACCGATCTGCCCGTGACCGTCAAGACCCGAAGCGGGTGGAGCGACGACCAACGGGACCCGGTCGGCATCGCCCTGCGGATGCAGGACGCGGGGGCCCGGGCATTCACCCTCCACGCGCGGACCCGGACGCAGATGTTCTCCGGACGGGCCGACTGGGACGAAATCGCCCGGGTCGTCGAGGCGCTGGACATTCCCGTGATCGGCAACGGGGACCTGCAGGCGGCCGAGGACGTGGTCCGGATGCGGGACCATACTCGCTGCGCCGGCGTGATGATCGGCCGGGGCGCCTTCGGCAACCCGTGGCTGTTCCGCGACGCCCGGGCCCTGCTGGCCGGCGAGCCGAAGCCGGAGGCGCCGGACGCCGCGGAGCGCTTCCGCGTGGCGCTGGAGCACGCCCGGCTGGCGATCCGGCTCCAGGGCGACACCCGGAAGACGATGGTCGAGTTCCGGAAGCACTTCGGGTGGTATGCGCGCGGCCTGCCCCACGCGAGCGACCTCCGCCAGCGGCTCTTCCAGATCGAGTCCATCGTCGAGGCCGAGGCGATCGTCGTGGAGTACCTCGAGCCGGCCGCCCGCGCCGCGTGACCCCGGACCAGCTCCAGGCCCTGCTTGCCGACGTGGCCGCTGGTCGGCTGGACCCGGCGGCGGCGCTCGAACGGCTCCGGCACCTGCCCGGGGAGACACTTCCCTTCGCCCACATCGACCATCACCGCGAGTTGCGGAACGGGCAGCCCGAGGTCGTGCTCTGCGGCCCGAAGACGGTGGAGCAGGTCGTGGCGATCTGCGAGCGGCTGGCCGCGGCCAGCGGCACCTTCCTCGGTACGCGGGTCACTGACGAGCAGGCGGCTGCCCTCGAGGCCCGCTTCCCGGGGGTGGTCTGGAACCGGCTCGCGCGCGCCGCGTGGCTCCCGCCCGACCCCCGCCCGGCGCCGCGGGGGCGCGGACCGGTGCTCGTCGTGTCGGCCGGGACCAGCGACCTGCCCGTGGCGGAGGAGGCGGCGATGACCGCTGAGGCGTTCGGCAACGCGGTGGAGCGGCTCCCCGACGTCGGCGTGGCCGGCCTGCACCGGCTGCTGGGCGCGAGCGAGCGGCTGGCGCGCGCCGCGGTGATCATCGTGGTGGCCGGGATGGAGGGGGCCCTGCCGAGCGTCGTGGGCGGCCTGGTCCGTGCGCCGGTGATCGCCGTGCCCACCAGCGTCGGGTACGGCGCGGCATTCGGCGGGCTGGCGGCGCTCCTCGGCATGCTCAACTCCTGTGCGGCCGGAGTGACGGTGGTGAACATCGACAACGGCTTCGGGGCCGCCGCCGCGGCGAGCCGCATCAACCAGGGGAGCTGACCGGTGCGGCGCGAAGTGCCCGTGGGGCGCGAGCCCGGCTATCGCTGGGTGGACCTGGTGGATCCCGTGGAGGAGGAACTCGCGGCCGTGGCGCGCGACCTCGGGTTCCACCCGGCGGTGGTGCAGGACAGCCTGGATCCCGAGCACCTGCCCAAGATCGAGCGCTTCGACGGGCGGACCTTCGTGATCGTCCGGGCCTTCGACGACGGCCGCGGCGACGAGGCCGTGACCGTGCAGGAGTTGAGCCGGAAGGTGGCGATCTTCCTCGCCCCGGGCACGATGGTCTCGGTCCACCGCAGGGACCAGCCCTACCTCCTCGCGCTGCAGGAGCGCTGGACCTCGGGCCCCGCGAGCGCGGGGCCCTGCCAGCCCGAGCTCCTCGTGGACCTGGTCGGCGCCGCGGTGGAGACCTTCGGCCGGCCGCTCGAGCGGGCGGAGAACCGGCTGGATGCCCTGGAGGAGCGGCTGTTCTCACGCCCGGAGCCGACCGCCGACCTCGAGGAGCTGCACTTCCTCAAGCGGCGGATCTCGTCGTTCAAGCGCCTGCTCTGGCACTCGCTCGCCGTGATCCAGCGCCTGCCGGACCAGCCCGTCGGCCGCCACGCGGCTCTGTTCCAGGACCTGCACGAGACGGCGGAGAGCTACTATTTCTACGCCGACGAACTGCTCGAGAGCGCCAACAACCTGCTCAGCCTCCAGCTTTCCCTCGCCTCGCACCGGACCTCCGACGTGATGCGGGTGCTGACGATCTTCTCGGTGTTCTTCCTGCCGCTCACCTTCCTGGTGGGGGTCTACGGGATGAACTTCCGCTACCTGCCCGAGCTCGAGTGGCGGTGGGGCTACGCGGCGGTCTGGGGCGTCATGCTCGCGGTGACGGCCCTGATCTATTCCTGGTTCAAGCGGCGGGGGTGGATGCGATGAGCTCGCAGCTCTGGCTGGCAGCGATCGGCGTCGGCCTGGGGGCCGTCGGCGGCTTCGTGCTCGGCGGGGCGCGGCGCGCGCTCCGGCGGCCCGCGCCCCCGCGCGGCGTCGCCCCGCACCTCCTGCCGGATCCCGCGCTCGCCTGGCTCCGCCGCGCCGCCGGCGCCGCCGGCGTGTGGACGCTGGAGACCGGGGGGTCCACCGGCCGCCTGCTGCACCACGCGCTCGACCCGGTGAACCCTCCGGCCGAGGACGCCTCGGAGCTGGTCGAGCGCCGGCTCGAGGCGCTCGCCGCGGGGCCCGCCGGCGGCACGGTGGAGCGGCTCTCCGGGGGGACGCTGGTGGCCGAGTCGGGCAATGGTGCGGCCGCAGGCCTGCTGCTCCCCGGGGATGCCCCGCTCGACGCGCTGGAGGAGGCGCGCTATTCCCTGGCCGAGTTGCTCGAGGGCCTCCGGCAACGGCCGGTCCTCCGGGAGGTGACGCGGAGCCCGGGGGAGCAGACCGGGGAATCGGTCGGGAGCGTGGGGCTCCGCCTCGCTGCCCAGCTCGAACGCATCACCGGCGGCGCCGCCGTGGTGGCCGTCGTCGCTGGTGATGCGGCGCGCATCGTCGGCACCTCCCAGCAGGCGGACCCGCGGCTTCGCGACCGGGACGCACCGCGTGAGTCGTGGCTGGCCCGCGCCGCGGCGGGCTCCGAGCCGCCCGATGCGCTGGACGAGGATCCGCTCGACGACCTCGTGCCGGACCGCCGCCGGCGGGGCGGATCGTGGCAGGTGCGCACCATCCGGAGCGAGGGCGAGCCGGTGGGCGCCGTGGCCATCCTCCTCCCGCAGGAGCAGCCGTTCGCCGGGGCGATGGCCGCCGAGGTGGTGGCGGCGCTGGGGCACGCGGGCCCCCGCCTCAAGGAGGCGGGGCTGCTCGAGCAGCGCACCCGGCAATCGCGGACCGACGCGCTCACCGGCCTCCCCAACCGGCGCGGACTCGACGAGTCGTCGTTCCGCGGCCAGGGCGAGTCTTCCGGGGTCTACATCGCCGCCGACCTCGACAAGTTCAAGATCCTCAACGACACCCTCGGGCACGACGCGGGGGATGCGGCCCTGGTCCATTTCGCCGGGATCCTCCGGGCGCAGCTCCGCGGCACCGACGTGCCCGCCCGGGTGGGCGGGGAGGAATTCGCGATCTGGCTGCCGGGCCAGACGCTGGAGGAGGGGGTGAGAGTGGCCGAGCGCATCCGCCACGCCCTCGGGATGAGCCGGCTGAATTGGCAGGGTCACCAGCGGCCGATGAGCGCGTCGTTCGGGGTGGCGTCCTGCCCGGAGACCAGCCGGCACCGCGAAAACCTCGTCCAGCAGGCCGACGCCGCCCTCTACAAGGCCAAGGAGCTGGGCCGGAATCGGGTCGAGGCGGCGCAGCGCAAGTAGCTGTGTTCCACGCTGTTGGACGTTTGCACCTCACCTGGATTCTCAGGCACCGGCCCTTGACCCTCGACCCCCCTCCCGCTAGACTTGTCTGATACCATCAACCCAGGGGGCGATCGGCTTCGACGGGCTAGTTGAACGGAGGGTTGCGTGCCGAGGTCCAGATCCCTCGTAAAACCGTCTGGAAACGATCCAACTGCCAACTCTGATCTGGCGATGGCTGCGTAAGCTGAGCTAAGCTCGCTTCACGCACCACCGTTGCGGGGGGCCCGCCCGGGGCGTTCCACACCTGCGC
>CAVQWA010000097.1:0-62053 GCA_963717315.1 uncultured Gemmatimonadales bacterium
TCGACAAGGATCGCGGCGCCGATCCGCTGATCCGGGCGATGGGCGGCTCCTATGAGGTGCTGGCGCCGGGCGTGCCAACCGGCTTCAACCCGCTGCAACTGGTGGGGTCTGCCGAAGACCGCGCCTTTCTCCACGACTTGCTGAGCTTCATGGTCCGGCCACGCGATGGCTCGGACCTGTCGGCGCAACAAATCAGGATTATCGAATGCGCGGTCGACCAGATTTTCTCAATTCCCGCGCGCGAGCGCCGGTTTTCCGACGTTGCGCAATTGCTGCGCGGCGCCGAACGAATGGGGCAGGACGATCTCGCGTCGCGCTTCGACGTCTGGACCAAGGCGCGCGGCTGGCTGTTCAATAATGACGTCGATCGCTGGTCGGCCACGAACGGCGTCTTCGGCTTCGACATGACGAAAGTCCTCGAAGACGACGATATTCGCACCGCAGCGCTCGGCTACATTTTCCACCGCATTGAAGCGATGATGGATGGCGCACCCATGATGCTGTTCATCGATGAGGGATGGAAAATCCTGACCGACGACAAGTTTGCGTCCTTTCTCAACGACAAGCTGAAAACCATCCGTAAGCTCAACGGCATTGTCGGATTCGGAACGCAGTCGGCGAAAGACATTATCCAGTCGCCCATGGGGCACACGCTGCTCGAACAGACGCCGACGAATATCTTCTTCCCGAACGCGAAGGCGGATCGCAGGAGCTATGTCGAAGGCTTCAAACTGTCGGAGCGCGAATTCGATTGGGTTCTCAACACCCACCCCAACTCCCGTCAGTTTCTGATTAAGCATGACCAGGACTCGGTCATCGCGCGTCTCGATCTGTCGGACATGCCGGATTTTGTGATTCACCTCCGAGATGGAGGACGAGCTCGACCGGGTGGAGGAGGGCGAGCTGGGCTGGCAGCAGGTGCTCACCAACTTCTACCAGCCCTTCACCGAGGCGCTCGGCGCGGTGGACCTCGACCGGCTGGTGCTCGAGGCCCACGGGCTGGAGAACCTCTCGCTCGAGGCCTGCCCCGAGTGCGGCTCGAAGCTGGCGGTGCGGAGCGGGCGGTTCGGGCCGTTCATCGCCTGCACCCGCTACCCCGAGTGCCGCTACACCAAGCCGCTCAGGAAGGACCGGCCGCCCGACCGGCCGAGCGACGAGAAGTGCCACCTCTGCGGCTCGGCGATGGTGATCAAGACCGGGCGCTTCGGCGAGTTCCTGGCCTGCACCACGTACCCGAAGTGCAAGGGCACCCGCTCGCTCCCGATCGGGGTGAAGTGCCCCAGGTGCGACACCGGGGAGCTCACCGAGCGGCGCACGAAGAAGGGCAAGTCGTTCTGGGGCTGCATGCGGTACCCCGAGTGCGACTTCTCCACCTGGAACCGCCCGGTGCCGGAAGCCTGCCCCGCCTGCACCTGGGTCGGGATGGAGAAGAAGGTCACCAAGGCGCACGGGGAAACGCTCACCTGCATGAAGTGCGGCCACAAGGTGGAGTCGGAGGCGGAGGAGTCCGCCGGGGCGTGAAGGCCACCGTCGTCGGCGGGGGGCTCGCCGGCTCGGAGGCGGCCTGGGCCCTGGCCGAGGCCGGCGTCGAGGTGACGATCCACGAGATGCGGCCCGCGGTGCGCACCCCGGCGCACCAGACCGGGCGGCTGGCCGAGCTGGTCTGCAGCAATTCCTTCAAGTCGCTCGAGCTGGAGAACGCCCACGGGCTGCTGAAGGCGGAGCTCCGCCGGATGGGGAGCCTGCTGCTGGCCTGCGCCGGGGAGGCGCGCGTGCCCGGGGGCGCCGCGCTCGCCGTGGACCGCGAGGTGTTCTCCGAACTGGTGCACGCGCGGGTGACCGCGCATCCCCGGATCCGGGTGGTGGTGGGCGAGGTGACGTCACTCCCCTCGCCCGGCGTCGTCGCCACCGGGCCGCTCACCTCCGACGCCCTCGCCGCCGCCATCGCCGGGCGGCTCGGCACCGCATCGCTCGCCTTCTACGATGCCATCGCGCCGATCGTGGGAGGCGACTCGCTCGACCACGCCCGGCTCTACGCGCTCAGCCGCTACGGCAAGGGTGGGGGCGACGACTACCTCAACGCCCCGATGGACCGCGCCGAGTACGAGGCCTTCATCGCGGCGCTGGGCGCGGCGGACCAGTTCGGCGGCCACGACTTCGACCGGGTGCCCTACTTCGAGGGGTGCCTCCCGGTGGAGGAGATGGCGCGCCGCGGGCCCGAGACCCTCCGCTTCGGCCCGATGAAGCCGGTGGGCCTCCCCGACCCGCGCACCGGGCGGGAGCCGTACGCGGTGGTGCAGCTCCGGCGGGAGGACCGGGCGGGCCAGATGTGGAACCTGGTCGGCTTCCAGACCCGGCTCCGGATCCCGGAGCAGAAGCGGGTGTTCGGGATGATCCCCGGCTTCGCGAACGCCGAGTACCTGCGGTACGGCAGCATCCACCGGAACGCCTACCTCGACAGTCCCGCCTGCCTCGGCCCCGGCCTCACGGCGCGGGACGACGACGCGCTGTTCTTCGCCGGGCAGCTCACCGGGGTCGAGGGCTACACCGAGTCCATCGCGACGGGGCTGCTCGCGGGGGTGAACCTGCGCCGCCGGCTCGAGGGGAGGCCGCCGGCGGCACCGCCGCCCACGACGATGCTCGGCGGGCTCCTCCGGTACCTCCGCGAGGCCGACCCGAAGCACTTCCAGCCGATGAACGCCAACTTCGGCCTGCTCGACCCGCTGCCGGGCAGGGTGAAGAAGGACGAGAAGAAGAAGCTGCTGGTGGAGCGGGCGGTGGCGGACTTCGAGGCGTGGTGGAGTGGGATGGAGGGGGAGAGGGGAGAGGGGAGAGGGGAGAGGTAGATGCCGTCGCCCCGTCGCCCCGTCGCCCCGTCGCTCCGTCGGGAAAGCGAGGAGTTCCTGCGCCACCTGGCCGGCGAGCGCCAGCTCTCGCCCAACACGGTGAGCGCCTACCGGCGGGACCTGGAGGCGTTCGAGGCGTTCTGCGACCGGCATTACGGCGAGTGGACCTTTGCCGGGGTGGACCGGCTCGGGCTCCGCGGGTTCCTCGGCGAATTCGAGCGCCGGGGGCTGGCGAAGCGGAGCGCCGCGCGCGCCCTCTCCGCGGTGCGGAGCCTCTATCGCTGGCTCCAGGTGCACGAGGGCGTGGTGTCGGGGGCGGCGCGCGCCGCCCGGGTGCCGAAGGTGGAGAAGCGGATCCCCGGCTACCTGGACCGGGAGCGCACCGAGGCGCTCTTCGCGTGGACCGAGGCGCGCGCCGCCGCCGGCGGGCCGGCGGAGCTCCGCGACCTCGCGATCCTCGAGCTCTTCTACGCCTCCGGGCTCCGGCTCTCGGAACTGGCGGGGCTCCGGGTGGCCGACCTCGACCTCTTCTCCGACCTGGTGAAGGTCCGGGGGAAAGGCGGCAAGGAGCGGATCGTCCCGGTGGGCTCCCGGGCGGTGGCGGCGCTCCGGCGGTATCTTGAGGCCCGCGAGGCGGCGCTGGCCCGGCCGGGGGCCGACCGGCAGGCCCTCTTCCTGAACCCGTCGGGCAAGCGCCTGAGCCCGCGGGGGGTGCAGCGGATCGTGCGGCGGCTGCTGGACGGCATCGGCGCGGACGGGCTCCGGACCCACTCGCTCCGGCACACCTTCGCCACCCACCTGCTCGACGCGGGGGCGGACCTCCGGTCGGTGCAGGAGCTGCTGGGGCACGCGAGCCTGAGCACGACGCAGGTCTACACGCACACCAGCGTCGAGCGGTTGAAGCAGGTGTACCGGGAGGCGCATCCCAAGGGGAAGTGAGGGGGAGTCGCGAGTCGCGAGCTGCGAGTCGCCAGCCCCCTGCCCCCGTGACTCGTGACTCACAACTCGTGACTCGTGACTCCCCCATGACCTTCCACGGCACGACGATCATCGCGGTCAGGAAGGACGGCCGCACCGCGCTCGGCGGTGACGGGCAGGTCACCATCGGCGACACGGTGGTGAAGGGCCAGGCCACCAAGGTGCGTGCGCTCAAGGGCGGCAAGGTGCTGGCGGGGTTCGCCGGCTCGGTGGCCGACGCGCTCACGCTGTACGAGAAGTTCGAGGAGAAGCTCGACCGCTACCCGGGCAACCTCCCCCGCGCGGCGGTGGAGCTGGCCAAGGACTGGCGGAGCGACCGGGTGCTCCGCCGGCTCGAGGCGCTGCTCGTCGTGGCCGACCGGGACCACATGTTCCTGCTCTCCGGCGGGGGCGAGCTGATCGAGCCCGACGACGGGATCATGGCGGTGGGCTCGGGCGGGAACTTCGCGCTCGCCGCCGCACGGGCACTCCTCCCCGAGGACGGGCGGAGCGCCGCCGAGATCGTCCGCCGCTCGCTCGAGATCGCGGCGGACATCTGCGTCTTCACCAACCGCAGCATCACCGTACTGGAGCTGGAGTAGGGGAGACGGGAGAGGGGAGAAGGGAGAAGGGAGAGGGCCCCCTCCCCGCCCCCCTCTCCCCTCTCCCCTCTCCCCTGAAAGCCGATGACCGAACCCACGACGTCCCCCGCCGCCCGCCCCCGCGCCCCGACCCGGTCCCGTGGCTCGAGGAGCTCCCCCCCCGCCAGATCGTGGGGGAGCTCGACCGCTACATCGTCGGGCAGGACGCCGCCAAGCGCGCGGTGGCCATCGCGGTGCGGAACCGCTGGCGCCGCGCGCAGGCCCCGGACGAGATCCGGGACGAGATCACCCCCTACAACATCATCTTCATCGGCCCCACCGGGGTGGGGAAGACGGAGATCGCGCGCCGGCTCGCGCGGCTCGCGGGGGCGCCGTTCCTCAAGGTGGAGGCGAGCAAGTTCACCGAGGTGGGCTACGTCGGGCGCGACGTCGAGTCGATGGTGCGCGACCTGGTGGACTCCGCCATCAACATGGTCCGCACCGAGCGGGAGGACGAGGTCTACGACCAGGCCGAGCAGCGGGCGGAGGAGCGGCTGCTGGATCTCCTCCTCCCCGCGCCGCCGCCCCCGGCGGCCGGGACGGCCGGGATGGCCGCGGCGGCCGGGACGGCTCGCCCTTCCGCCGCCCAGGTGTTCGTGGTGGGGAGCGGGGGGCAGGCGCACGCCGAGGCGGCCGAGGCGGCGGATGCGGAGCGGCGGAAGCGCTCGCGGGAAAAGCTCCGCGAGATGCTCAGGAAGGGCGAGCTCGACGAGCGCGAGGTCGAGGTCGAGGTGACGCCGCAGGGCTACCCGATGCTGGAGCTGCTCCAGCCCCAGCCGGGGATGGAGGGGGAGCAGATCAACTTCGGCGAGATGCTGCAGGAGATGCTGCCGAAGAAGAAGAAGCGGCGCACCACCCGCGTGCCCGAGGCCAGGCGGCTCCTCACCGACGAGGAGCTCAAGAAGATGGTGGACATGGACGAGGTGGTGAACGAGTCGCTCGACCGGGTCGAGAACCACGGCATCATCTTCATCGACGAGATCGACAAGATCGCCGGCGAGCGGTCGCAGAACGCCGGCCCCGACGTCTCCCGCGAGGGGGTCCAGCGCGACCTCCTGCCGATCGTGGAGGGCTCCACGGTGCAGACCCGGTACGGCTACGTCCGCACCGACCACATCCTCTTCCTCGCCGCCGGCGCCTTCCACGTCTCGAAGCCGTCGGACCTGATCCCCGAGCTGCAGGGCCGCTTCCCCATCCGGGTCGAGCTGCAGCCGCTCACCCAGGTGGACTTCGTCCGGATCATGACCGAGCCGGAGAACGCGCTGACGAAGCAGTACCAGGCGCTGGTGGCCGCGGAGGGGGTGGAGCTCGACTTCACCGCCGACGCGGTGGAGGAAGTGGCCCGGATGGCGTGGGTGGCGAACGACCGGATGGAGAACATCGGCGCCCGCCGGCTCCACACCGTGATGGCCACGCTGATGGACGAGCTGCTGTTCGACCTGCCGAAGGAGGGGGTCAAGCGGGTCACCATCGACGCCGCGGCGGTGCGGGAACGGCTGGCGGCGGTGATGGAGGATGACGACCTGAGGAGGTACATCCTGTAGTCGGGCGGTCGGGCGGTTGAACTGTCCGACTGTCCGACTGCCCGACTATCCGACTGTCCGAAAATCCAGGTCCCCCCGCTCGAGGCCCGCGGGATCGCCCTGCGTGGCCACCGCCATCCAGTCCCGCGCATCGTCCAGCGCGAGCCGGTCGCGGGCCGCGCTCGCGGCGAGCAGCGCGTACTCCCGCGCGAGGCCGGTTTCCCCCCCGCGCCCGGCGTGCCACGCGACCTCGGCCGCCGCGTCCGGCTGGCTCCCGTCCCGCACCGCGGCCGCCAGCGCGAGCGCGAGCGCCCGGTGGAGTTCCACCGTCCGCACCGGGCTCAGCCCCGCCCGGACCACGGCACCCAGCGTCGGGTGCGCCGGCGCGTAGGCGCCGCCCTCGGCACGCAGCAGGTGCCGCTCGATCAGGGCGTCTCCCAGCGCGGCGGCCCGGAGCCGCGACATCCCGTGCACCCGGGTGAGGGTGTCGAGCGTCACCGGGCGCCGGGCCATCGCCGCCGTCACCAGCACGTCGCGGAGCTCGTACGGCAGCCGGTCCACCCGGTGGCCGATCGCTTCCCGCACCGTCCGCGGAAGCTCGAGCGGCGCCGCGTTGATTCCCGGCCGCGCCTCCACCACCCACTCCCTCGACACCGGCGTCACCCGGATCACCCCCTGGCTGAAGAGCGTCTTGAGGAGCTCGATCAGGTGGAAGGGGTTGCCCCCGGTGATCTCGTGCAGCCGGCGCGCGAAGCGCTCGCCCCCGGTCGGCGCGCGGATGTTCCCCAGCTGCCGCACCAGCTCCCATACCTCCGCGGGCGAGAGGGAGTCGAGCGTCACCCGGCGCGCCCCGCCGTGGCCGCCGAGCCAGGAGCGGAGCCGGGCCGCCGGGGCCTCGCGCGCCATCTCCCCCTCGGTCACGGTGCCGACGAGGAGGAAGGGCGCGGCGGCGAGCCGCTCGACCAGGAACCGGAGCAGCGCGCACGATCCGGCGTCGCACCAGTGGAGGTCGTCCACCAGCAGCAGGACCGGGCTCTCGGCCGCGATCGCCAGGAGCACCTGCGCCACGCCCTCGAAGAGCTGCTGGCGGTCGGCCGGGGTCGCGCCGTGCGACGGGGCCGGCACCCCGGGAAAGCGGGACCGGATCTCCGGCACCAGCCGGGACGCCTCCGCGAGCCACTCGGGCGCGGCACCGCCGAGGCCGGGAGCGTCGAGCACGCCGCGGAGCGCCGTCGCCATCGCCCCGAACGACCCGCCGCCTTCGGCCTGGTAGCCCTGGCCCCGGAGCCACGTCCCGCCCCGCGCCGCCACCCAGCGCCCGAACTCGTCGGCCAGCCGGGTCTTCCCCATTCCCGCCTCGCCCTCGAGGAGCGCGACCTCCGCGCGGCCGCCGAGCGCCGCGGCCCAGGCCTCGGTGAGGGCGGTCCAGTGCGGCTCCCGCCCGACCAGGTCGCCGTCGAAGCAGGGGCCGATCGGGTCGGCGTCGCCGGGCGCGGGGGGCGGTGCGGCGCGCTCGATCCGGCGCGCCAGGTCGGCGAGCCAGGGGAGCGGCGTGGCCGAGGCCTCCTCCGCCAGCCGGGCGCGGAGCTCCTGGAAGCGGGCGAGCGCGGCGCCCCGGTCGCCGAGGCAGTAGAGCGCCTGCATCGCCGTCCCGGTGGCCTCCTCCGAGAGGGGGTCCGTCTCCAGCCACCGCTCCGCGACGCCCAGCGCGTCGCGCCAGCGGCAGCGGGCCACGGCGTCCTGGGCCACCTCCCGGAGGACCTCCTCGTAGCGCTGGAGCAGCCGGTTCCGGGTCCGGGCCGCCCACTCCTCGAACCCCGCGGCGCCGCGCACGCTGAAGCCGCCCAGGAACCGGGGCACGTCGTACTCGGCGGCCTGCTCCGCCGAGCGGCCGGCCGCGGCCAGGAAATCGGCGGCGTCGGAGCGGACCGCGCCGGTGAGCTCGACCGACTGCCGGTCGGCCCGGAGCGCGGGTCCGAGGAGCGGGCGGAGCTGGGCCAGGGCCTGGCGGAGGGAGGCGCGCGCCGCGTGATCGGGCGCGTCGCTCCAGAGGAGGGCGGCGAGCTCTTCACGGCGATGGGGACCCGGCTCCAGGGCGAGGAAGGCGAGCAACGCCAACGGCTTGCTCCCGAGCGTCGCGGAGCCCGGCGGCCCCCCCGCAGTCGGCGCTCCGAAGAGCGTGAGGGCGACTTCGGCCATGTCGGTGGGGCTGACGGGGCACAAGTTGCGGGCCGGTTCACGGAGGGGCAAGAGGCGATCACGCTGGATTCACGCAGGCGCGGCATGTTGGTCCCGCGTTCCGGACGGCAGGGCGGGCCAGCCCGCCGGGGCCCCCGGAACCGGATCCGAGCCCAGTGTCGCAACCACCCTCCAGGAGGACCCATGTCGAGCAAGGACAACTTCCGCCTTCCGCTGACGCACGAGCAGAAGGAGATGGTCCGCAAGGCGACCGGCAAGGACGCCGAAGCGGTCGAGCTGACGGTCGAGGAGCTCGAGGACCGGATCGCCCCGGCCAAGCTCACTCCGTAACCCGTCCCATCGCATTCCGTGGCAGGCTGGCCGGCTTCCCCTTGCGAGGGGGGGCCGGCCGGTGCTATTCGGGTCGGCGGGGTACCGGCGGGCGGGCCCCCGGAAAGGCAGGACCGTGGCCACTCAGGGCGAGGAGAACGGACAGGGCCGGCCGGAAGCCCGGACCGAGGTGGATCGCCTCCGCCTCCTCTGGGAGATCAGCCAGGAGTTCAACTCTTCCCTCGAGCTCGACCGGCTCCTTCCCCAGGTCTTCCATCGCGTGCTCGGCGCGCTCGGCGCCTCCGCCGGTTCCCTCTGGGTGGCGGAGGGCGAGCTGCTGCGCTGCGTGCTGGCGGAGGGAGGGGCCGGTGCGCGGATGGTCGGTGCCACGATGCCGGTGGGCACCGGCTTCGTGGGCGACGTGGCCAGCCGGCAGAAGACCACGGTCGTCACCCGCGCCCTCCTGGACCCCCGCTTCGAGGCGGCCGCCGAGGCCACCGGCGAGCGCGTGGCGGTCGAGTCGGTGATGGCCACCGCGATGGTGGCCGGGGGTGTCACGGTCGGCGCCATCCAGGTGGCGGACAAGGACGCCGGCCGCGACCTCTTCGACGCCGCCGACCGCGAGCTCCTCGAGGGCCTCGCCGCCTCCGCCGCCATCGCCATCCGGAACGCGCGGCTCCTCGAGGCCGAGAAGCGGGTGGGCGGCCTGGCCGACCTGCTCGAGATCAGCCGCGAGATCTCCTCCACCCTCGACCTCGACCGGGTGCTCCGCACCGTGGTGAACGCCGCGAGCCGGGCGCTCACCTTCGACCGCGGCGCCGTCGGGGTCTTCGACGGGGGGACCTTCGAGCTGCGGGCCCTCGCCGGCGAGGGCGAGATCGACGCCGATGACCCCGCCGTCCGCGACCTCGCCACCCGGATGGAATGGGCGGCGGGCCGCGGCGAGTCGTTCTACCTCACCGACCGCGACGAGGCCGTCACCGACGCGGAGCGCACCTTCCTCGTGATCTTCGGCGAGGACCTCGAGCGCGGCGGCGTGGGGAGCGGTCTCTACCTTCCCCTCGCCGACGAGGAGGGCACGCTCGGCGTCCTCGCCTTCGAGGCGTCGCGCACCGACTTCGCCACCCCGGCGCAGCAGGAGCTGGCCGGCATCCTGGCCAACCAGACCGCGGTGGCCATCCGCAACGCGCAGCTCTACCAGCAGGTGCCGCTGGCGGAGACCCTTGGCAGCATCGCGGCGAAGCGGCGCGCGCTGCTGGCGATGCCGCGGCGCCGGCTCCAGGTGACCGGGGCGGCGGCGCTGGTGGCGGTGGCGCTCCTCACCCTGGTGCGGTGGCCGCTCCGGGTGAGCGGCGCGGAGCCGCGGTTCCGCCCGATGCAGCGCTCGGAGGTGCGGGCGTTCGCGCCCGGGGTGGTGGAGCGGGTGCTGGTGCGCGAGGGCGACGCGGTGGCGGCCGGCGCACCGCTCGTCGTGCTGCGAAACCCCGGCCTCCGCGCGGGCCGCGAGGCCGCGGCGGCGGAGGCGCTGGTGGCGGAGCGCGACGCGGCCCGGGCGCGGAGCAGCGGCGACGCCGCGGGGGCGAGGCTGGAGCTGGTGCGGAGCGAGGCCTACCGCCGCGAGGCCGACCTGCTCGGGTCGCAGGTGGACGCGCTCGTGGTGCGGTCCCCGACCGCCGGCGTGGTGCTCACGCCCCGGCCGGAGGAACTGGTCGGCCGCCAGCTCGACGCCGGGGGCGAGGTGGTGCTCATCGGGCGGACCGACACCCTCGAGCTCGACCTCACGGTGGAACAGCGGGAGGTCGGCCGGGTGCGCCCGGGGCAGGAGGTGCGCCTCCGGGTGGACGCGCTGCCGCAGCGCACCTTCCGCGGCCGGGTGGTGTCGGTGGGCGCGCTGCCCGCCGCGGGCGACGGGGAGCGCCGCTTCCCCGTCCGCGCGGTGGTGCCGAACCCCGGCGGCCTGCTTCGCCCCGGGATGGCGGCGTACGCGAAGGTGCTGACCGATCCCGCCTCGACGCTCGGCCGCGCGCTCCGCGGGCCGGCCCGCTGGTTCCGGCTCCTCTGGTGGAGGATCATCCCTTGACCCGGCTCGCCCGTCTCGCCCTGGCCGCCGCCGCCGCCGCCGCCGCCGGATGCGGGGCGTCCGCCGAACCGGCGGCCGAGCCCGGCGCCGGTCAGGCGGGGCCGTTCGCGGTGGCGGACACCCTCACCACCGCGCTCCCGCTCCGGGTGCCGGCCACGGTGTACGTGGAGAACGACGCGACGGTGCACGCGCGCGCGGCGGGGATGGTGGAGTGGATCGGCGCCGACCTCGGCGGGCGGGTGGCGGCGGGACAGGCGATCGCCCGGCTCGAGAGCGTGGACCAGGAGCTGGCGCTCGGCCGGGCCATCGAGGCGCAGGCCGCGGCGGCCCGGCTGGCGGAGCGGTCCCGGCAGCTGCACGCGGCGGGGGGCGCCACCACGGCGGAACTGGAGGACGCCGAGACCGCGCTCCGCCAGGCCGACCTGACGCTCCGCCAGGCCCGGCGCGACCTCGAGCTCACCCGCGTCACCGCGCCCTTCGACGGCATCGTGAGCGCCCGCTGGGCGCGGCGCGGACGTCTGGTGGCCGAGGGCGACTCGCTCTTCCGCGTCACCGCGCTGGCCCCCCTCCTCGCCACGGTGCAGGTGCCGGAGGCGGCGGCGGCGCGGCTCAGGGTGGGGGACAGCGTGGTCACCGAAACCGAGGCGGGGCCCGCCCGCGGGCGGGTGCTGCGGCTCGCCCCGGTGGTGGACGTGGCCAGCGGCACCCGCGAGGTGGTCGTGCGGCTCGAGCCGCGTCGCGGGCTCGTGCCCGGGGCCGCCGCCACCGTGGTGATCGCCGGGAAGCCCCGCCGGGTGGTGGTGATCCCGCGCGAGGCGGTGGGCGCGGGGGGGGTGGTGCTGGTGGCGGGCGAGTCGGGCGCGGTCGCGCGGCCGGTCACCCCCGGCGCCGAGCTTCCCGGCGGACGGGTGGAGGTGATCGAGGGCCTCGCGCCCGGCGAGCGGGTGGCGGTCCCGGCACGATGAGCGCGCGGCCGAAGCTCCGCGCCGACCTCGTCGTGGTGGAACAGGTCTACCGGGGCGAGGCCACCTACATCGTCAAGGACCCGGTCTCCCACAAGTACTTCCGCTTCCGGCCGGTCGAGGTGGGGATCATGCACGCCTTCGACGGCCTCCGCACCGCGACGGAGCTCGCCGCGGCGCTCGCCGCCGACGGCGTCCGCGTGACCGCGAAGGCGCTGGACGGCTTTGCCGCGCGGCTGGGCCGGATCGGGCTCCTCGAGCGCAGCCTGCAGGAGCGCTCGGTGCTCGAGCTGGAGCGGTTGCGCGAGGGGCGCCGGCGCCGGCAGCGGCGCCCGCTCTTCCGGGGCGAGCTCTTCCGGATGCGCTGGTCGGTGGGCGACCCCGACCGGCTGCTCGACCGGTGGCGCCCCCACCTCGCCTTCTGCTTCACCCGCGGCTTCGTCGCGGTCTCGGTGGCGCTCTTCGTCGCCTACCTCGCCATCCTCGCCACCCACTGGCCGGCCTTCCGGGCGGACCTCGCCTGGGTGTTCAATCCCTCGGAATACACCCTGGGGCGCATCCTCGCCTTCTGGGTCACCGGGATGACCACCCTGGCGATCCACGAGCTGGGCCACGGCGTGGCGTGCAAGCACTACGGCGGGCACGTGCACGAGATGGGCGCGATGCTCATCTACTTCGAGCCGGCGTTCTACTGCAACGTGAACGACGCGTGGACCTTTCCCGAGCGGAAGGCGCGGCTCTGGGTCACCGCCGCGGGCGGGTGGATCCAGCTCCTCATCGCCTCGCTGGCGGCCTGGGTGTGGGTCGTCACCCGGCCGGAGACGCTGGTGCACGAGGTGGCGTTCGCCGCGATGGTGGTGGGCGGGCTCTTCACCCTCATCGCCAACGCGAACCCGCTGCTCCCGCTCGACGGCTACTTCGCGCTGGGTGACTGGATGGAGATGCCCAACCTGCGGCAGCGCGGCGCGGCGATGGCGGGATGGTGGGTGAAGCGCCACCTGCTCCGGCTCGACGTGCCGGAGCCGGCCGCGGAGCCGGGAGAGCGCCGCACCCTCCTCGTCTACGGCGCCCTCGCCGCGGGGTACATCGGCACGCTCCTCTTCGTCGTCGCGAGCAACGTGTACGGCTGGGTCCGCGGGCTCCTCGGCGCGGCCGGCGGCATCCTCTTCCTCGCCGCGCTCGCGATCGCCTTCCGGGCGAAGCTGCGGGAGCTCGGCCGGCTGGCCCGCGGCGCGGTCCGCGAGTGGCGCGCCCGCCTCGCGCGGCAGCCCGCGGCCCGGCGCTGGGGGCTCGGCCTCGCCGTGGGGGCGCTGGCGCTGCTCCTGGTGCCGTGGCCGCTCACCGTGGCGGGGCACTTCGTCACCGCGTCGCCCCGGAGCTGGATGCTCGGGCCGCCCGACGGGGGGCAGGTGGCGGAGGTGTACGTGGACGAGGGGACCCGGGTGGCCGCCGGGGCGCCGGTGCTCCGCGTCCGGAGCGTGGGGCTCGAGCGCGAGGCGCTCACGGTGGCGCACGAGCGGGACTCGCTGGTGCGACTCACCGTGCAGGCGCGCGCGGCGGGCCGGAGCGGCGAGGCGGAGTCGTTCGCCGCGGAGGTGCGCGCCGCCGCGGTGCGGGCCGAGGCGCTCGAGAGCCGGCTCGCGGCCCTCACCCTCCGGGCGCCGGCGGCGGGCACGGTGGTGACCCCGCGCCCCCGCGAGCTCGCGGGACGGCCGGCGCCCGCCGGCGCGCCGCTGGTCGAGCTGGCCGCGGAGGGGCCGGTGGAGGCCCGGGTGCGGCTGCACGGCGCCGGCGCCTCGCTGGTGCGGCCGGGCAGCCGCGCCTCCCTGCTCCGCGCCGACGGCCGCACTGCCGAGGGACGGGTGATCAGCGTCGCGCTCGCCGCGGACGAGGGAACCGGCGGGGAGGCGCGGATGCGGCTCGAGGAGCCGTGGCGCGCCGGCCTCGACGGGCCCGCGCGGGTGGAGGTGCGGCGGAGCACGATCGGAGGCGCCATCCTCTGGCGCCTGCGGGGCCTCCTCCGGGCCGACCTGCTCCTGTGAGCGCCCACGTGAAGCGCGACCTCCTTCCCGCGACGCAGGCGGCCCTCGAGGGGAAGTACCGGCTGGAGCGGGAGATCGGCCACGGCGCCACGGCGGTGGTCTACCTCGCGCGCGCGGCCGACGGCACCGAGGTGGCCCTGAAGGTGCTCCGCGCCGAGCTGATGGCGAGCGTGGCCGCCGCACGCTTCCTGCGGGAGGTCCGGCTGGCGGGGCAGCTCGCGCACCCCGGCCTCGCGCGGGTGGTGGAGGCGGGGCAGGCGGGATGGCTGCTCTACTGCGCCACCGAGTACGTGCCGGGCCCCTCGCTCCGGGAGCGGCTGGACGAGGGGCCGCTCCCGTTCGCCGAGGTGCGCGCCCTGGCCGGCCCGATGCTCGAGGCGCTGGGGTACGCGCACGCGCACGGCGTGGTGCACCGCGACGTGAAGCCGGAGAACGTGATCCTCTCGCCCAAGGGGCCGGTGCTGCTCGACTTCGGCATCGCCCGCGCGCTGGGCGCCGCGGCCGGCGACGGGATCACCGGCGCCGGCATCGCGGTCGGGACGCTGGACTACATCAGCCCGGAGCAGGTCCGCGGGGAGCGCACGCCCGACCACCGGACCGACATCTACGCCGCCGGGGCCCTCCTCTTCGAGTGCGTGGCCGGCCGGCCCCCGTTCCACCCCGCCGCCGACGTGGAGCTGCTCCGGCACCACCTGACCACCCCCCCGCCCGACCTCCGGACCATCCGGGCCGACACCCCGGCCGCGCTGGCCGGGGCCGTCACCCGCGCGCTGGCCAAGCGGATGGAGGACCGGTGGCAGACGGCGGAGGCGATGAAGGCGGCGCTGGGGGACGGATGGACGGATGGAGGGATGGACGGGCAGGAAGGGCGCGACCATCCGTCCACCCGTCCACCCGTCCGCCCCCCGTGTGACCCCGGTCACCACGCCCCGGGCCGGCCCGGCGCTACATAGAAAGACTGCTCCATGCGGCCGCGGTACCCGCTCCCCCGGGCGAACTCCCGGCCCCTCACCGGAGGTCTTCATGATGCGACCTGGCAAGCTCCTGCGGGCTGCTGTGCTCGCCGTCCCCTTCCTCCTCGCGGTCGGCTGCGATGACGATGACGACGACAACGGCAGCGGCCCCACCGCCACGGTGCTCGTCGCCGCGGTGCTCGACGGCAACGGCGGCACCGTCGTCGTCACCGACGGCGGCACGGCCGTCGCCGGTGCCGATGTCTCCCTCAACGGCACCGCCGGCGTGGCCGGCGCCACCGACGGCGAGTACACCGTGACCCTCGCCGCGCCGGTCGCCGCGGGCGGCGCGCTCACCCTCGACGTGACCGACGGCGTCGCGGTGGTGCAGGGCACCGGCACGGTGCCCGAGGCACCGGTCTTCACCGCGCCGACCGACGGCGCGGTCGTGGCCGCGGGCGCCGACGTCGAGGTGACCTGGACCTCCACCGCGGACCCCGACGGCTGGGCGCTGGTGGCCACCTCCGGGGGCTCCACCGTGACCGTCGAGACCGCGGACGGCGCGCTCCGCGCCCTCACCCTCACCGGCGCCTCGCTCGCCGCCGGCGACTGGGAGATCAACCTGTACGCGGTGAACGACGGCCTCGTCACCGGCGACACCGAGACCGGCTCCACGATGGCCGTTCGCGCGGCCGGAGCGGCGAACCCGGCGATCACCGTGGTCGAGCCGGTGCTGGTGGTCGGCTCCGACATGGGTCCCGAGTTCAACCACGTCGGCGTCAGCCAGGGCGGCGCCACGGTGGACGGCGCCACCGTGACGGTGAACGGCGAGGCGGCGCTCCAGGCCGCACCGGGCGACGAGTACCACGTCCAGCTCGCCGCCCCGGTGGCCGCGGGCGGCGCCCTCGACCTCGACATCGCCTTCGGCGCCGTGGTGATCGAGGGCTCCGGCACCGTGCCGGAGGAGGCGGTCGTCACCGCGCCGGCCGACGGCGCCGAGATCGCCGTCGCGAGCGCGATCGACGTGACCTGGACCGCCACCACCGACCCGACCCGCTGGGTGGTGGACCTCTTCGACGGGGTGACCAACCACAGCGTCGAAGTGGCGGGCACCGAGCGGGCAGCGTCCTTCGCGGCCGGCGTCGTCCCCGTCGGCGGGCCCTGGACCATCCGGGTCTACTCCTACAACGCCGGGACCTTCACGGGCCCGGTGGATGCGGCGTCCGCGATGAACATCCGGAACGAGAACGTGGTGCAGCCGGACATCACCGTCACGCCGTAGGGCGGAGGGACAGTCGGACAGTCGGACAGTCGGACAGACGGTCGGGTGGTTGGGGAGTCGGACAGGCCGACTTCCCGACTGCCCGACCGTCCGACTATCTTCCCTGCCAAATTGACCGTCCCCCGCACCCCCCGCCCGATGCCCAAGCGCGACTTCCTCGCCCTCACCGACTTCACCCGGGAGGAGCTCCACGCCCTCCTCGAGCTCGCCGGCCGGATGAAGGCGGGGGACTACCACGACCGGCCCCTCCTGGGGAAGACCCTCGGGATGGTCTTCGCCAAGAGCTCCACCCGCACCCGGGTCTCCTTCGAGGTCGGGGCGTACCAGCTCGGCGGCCACGCCCTCTTCCTCTCCTCCCGCGACATCCAGCTCGGCCGGGGCGAGCCGATCCGGGACACCGCGCGGGTCCTCTCCCGCTACCTCGACGGGATCATGATCCGCACCTTCGACCACGCCGAGGTGGTCGAGCTGGCGAAGTTCGCCGGCGTGCCGGTCGTCAACGGGCTCACCGACCTGCTCCACCCCTGCCAGGTCCTCGCCGACCTCCTGACCATCCGCGAGGCGCTGGGCGGCTGGGAAGGGAAGACCGTCGCCTGGATCGGCGACGGGAACAACATGGCCAACTCCTGGATCAACGCCGCCGGCGTGCTCGGCTTCGAGCTCCGGCTCGCCTGCCCCGAGGGGTACGAGCCCGACCACTCGATCTTCCAGATGCACCAGGGCGCCACGAAGCTGGTGATCACCGAGGACCCGGCCGAGGCCGCCGAGGGGGCGCACGTGATCACCACCGACGTCTGGGCCTCGATGGGCCAGGAGGCGGAGGCCGCGCTCCGGGCCAGGGCCTTCGACGGCTACCAGGTGGACGAGGCGCTGATGGCCCGCGCCGCGAAGGACGCGATCTTCCTCCACTGCCTCCCCGCGCACCGCGGCGAGGAGGTCAGCGAGGCCGTGCTCGAGGGCCCGCAATCGCGGGTCTGGGACGAGGCCGAGAACCGGCTGCACGTGCAGAAGGCCCTGCTGGCGACGCTGATGGGGTGAAGGGCGGGGAGAGGGGAGGGGGAAGTGGGGAGAGGGCCGCCCCGCTCCACCCCCCCTCTCCCGTCTCCCCTCTCCCCTCTCCCCCAACTCACCGGACTCCGTGATGCTCAAGCAGACCCCGCTTCACGCCTGGCACGTCGCGCACGGCGCCAGGATGGTGCCGTTCGCCGGCTTCGAGATGCCGGTGCAGTACCCCGGCGGGATCCTCGCCGAGCACCGGGCGGTCCGCACCGGCGCCGGGATCTTCGACGTCTCCCATATGGGCGAGTTCGAGGTCACCGGCCCCGACCGGAACGCCTTCGTGCAGCGGATCACCTGCAACGACGTCGGCGCCCTCGGGCCGGGCGAGGTGCAGTACTCGGCGCTCCTCACCCCCGAGGGGACCTTCGTGGACGACTGCACCGTCTACCGCTACGACGACAAGCTGATGCTCGTGGTGAACGCCGCGAACATCGACAAGGACTGGGAGCACGTGGTGGCGCAGAAGGGCGGCGCCAACGTCCGGCTCAAGAACATCTCCGACGACGTGGGACTCGTCGCGCTGCAGGGGCCGGATGCCGAGGCGAAGCTCCAGCCCCTCACCGCCCTCCGGCTCCCCGACCTGGGCTACTACCGCCACGCCTCGGGCACGGTGGCGGGCGCGGGGGCGTTCGTCTCCCGCACCGGCTACACCGGCGAGGACGGCTTCGAGATCTACTGCCGCTCGAAGGACACGCCCGCCATCTGGGAGGCGCTCGCCGCCGCCGGTGCGGCGCCGATCGGCCTCGGCGCCCGCGACACCCTCCGGCTCGAGATGGCCTACGCCCTCTACGGCAGCGACATTGACGACACCATCACCCCGCTCGAGGCGGGGCTCGGCTGGATCGTCAAGCTCGACAAGGGCGCCCGCTTCACCGGGATGGACGCGCTCCAGGCCCAGCAGCGCGACGGCGTCACCCGGAAGCTGGTCGGCTTCCGGATGGACGGGCGGGTGATCCCGCGGCACGGGTACCCGGTCTGGTTCGACGGCCGCCAGGTGGACCTGGTGCGGTCCGGCGCGATGAGCCCGTCGCTCGGCTACTCCATCGGCACCACCTTCCTCCCCGTCGCGGCGGCGAAGACGGGGACGAAGTTCGCGGTGGAGGTCCGGGGCGAGAAGCACCCCGCCGAGGTGGTGAAGCGGCCCTTCTGGACCCACGGCACCGCCCGGAAGGCGAAGTAGCGCGTGGTCCGGGTGGCGGTGCTCACGGTGTCGGACGCGGCGAGCCGCGGCGAGCGGGCCGACCTCTCGGGCGAGGCGGCGGCGGCCTGGGCCACGGCGGCCGGCCACGCGGTGGCGGCGCGCGCCACGGTGCCGGACGACGTCCCCGCCATCGTGAACGCGCTGGTGCGCTGGGCCGACGACGGCGCGGCCGACCTCATCGTCACCACCGGCGGCACCGGGCTCGGGCCCCGCGACGTCACGCCCGAGGCCACCCGCGCCGTGCTGGAGCGGGAAGCGCCGGGGCTGGCCGAGGCCATCCGGGCCCGATCCGCCGCGGAGTCCCCCCGTTCCGCCCTCTCCCGCGGCCTCGCCGGCACCCGGGCGCGCGCGCTCATCGTCAACCTTCCCGGGAGCCCCGGCGGGGTGCGGGACGGGCTCGCGGCGCTGGAGCCGCTGGTGGAGCACGCGGTGGCCCTGCTCCGCG
The DNA here is from genome assembly GCA_963717315.1 of uncultured Gemmatimonadales bacterium. Classification (GTDB taxonomy): domain Bacteria; phylum Gemmatimonadota; class Gemmatimonadetes; order Gemmatimonadales; family GWC2-71-9; genus JAICEH01. The sequence continues at coordinate 18,500 of CAVQWA010000097.1, forward strand.
GGGCGCCGGTGGACCACTGATGGCCAGTATCCTCGTGACCCTCGACGACATCTCCACCGCGGTGCCGGTGAACGCGGCGCTGGAGGCGGCGGGGCACCGCACCGCGGCGCTCTCCCCGCTGGACGACGCGCGCGCGGCACTCCGGCGCGGCCCCGAGCTCCTCGTCCTCACCGGCGGGGTGCACGAGCCGCAGGGCCACGCGCTGGTGACGGCGGCGCGGGAGGCGGGGGTGTCCACCCTGGTGCTGCTCGAGCCCACCGACTCCGAGCGATCGAGCCGGGTGGAGGCGCTCGAGGTCACCGAGGTGATGCGGAAGCCGGTCCGGGCCGACGAGGTGGTGGCCACGGCGGAGCGGCTGGTGGCGCGGCGGCAACTGCAGCAGCGCACCGGGATCAGCGGGGAGAGCGCCGCCATCCAGGAGGTGCTGGTCCGGATCGAGCAGCTCGCGCCGGTGTCGAGCACGGTGCTGATCCAGGGCGAGTCCGGGTCGGGGAAGGAGCTGGTGGCGAAGGCGATCCACGACCTCTCGCCCCGGCGGGGGCAGCCGTTCATCGCGGTCAACTGCGCGGCGCTGCCGGAGACGCTGCTCGAGTCGGAGCTCTTCGGGCACGAGAAGGGGGCGTTCACCGGCGCGGCGGAGCGGCGGCTGGGCCGGTTCGAGCTGGCCGACCGGGGGACGATCTTCCTCGACGAGATCGGGGAGATCCCGGCCTCCATCCAGGTGAAGCTGCTCCGGGTGCTGGAGAACCGGACCTTCTTCCGGCTCGGCGGCATCGCGCCGATCAAGGTGGACGTGCGGGTGGTGGCGGCCACCAACCGCAACCTGCGCGAGGCGGTGGGGCTGGGGGAGTTCCGGGACGACCTCTTCTACCGCCTCAGCGTGCTCAACATCTCGCTCCCGCCGCTGCGCGAACGGCGGAGCGACATCCCCCTCCTGGTGCGGCAGTTCGTGCGCGAGTTCGCCGCCCAGCACGACCGGCCGTTCCACGGCCTGAGCGGCGACGCGATGCGGCTCCTGGTGGAGGCGCCCTGGCCCGGCAACGTGCGCCAGCTCCGGAACCTGGTCGAGTCAATGGTGGTGCTGGCGCCGGGGCGGGAGATCCAGGCGAGCGACATCCCCGCCGACGTGCTGGAGGGGGCGGGGCGGCTGCTGCCGGTGCGGGTGGGCGGCGGGGGCGGCGCCGGGCGGGAGGCCCCGACCGCGGAGCTCGAGTTCATCCTCCGGAGCCTGATGGACCTGCGGCTCCAGGTGGAGGAGCTGCGGCGGCGGCTCGACCAGGGGCCCCAGCGGGTCCAGGTGATCGAGCTGCCGGCCCACACCCTGCACGACGACCTGGGCGAAGTGACCGACTCGGCGCCCGAGGTGGTCTACCGGACGGGGATGACGATGGCCGAGGTGGAGAAGGCGGCCATCGAGGCGGCGCTGCGGGAACACGACGGCAACCGGCGGAAGGCGGCGGAGGTGCTGGGGATCGGTGAGCGGACACTGTATCGCAAGATCAAGCAGTTCGAGCTGGCCTAAGTGTCGGTTGTTCCAGCATTTGGCTCACTTCACCTCTTGACGGTTCGCAGTCCGGGGCCGATATTGCTCGAACTCCCCTGGATCCCAGTGGCCATAGGCCTGTGAATTTCACGGTCGACGCAGAGAACTGCGTAGCCTGCCTGGCTTGCGCACGGGTATGCCCGACGTCGGCGGTCGAGGTCGAGGATTCCCTCGTCCGGATCGTTGACGAGTCGTGCATCCGGTGCGGGCTCTGCGTGCCGGCCTGTCCCCACGACGCGGTGAAGGTGAGCGGCCAGCTCGGCCGCGCGCTGGAGGTGGCGGCCCGGGGGCGCGGGCTGCTGATCCTGGGCACCGAGGCGGCGGCGGCGTTCTATCCCGCCACGCCGGAGCAGGTGGTGAACGCCTGTTACGCGGTGGGCTTCCGGGCGGTGCACCGGGGGGTGGTGGGGGACGAGCTGGTGGCGGCGGAGTATCACCGGCTCTGGCGGGAGGAGAACTGGGGGACGCTGATCCGGTCCACCGACCCGGTGGTGGTGGACACCATCCGGAGCCGGTATCCGGAGCTGGTTCCCTATCTTGCTCCCGTCACTGTCCCGCCAGTGGCAGAGGCGCGCTATTTGCTGGCACTGTACGGGCAGGAACTGGACATCGTTCACGCCGGGCTGAGCCCGGTGCAGGGTTACCCGGAGCTGGCCGCTTCGGTGACCTTCGCGGACCTGGCCCAGATCTTCAAGTTGCGCGGCATCAATGTCCTGGAGCAGCCGAGCTGGTTCGTCCGGATCCCGGAGGAGCGGCGGCGGCACCTGAGCGTGGCCGGGGGGCTCCCGCTCGCCCTGCTCGAGGAGGGGGGCCGGGGGGATCGGCGGTTTCTCAAGTTGCGAGGACTGGAGTCATTGCCGGCGCTGGCGCGGGCGGTGGCGGTGGACCGGCTGGAGCTGGGGTTCGTGGACCTGCTCTCCAGCGAGGGGCTTCTGGGGCATCCGCTGGCGGGGCCGGCGGAGGAGTATTTCTGGCGCCGGGAGCTGATGGCGAGCGTGGAGCCGCCGCGGAGCCGGGAGCCGGTGGTGAGCGGGACGGTGGTGGCGCAGGTGGGGGCGGTGTTCGACATCCGTCCGGTGCCGGCGGCGCCGGAGCGCGAGGCGGTGGCGCGGGTGCTGGCCGAGATCGGCCCCGGGCCCAACGGCCGTCCCTGGGATTGCGGCGCCTGCGGCTACGGCACCTGCCGGGAGTTCGCGGCGGCGGCGGCGGCGGGGCGGGCCTCGATGCGGCAGTGCGCGCCGCTGCAGAGCCGGCGGGCGGAGGAGGCGCAGCGGGCGGCGGCGGTGGACCTGCTGACCGGGCTGGCCACCTACCGGGTGCTCAGGGACCGGCTGGCGTACGAGGTGGAGCGCAGCAAGCGGAGCGGCGATGGGTTCGGGGTGCTGTTCATTGACCTCGACCGGTTCAAGCCGCTGAACGACCGTTACGGCCACGAGGCGGGCAACGAGGTGCTTCGGGCGGTGGCGGCGGAGGTGCGGAGCGCGGTGCGCGCGTCCGACCTGGCGGCGCGGTACGGCGGGGACGAGTTCGTGGTGCTGCTCACCCGGACCGACCTCGACGGGGCGCACCGGGTGGCGGAGGCGATCCGTGCCGGCATCGAGGGGGTGGGCCGGCGGCTGGGGTATCCGGTGGGCGAGGTCACGGCGAGCGTGGGGCTCTCGGAGTTCGACCCGGGGCGGCCGCTCGAGGGCGACCTGCTCACGATCGCGGACCGGGCGCTCTACAAGGCGAAGGCGCAGGGGCGGAACCAGGTGGTATTGCGTGGCAATGGGGAGGGGGCCGGGGCGGGGCTGGCATTGCACGAAGGGAGCGAGGGCACGTGACCGGATTCGGCAGCTCGGCGAGGCGACCCGACGAGGGGGTGAACCCCGGCGGCATTGCGGGTGACTTCCCTGATCCCTGGGGGGTTCGGCGGGCGGAGAACCTGCTCACCACGCTCGACGGGGTGTTGTCGGCGCGGGTGGTGACGACGCCGCTGGGCGAGGTCTCGGAAATCCACATCCTGGCCCGGGCCGGGCTCCAGCCCAAGCAGATCGTGCGGAACATCGAGTCGGCGCTGCTGGCGCAGCTCGGGCTCCGGGTGGACCACCGGAAGATCTCCATCGCGCAGACAGCCGACGTCAAGCCGCTCGAGGCGCTGGAGCGGGAGGCGGTGCGGGACCTGGCGTTGCACCGGGCCCTGCTGTTCGAGGACCTGGTGGTTGCGCCGGGGCGGCGGAGCCACAGGATCACGCTCTCGGTGACCCTGAGCTGCGGGGGGCGGACGGAAACGGCGGAGGAGGAGAGCAGCGACACGCCGCGGAGCCGGGTGGAGGCGGCGGCGCGGGCCACGGTGTCGGTGCTCGACCGCCTGCTCGAGGGCCATTCGGTGGCGCTGGAGGGGGCGAAGATCGTCGAGGCCTTCGACCGGGAGTTCGTCTTCGCGGGGGTGCAGGGGCTTGGGGGGCGCGAGACCTTGCTGCTCACGGGAACGGCGGAGATCAAGGAGAGTGCCGAGCGTGCCGCGGTGTTCGCGGTGCTCGACGCGACGAATCGCTGGACGGCGGCGCGCCGGCCGGGCTGAACGGGAGCCTGGCGCGTGGGCGGGCGGTCGAACCATCGGGAGAAAGGAACAGGGCAGGGACTTCGGAACTCGGCGAGGTACTAGCGGAGCGAGCGGAGATAGCTGAGCGGAGCGTCAGGCGGCCATAGCGGGGCCAGCCCTTCCCATCAAAGACGTACACGGGGGGAGGTGACGCTCATGTTGCAGATCACGTGGCTCGCTGCGGTGATGAACGCCGCATTCGGATTCGCCCAGAGGATGGCGGCGAAGATCTTCCTCGCTGAGGTGCAGACCTGGGGCTAAGTAGTTCCGGTCCGGAGTCCCTATCCCTGTCCATTCATATGAGCACTAGCGCTCGACCCAATACGATCAGCGTATACGTCGCGACCGTAGCAGTTGTAAGTTGCGCGGGGTTGCTCGCGTCTTTCCCTGGGCGCTTGCCATCTCCGGGCGTTTTGACCCTCTTGGCGTTCCTCTTCTTCTCGCTCCTTCTCGAATCGGACAATACAAGCCTTAGGGTCGAAGCGAAGGGCTCAACTTCATTCATAATGCACTTGGCCAGCGCTCTCCTCTTCGGGGGGTTCTGGGGCGCAGTGGTCGAAGGAGCCTCGACGGGGATCGTTCAGTTCCTTCGGCGGAATCCGACGCCCAAGGTGATCTTTAACATTTCACAGCGTGTCCTGTGTATCCTCGGCGCAACCGCCGCCTACACCGGTTTAGGTGGTTCCATGCCGGCCGCGTTCATTGCGCCTGGCGCAAGTGCAGTTGACCCAGAAGTCAAACGGGGGCTGCTCCTCTTCGCCCTGTTGGCTGTGACCTACTTCTTGATCAACTCGACGCTAGTCAGCATCGCAGTTTCACTGAGCGCGCAGCGTAAGTTCCGAGAGATTTGGCACCTCAACACACGCGGTATCATTGGTTACGACCTCGGGGCGAGTTTGCTCGCGCTCCCGGTGGCCTTCTTCTATGCCCGGTGGGAAGGTCTAGGATTGGTACTGGCGACATTACCGATTGTGGCCGTCCGTCACTCTTACCGTTTGTACCACCAGCTCCAAGACAGCGGCCAAGAAATGCTCGCGGTAATGGTCAAGGCAATTGAAGCTCGTGACCCTTACACCTCGGGGCACTCCGAGCGCGTTTCCCGGATATCTCGTGCGATCTCGCTTGAGCTTGGAATACCGACGCAGCAAGTGGAGGAGATCTCGACCGCCGCACTGCTGCACGACGTGGGGAAGATCCATGAGGAGTTTGCACCCTTACTCCGGAAGGAGGCACGGCTAACACCCGAAGAGACAGCGTTGATGCAGACACACGTCGTGCGAAGCGCCGAGCTCGTCGGAATTGTCTCAAAGTTCCGGGGGCGGATCTTGGACGCGGTCCGACACCATCACGAGCGCTGGGACGGTCAGGGATACCCGGATGGGGTGCACGGTAAGTCGATTCCAATCGGGGCTCGCATCATACTCATCGCAGACACCATTGACGCGATGACAACCGACCGTCCGTACCGAAAAGCGCTAGGCTTGGATGTCGTGCTCGCTGAGCTTCAGCGCTGCAAGGGAACTCAGTTCGACCCCGAGTTGGTCGAACTTGTCGCAAATTCAGTTCCCATTCGGCGAATCATCACCCAGGCCGGCTCGGGCTCCGATTCTGTCGCCCTGCCGGATCTCCCGTTGGCCTCGCGTCGGATCTCTTTCGCCGGCGGGTCATTCTGGCGCCGCCGAGGGGCTTAGCCACGTCCAAGAACCCGAGTCTCCGCAGGAGTGCGTCGACGGTACCGGGAAGATGACTGAGCGCCTGTTGGAGTGACTGAGTTTCGCGACTGATGTCATCGTTGGTCAACTGTCCGAGCAGGGCTGCCGCCGCGAGAATCTCTGCCCGATCAAGCGCATCATATCTCTCGCACCGCCCTAGGAGTCCCAGCACCTCGGCACGAGCCTTTTTGGCTTCATCGGGGCCCTGGGCAACCTTGGCACTCCATCGCGCGTATGGGCCGGCGCGGCTATCACTCAGCAATCCATCGAAGTCCGCGCTAACTGCCTCGCGAGCGGCACGTGCGGCGTCTTGGTGCCGGCCAAGAACCGCTAGCACATCTGCTCGACTGAGCAGCCAGGATTGGCGCGCCCAGGCCGGAGCAAGGCGGCTCGCGGCGGAATCTCCAGCGGCTAGGGCATCGAATGCCTTGTGTGTCTCCCCCGAGAGCGCATAGCCGATTGCGAGGTGATATGTGTACGTAGTCTCCCCGAAAGTGTCAGTTGTCTCAGGTTGTCTTCGCTGAGCCATTTCGCCCCACCGTACTTGTCCACGAACGTCACCGAGCCGGAAACAGCAAAGCGAGAGATTGCTGAGGCAGGCACGCGCAGTGGTCTGGTTGCCAATCTTACGTGCGATGTCATGGGCTGTCTCCAGCAGCACAATCGCTTCCTGGTACTGCCCGCGGGCGCAACAGATTGCCCCGCGACCACAATAGAGTCCAAGAAGGGTGGCGTTTGCGAGATTCGCGCCCTGAAGCTCACGAATCGCTTGTTCTGCCTCGTTCTCACTGTCCTCGAGTCGTCGCAGTTGATACAAGGCCGTGGCCCTGGCATACCGCAGGTCGGCAATGTCGATAATGCTTAGGCCGGTATAGGCGACATTCTGCGTCGCACTAAGCAGATCGTCCGCCACCTGTTGGTCCCCCAGCTTTAGGGCGAACATCGCTGCACCTCGAGCCGCGATGGCGCGTGTGCGGGCCAGCTCAGATTCGCGGACGAGCCGGATCAAATCGCGAAATGCGTCCAGCGCTTCTTCAATAGGTTGCTCAGGGACCCTGGCGAGGGCGGATAGCGCAATCGCGTCCGCCATCTCTCGTGCCCCTTCAACGGCTGTGGACGCGGCGGCAATCGCGATCCTTCTCGTTTCCAGTTCGCGCCCTTGCTCGAGTAGCGCTTCCGCAAGCAATAGCCGGCCTGCTGTTGCCTCCTGATCCTGCAGGGTGTCCTCGCCGGTGCGCAGGGCCCGCTCTGCCTCCCACGCAGCTCCGTGGTCGATCGCCTCCCTCGCGCCCCTTAGCAGATAGGCCGTCCCCTCGTGGTTTCGGCCACAGCGGATTAGGTGCCAAGCGAGTTCGAGTCCATTTACCGCGGACGGCTCTCTATCTCTGAGGACTAGCTCCTCGGCAATGATGGCGTGCATGTGACGACGAATTGCTGAGGGCAAGCGTAGGTAAATGTGTGTGCGGATTACGTCATTGACGAACTCAAGACCTGCGCCTCCCTCGCGGAGGACCCCATGGTCGACGAGCGCCGTCAAGGATCCAACCGATTGGGCGGAGGAGAGACCGAGCATTGAATAGAAGCGGAGATCATTCATCCTTCCGCCTAGCACTGCAGCTAGATCAAGAACGGGGCGGCATCCTGCTCCGAGACGCTGGCTGATACGATCCAGCAGAGGTGCATAAAGATTGCCCGGGATATCGGGTGCAACCTCTGGTGTCATCCCCTCTAGGAGGAGAGCGCCGGTCAGAGTCCCGGCCTCCAGCCACTCCTGCACCAGTAGCGTAAGAAGAAGCGGGTAGCCTCGTGCGACATGGAGCAGCGCCAGCTTGGTCGACGGGTGGAGCCGCTCTCCTGCCAGCAGCGCGTCGAGCAGCTCCTCACTCGCCTCGGTACCAAGAGGACGGACTTCGACAATTGCGACCCCAAGGCCTGCCGCTGCATCCAGTATGCGTGCCGCGTTTGGGGATCGTGCGACATGTCGGCCGCCCCCAGCGACTACGATCATGACACGCTCGCCCTCCAGCCGGCGCATCACGAGGTGTAGAACCGCGAGACTGGCATCGTCTGCGAGGTGGTAGTCGTCCACCGCCAGGACGACTGGGCGTTCCTCAGCTACGGCGGCGATGAGTTGAAAGGCGGCTTCCGTTAGGCGTAGTCTTGCTGACTCGCCTTGCACAGGAAGCGAATCAGGCATGCATTTGTACCGCTCGCGAATGTCGGGCATCACGACAGCGAGATCGGCGATCGCTTCAGGAGGAGTAGAGGCGGCCCCCGGCTTGTCGATGAGGCCGCGTAACAGAGCTGTGATTGCCGCGTAAGGGATATCTTGTTCCAACTCATAGCACTTCACCCGAGACACAACGGCACCATCCAACGCCACTGCCGCGAGGAGGTGGGAGACTATGGTCGTCTTCCCCACGCCGCTTTCCCCGCAGACTAGTGCGTGATGGGCGCTTCTCTCGAGGATCTTCTCCCAGACAGAGTACAGGGCTTGGTACTCTGACTTGCGCCCTACAAGGAGGGGAGCGGTCGTGGAGGCCCTCCTTGTTGGGCGCGGTTCTCTTATGACGGAATCACCTCGCCGGAGGTCCTCTGCGAACCGGTGCATGACCGGGGAGGGTAGTGCAGACAATTCAACCTGCAGACGGCTCGCCCAACCGTCATAGAGTTTCAATGCTCCGAGGCGATCGCCTGAGAGTGCAGCAGCCTCCATCTTGGCGCGCAAGCCTTGTTCGCTGAGTTCGTCGAGCTCGAAAAGTCGATCCGCAAGTCGATCGAGTTCATGCCAGTTGCCAGTGCGCCGCGCGCGATTCAGGAATTGCAGCATCGCGGTTTGAATGGTGGGCCGCCATCGCGCCCGGACCCGATCTCTCCAGTGGTCGAAACCAGGCGCATCGGGGATTTCCAAGTCCTGGAGCAAATCGCGGAGTTCAACTTGCGGGCAAATGTCACTGCCCAACAGATCTCCGGTAGCGAGGCGTTCGACATCGGTGGCGAGCCAACTGCAGGCGAGCCGGATCATGTCTCGACCCGAGTCAATTGACCCAGGCCCGAGGATCCCGCGAAGGACAGACACCCCAGTTGCAAGAGAGTGCCTCGCCTCATTGAAGGGTGCGCGGGGCCATAACAGTTCGGTAAGTACGCCCCTTCGCTGGGGCTCCCGGGGCTGAAGTGCGAGATACGCGAGGAGCGCGAGGTGTTTCTTGACCCGAAGGCGCACCGGGGTCCCATCCGGCGAGAACAGGATAGGACGACCGAGACATCGGAGCAGGAAGGGCTGGCACATAGCATGGCCAATTTGAAACGCTTACGAAGCCTAGGCCAGATCCTTCAACGAAAGGTCAATCGACCGTAGGACGTGGCGTTGGAAAAGCGGCAGCCGAGGCTTGGGATTGATGCGACCGATCTTTCGACGAGGCGGGAGGTGTTGCACGCCGCAACAAACGTCAAGGCTACCGATGAATGTCTCCCCTTCCGATTGGCACCGCCATTGCCCCTCGAGATGGCCTGAGCCCCGGTGCCCGCCCCGTGCGGCGCCGCTAAAGCACGTCCCCACAACATCTTGGCGACTCGATCCGTCACGCCACCAAGGAGACCCGTATGCGGTTCCACGCCCGCCGACCCTTGCAAATCGCCGGGCTCGCCCTGGCCCTCGGACTCGCCGCCTGCGGCGGTGATTCCACCGCCCCCCGCTCCGATTCCATCACCGAGGCCGACGCCGAGTCCATCGGATACGCCGTGATGGGGAGCCTGTACGGGTCCCTCTACGGGCTGACCGACTACGAGTTCTCCCTCTCCGGGCCGATCGCGCCCTCCCGCGGCCCCGTCCTCAGCGTCCGCGGCAACCCCCAGCTCTTCAGCCCCACGAGCTGCCCGAGCTTCGAGCCCGATCCCTTCCCCGACGCCGATACCGACGGGGTGCCCGACAACACCGTGTTCTCCTTCGACTCCGATGCCTGCGACGGGACCACCGAAAGCGGTACCACCGACTACTTCGGCTCCATCCGCGTGTCCGACCCCGGCGCCAACCTCGGCTACGACCTCGAGATCAACGGGCTGGGCGTCACCTTCACCCCGGCCGGCGAGGGCAACACCGAGGGGATCCGGTGGGACGGCTTCCGCTCGCTCCAGGGCAACAGCTCGGTCATCACCCTCGACGAGGGCTTCGAGTTCGACTACCTGGTGGGCCCCAGCACCGTGCTCCGGCTCAACACCCAGTGGGACGTGAGCTTCATCGCCGACGTGACGGGCTCGATCGTCTTCGGGGCCGACCTCCCCGCCGGCGACCTCGACGTGGACGGCGCCTTCACCGCCGAAGGCGAGGGCGAACGGTTCATCCTGGTGGTGAATACCCTGACCCCGCTCGCCTTCGACCCGGTATGCTACGACTTCGTCGGCGGCACCTTCCGGGTCTACGCCCAGGGCCGCGAGAGCGAAGGCGCCGTGCAGGTGACCTTCAACGAATGCGGCGTGGCCCCGACCATCGCGTTCGTCAGCAACCCGACCTGACGCGCGACCCCCCGCACGCACGACGGCCCGGCCGGCGATCACTCGCCTGCCGGGCCGCTTTCCCTGCACCCTCCCTCGATCGGCGACTTCCCGAGATGCCGGACCGCTCCGGCATCTCGGCCGACGTGGACCACTCGTCCGCCGGCCCGTCCGGCAGCTACGAGGCGCTGATCACGTTCAGCGCGTCGTGCTGAGCCAAGCGGCCGCCTCCTGGCCGCCGTTCCTCAGAACCAGCCCCGCAGCCACTTCCACTCGAACAGCAGCTTGCCCCAGTGCCAGTGCCGGCTCGGCGCCCTCAGGGCGATCCGCGGCAAGGGCTCGGCATAGAAGTTCCCCGCGCCGAATCCCGCACGGCCGTCGCCCGTCTCGACGAAGCACTCCCCGTGGCCGTCGAACTGCCGGCGCGGCCCCGAACCGGTCCAGAGGGCCGCGATGTTGGCGGCGACGACCTCGGCCTGGCGGTGCGCGAAGACGCCCGCCTTCGGCAGCGGCTTGCCCATCGCCAGCGGCACGGTGGTCACGTCGCCGATGGCGTAGACGCCAGGCGCTTCGGTCTCGAAGGTGGCCCGATTCACCGCCACCCATCCCCCCTCGGGAGCGAGCCCGGACTGCCGCACCACCGCCGGCGCCCGGTGGGGCGGAACGTAGATCAGGAGGTCGTACGCGGCGGTGCTGCCATTGGCGAAGGCGAGGGTGCGGGCATCCGGGTCCACGCCGGTCACCTGCTGCTCGGGGTGGTAGCGGATGCCCCGGCCCTCCACCATCTGCCGGACCGCGGCGGAGACTGCCGGCCCCGCCACCCCCATCGGCCCCGGCTCGGCGGCGTAGAAGTCGATCTCGGTGGATGCCCGCTGCCCGTGCTTCCTGAGCCACCCCTCGACCAGCATGGCCGCCTCGTAGGGGGCGGCAGGGCACTTGTAGGCCGGGGCGGCCGTGAGCACCGCCACCCGTCCGCCGCGGAAGGACTCCAGCGCGCCGAGGATGGCCGACGCGCCGTCGAGGGCATAGAGATTATGCCCGCCGTCGGCGAGTCCGGGAATGGCCCCGGGCGCAAGGTCGGCTCCGAGGGCCACGATGAGCGCGTCGCCGACGTACTCCCGGCCACCGGCCGTCACGGCGCGGCGCGACGGGTCGATCGCCTCCACCTCGGCCTGCACCACCTCGACGCCCTGCCGCGCCAGCCGGCTGACGGGGCGCTGGATCTGCTCCGGCCGGCGGTCTCCCACCGCCACCCACAGCAGCGAGGGCTGGAAGAGGTGCCGGGGTTCGCGCTCGACCAGGATCACGCGATGGTCCCGGGGCAACGCCCGGCGGAGGCGATCGGCCGCCACGAGCCCACCGACACCGCCGCCGAGGATCAGGACGGTCTTCATCAGAAGACCAGCACCCGGTCGGCCCAGAGGGTCCAGTCCGTGAGCTCCTCGAGCGTGCTCCGGCGGGAGCCCTGGACCAGGTCGGCATCCTGCAGCCCGCGCGCGTCCATGCAGCTCCCGCAGACTCCGACCTCGCCCCGGTGCTGTGCCACCACCTGGATCATCCGGCCCAGGTTGTAGAAGCCCTGGGGGACCTTCTGCCCGCTCCTCGCGCAGGCCGCGGCGTCGCCCATCAGGAAGACCCTCACCTCCTCCCCCGCACGCTTGGCCAGCGCCCCCGCGAGCCGGAGCCCGTTCCAGGAGCGCTCCGTGCCGTACGGCGGGTCGTTGAGGATCAGGAGTGACTTCACGCGCCGCGCTCAGGCCGCCGAGGCCGCGAACTGGACTTCGCGGCGGAGCGGCACGCCGTTGGAAAAGAGGTCCACGAAGGTGCTGCACTCGTCGGCGGTGTCGAGGACGCGAAGCACGTCCTCCCCGGATGCCGGGCTCGCGACGCGCACCACCCAGCGGACCTCCAGGTACCCCGGCCGCACCTCCTTCGACACGCCGAACTCGCCGCGGGCGTCGTAGTCGGCGTGGACGTCCACCTCGACCGACTCGAGCGGCACGCCGAGGCGCGCCGCCCACATCCCGTACGAGATGGCCAGGCAGGTGCCGAATGCCGCCCGGCCGAAGGTGCCGGGGGTGGGACCCTCGTTCGCGCCCCCGATTGCCTGCGGCATGCTGACGACGAGCTTCCAGTCGCCCTCCTGCACGTCGCAGGTCAGCCCCTCGCGGAGCCGCACCCGCGAGATGGCGGTGCCCCGGCCCTCGGCGGGATGGGCGGCGAGTCCTCGTGCCTTCCCTTCCAGCGACGTGCGGATGAATGCGTCGGCGTTCACTGAGTAGCTCCGGGTGTGCGTCGGGGGTTCAGGCGCCGGCTTCCACCGGCAGGCCGGCGGCCTTCCAATCGGGCAGCCCTTCGTGGGCGCGCCGGGCGCGGTACCCGTGCTTGCGGAGCAGGGTCACCGCGTCGAGCGAGTAGACGCAGTAGCGGCCGCGGCAGTAGGCGATCACCTCCCGGTCGCGGGGGAGCTCGCCGAGGCCGCGCCGGAGCTCCGGCACCGGCATCGAGACGGCCCCGGGGATGTGTCCCGCCTGGTACTCGTCCGCGGGGCGGACGTCCACCACGGTGACGTCCCCGTCGCGCAGCAGGCGGCGGAGGTCCTTGAGCGTCACGGGGGCGAGCTCGTCCTTCCCGTCGAGATGGGAGCGCACGACCTGCTCGACCTCGGCCAGCCGGCCGTGGGCGAGGGTCTCGAGGGAGCGGAGCAGGGCGAAGACGTCGTCGTCGGCCAGGCGGTAGTACACGTACGTGCCGTCGCGGCGGGTCTCGACCAGCCGGGCCTGCCGCAGCACCCGCAGGTGGGCGCTGGTGTTCTTGACCGGGGTGGCCACCTGGGCCGCAAGCGCCTCGACGGTCTTCTCCCCCTGGCCGAGCAGGTCGAGCAGCTCGATCCGCTTGGGGCTCGCCAGCGCGTGCCCGATGCGGGCGAACTGGGCGTAGAGGGCGTCCTTGAACTCTCGGTGGCCAGCCATATGCCGGGCCCGGGGCGGGGGTGGCCTGACAGTTATTCTACTGTTCCATAGAATAGCGGTATATCGCCCAGCGTCAAGGGGGTCCCATGGGCCAGCCGGAAGAACTGAACGTCCCGGGAGTCAGCCGGGCCATCGAGGGCCTCGACGTCGAGGTCCTCCGCGAGGCCATTCGCACCGGGTGCGCCCGGGTCGCCACCGACCCCGGCCGGGGCTTCCACTTCCACGCCGGGCGCCGGCTGGCGCGCCTGCTGGGGTACGAGGAGGCGTGGCTCGACGGCGTGCCGGAGGGCACCGTCGCGGCCTTTGCCGGCACCGGCAACCCGTTCGCGCTCGGCGCGGTGCGGGCGGGGGAGCGGGTGGTGGACGTCGGGTGCGGTGCCGGGATAGACAGCCTGATCGCGGCGCGGATGGCCGGCCTGTACGGCGCGGTGGTGGGCGTGGACATGACGCCGGCGATGCTCGAGCGGGCGCGCGCCAGCGCCGCCGAGTCCGGCTTCGGCAATGTCGAGTCCCACGAAGGCCTCGCCGAGTCGCTGCCGGTGGCCGACGCCTGGGCGGACGTGGTGATCTCCAACGGCGTCCTCAACCTCTTCCCCGACAAGCTCGCCGGGCTCCGGGAAATGGCGCGGGTGCTCAAGCCCGGCGGCCGGCTCCAGGTGGGCGACATCCTGGTGCAGAAGTCGGTGGGCGACAAGGCGAAGCGCGACATCAACCTGAGGAAGGGCTGAATCGCCGGCGCTCTGCTGGAGGCAGAGCTCCAGGCGACGGTCGTCGCCGCCGGCTTCACGGGATTCGGGATCGCCGCCCGGGTGGACGTCTATGCGGACGCGCCGCAGGCGTCGAGCGCGGCCCAGTTCGGCACGCTCGGGATCAACTTCCGGGCGCGGAAACCGCTTACCGATGACGAGTGGAGGGAGGCGCTGATGGCGCTGAGCTGCACGATCACGGAGGGGAACGAGGCGTGAACCCGATCTACCTGGACTTCAACGCGAGCACGCCGGTGGCGCCCGAGGTGGCCGCCGCGATGCGGCCGCTGCTGGAGTCGCACTACGGCAACCCGTCGAGCGGCCACTGGGCCGGCCAGCCGGCTCACGCGGCGCTCGAGGCGGCGCGCGGGAAGGTGGCCGTGCTGCTGGGCTGTTCCACCGACGAGATCGTGTTCACGAGCGGCGGGAGCGAGGCGAACAACCTCGCGATCAAGGGCGCCTTCTTCGCCGCGCGCGGGGGCGCCAACCACGTCATCACCAGCCGGATCGAGCACCCGGCCACGACCGGGCCCTGCCGCTTCCTCGAGCGGTGCGGCGCGGAGGTGACCTACCTGCCGGTGGACGGCACCGGACGGGTGGACCCCGACGACGTCCGGCGCGCGATCACCGGCCGCACGGTGCTGGTCACCATCAGGCACGCCAACAACGAGGTCGGCACCATCCAGCCGATCCCGGAGATCGCGCGGATCGCCCGCGAGCGCGGCGTGCTGATGCACACCGACGCCGCGCAGTCGGTCGGGAAGATCCCGACCAGGGTGGATGAACTCGGGGTGGACCTGCTGTCGGTGGCCGGCCACAAGCTGTATGCCCCGAAGGGTGTCCGGGCGCTCTACGTCCGGCGGGGAGTGGTACTCGAGCCGCTGATCCACGGGGCCGGTCACGAGTGCGGTCGGCGTGCCGGTACCGAGAGCGCGTTCCTTGCGACCGGCCTCGGCGCCGCCGGTGCCCTGGCCGGGTCGGCCGACCGGAATGACGAGATCCGGCTGCTGCGCGACCGGTTCCGGTCGGAGCTGGCGGCCGCCTTCGGCGACCAGCTCGTACTCAACGGTCATCCGACGTCGCGCCTGCCGAACACGCTCAACGTCAGCTTCATCGGCCGGATCGGCGCCGACATCCTGGCGCGCCTCGACGGCGTGGCGGCGTCCACCGGCTCGGCCTGCCACGCCGGCCGCGTGGGCCCCTCCCCGGTGCTGGCGGCGATGGGCGTGCCCTCGGATGTCGCGATGGGGGCAATCCGCTTCAGCCTGGGGCGGACCACGACCGAGGGCGAGATTGACGACGGGGTGGGGCGGCTGCGGCGGGTGCTGCCGGTGATGAGCTCGGCGGCGTGAGGGAGGCCAGGTAACAGCCGGATACCTGCATCCGGGCGCATCATTGCGGCATCGAGCCGCGGGTTGCATCATTACCCGCGGAACCGGGAGGCGGCATGCGACTCGGACGATTCGCCCTCGCGCTGGCAGTCACCGCATTTCCACCAGCAACGGCACCGGCCGCCGCCCAGGGGGCGGCGCCCGCCGCCATCACGCCGGCAGCGATGGACGCACGGCTCCGGCCCCCGGCAACGGCAGAGGTCGAGCGCCCGGCGACGATTGCGGTGGACGACGATTACAACTGGGGTGCGGGATGGATCGGGGCAGCGGTCGGCGCAGGGGCCGGGGTGGTGCTCGGGTACGCGCTCCGCAGCCACACCGACACCCGCGAGGAGTCCCCCGGCCTGCCGGCCGCGCTGGGGGTGCTCGGCGGCATCGTCGGGTTCTTCACCGGGCTCGCCATCGGGAATTGATGACGCCGCGCGCCGCCACCGCGCGGAGTGCCGGCCGAGCGGCTCCCGCACGACGTCCTCGCTGGAGCCGCCCGCCGCCTCGGCAGTGGGGACCCGCAACCAGTGGGTGCCCACTCGGCACGATGGTCGGTCGGCGAAGGCGGCACGAGGGTGCGCGTGTTGGTGTCCACCCGGCCCCGGGCATCGTGGTTCCCGGCCGGCGCCGCCCTGAGGACCGGCACGTGCGTCCCCCGGATCACACGCCCCGCGTCAAGTCCGCGCCGCCCGGGCCTCCGTTACAAACACTGTCATGCTTGACAGCTGGCGCGATCCCTGAGCGCACTGTATGGTGGGCCGGTCAAGCGGGTACCCGTTTCTCCGCTCGGCCGAGTTCACGCCTGCTCGCCCCCGATCCCCACCGGAAGGGAGGAACCAATGAGGTCAGGCTTGCACGGGATCGCCTTCTTCGCGACGATGGCGACAGCTCTGGTGATCCTCACCTCGCCGCTCGGGTCGCAACAGGCCGGGTTGCCGGGTGGGGTCGGCACGCAGCAGGTATGTCACCCGGACGTGAACCCCGAGTGCGGCGGGGGCGGCGGGGGCTGCACGGGCGGGACCTGCTCCTGCTCGACGGGAACCGTCATCTCGACCACCCGCTCGTGCTGGCTCTGCGCAACCGACCCGACCACCGGGCAGCAGCACCAGGCGGGCCAGTGGTTCACCACCCGCGAGTGCTGCACCAACTACTGCCCCTGCCCGACGATCACCTGCTGGTCCTCGCGCGGCTGCGGAATGTGCTGAGCCGGGGCCTCGATCGGGCGCGCCGGACGGAGGGCCGAGCCTTGCCGGCACCCCCGAATCCTGGTGGGGCCCGCGGCAGCAGGCCCGAGGGGGGCACGCAGCTGACCCCGCGACTTCCCCGAGCGCCTGGGCTGGGCATGGCGCTGGTCCTGGGTTGCGGCTGGCTCCTCGCCTGCGGGAGCGGACGCGACCGTGATCCCGACTTCGGCACCACCAGCCGGTCGCTCGAGGGAGTGGCCGGCTCGGCGCGGTTCGACGCCGAGCTTCGGAGCTGTACCGAAAGGGTCGCAGCGACAGGTCACCTCCGGACGGGGGCATCCATCATGCCCGCGGAGTACCGGCCGGCGGGCGGCATCCAGCCCCAGGACAGCGCGTGGGCTCCCGGGATCATCAGTGATGTCGCCCCCGTGGGAG
Source organism: uncultured Gemmatimonadales bacterium (assembly GCA_963717315.1). Taxonomy (GTDB): domain Bacteria; phylum Gemmatimonadota; class Gemmatimonadetes; order Gemmatimonadales; family GWC2-71-9; genus JAICEH01. The sequence goes on from CAVQWA010000097.1 coordinate 35,546, forward strand.
AAACGTTGGCCGTCCTGGATGGCGCGAACGGAACCATCGCGATCCTCATGGCGGACTTCTCGCAGCGGACGATCGTGGGTCGGCGCGGCGGAGGGCCTGGGGAGTTCCAGCAGGCCGTCGCACTCGCGCACGATGCCTCCACGAACACGATCGTCGTCTTCGATGGTGGAAGCTCGCGCCTCTCATTCTTCTCCGCGGACGGCCGGTTCATCCGTTCCGATCCGGCGGATGTGCCCGCCGTCAGCGACATCGCGGCCAGCGGCGATGAAACGGGCTTTGCACATCACCTGATTCCCGAGCTGATCGGCCAGGACCCGCGACTCGGACGGCTCGTGTCGGCCCAGCGGGCCGGGGAATCCGGCAGTCGTTCCGAGTTCTCGGTCAACTCCCACGCTGAGTTCGCGGATTGGCTGATCCTCCCTGGTCCCACCGCTCACCGGCTGCAGAGTACTCCGTCGGGATGGCTGCTCATCTCTCCCGTGGCCGGCAGGGTCGCGGTCGTCCGGGGGGGGGAAATCGTCCACGACATCGCGGTCTGCATGCCCGAATCGCTCCGCCGGGCGTACAGTCGACAAATCGAGAGTTTCCGCCGTGGGGAAGGCGGGAGTTCCCAGCAGTCCATCGGTTTGATCTCGGATGCGATGATGGCCGGCGACACGATCTACACGGTCGGGCCGCTCGCGGACCAGGAAGGCCGGTTCCACGTCGATCGGTACCTGCTCGACGGCGAATCGCTGGGAAGCTGGGTGGCTCCGGTCGGCGCCCTTCGGTATCCCCAGGACATCCGATTCTGGGGCGGGCCGACGGATCTCGTCGCCTATGGCAGCAGGGGCACGATCATGCGCATGCGCCTCGAGGTCACGCCGTGACGGTTCGCCTCCTGACGCTCCTGGCGGCGGCATGCCTGGGCTGCGTGGCCGCCGAACCGGCTGGCAGGCCGGCGTACTCCCTCAGCCTTCCGCACGGAGGGCTGGTCGAGGGCGAGGGGGACAGTCCCGTGGTACTGGTGGAGTTCGGATCCCTGCTCTGCCCCTACTGCAGGATGTTCCACGACAGTCTGTATCCCTACCTGGACGACCGCTTCATCTCGCGTGGGAAGCTGCGATTCCGTTACGTCGGGATCGACACCGGCGAGGCCATCGTGAACGTCACCGCGGGGGTCCTGTGCGCAAGCTCGGACCTGGGCGGGTCAGGGGTCGTGGAGGCAGCGTTCGCGGCGCTGGCGGAATCGGGCGGGACCGATCCCGGCGGCGCAGACCCATCACGGCTAGCGCCGGGCCGCGAGTGCATCTAGTCAAATGCCCGGCGACTCCGGGCGGAGGCCCGTGCCGCGGCCGAGTTCGGCGTTCGCGGCTCCCCGACGTTCCTCGTCGGGGCCCAGCGATCCCCGTCCGAGCATGTGGGCTGGGTCATCCAGGGCTTGCGGGACAGCCAGGTCGTGGCCGCGGTCGACTCAGCCCTCGTGCTGCTCGAGTCGAACCAGGGGGATCCGTCGCTACCGCGTGGAGTGCCGGCCGAGCAGCTCCCGCACGACGTCCTCGCTGGTGCGGCCCGCCGCCTCCGCCGCGAAGTTGGTCACCACCCGGTGCCGGAGCACCGCGGGCGCCACCCGCCGGAGGTCGTCGAGGTCGGCCATCGGGCGGCCGTCGAGCGCCGCGCTCGCCTTGGCGCCGAGCACCAGGTACTGGCTGGCCCGCGGGCCGGCGCCCCACTCGACGTATTCCTTGACGAAGGCCGGCGCCTCGGGGTCGTCGGGCCGCGTGGCCCGCGCGAGCCCCACCGCCGCCTGCAGCAGTGACTGCGCCACCGGGATCCGCCGCACCAGCCCCTGCATCGCCACCAGCCGCGCCGCGTCGAGCACCGGGTGGATCTCGCTCGGCAACGCCCCGGTGGTCTGCTCCACGATCCGCTCCTCCTCCGCCCGGCTGGGATACCCCACCCGGAGCTCGAGCATGAACCGGTCGAGCTGGGCCTCCGGCAGCGGGTAGGTCCCCTCCTGCTCGATCGGGTTCTGCGTGGCCAGCACGAAGAACGGCTCCGGCAGGCGGTAGGTGTGCCCGGCGACGGTCACCTGGTGCTCCTGCATCGCCTGCAGCAGGGCGGCCTGGGTCTTGGGCGGCGTGCGGTTGATCTCGTCGGCCAGGAGCACGTTGGCGAAGACCGGCCCCTGCACGAACCGGAACGCGCGCTTGCCGGTGGCCGGGTCCTCCTCGATGATCTCGGTGCCGGTGATGTCGCTCGGCATCAGGTCGGGGGTGAACTGGATCCGCTTGAACGAGAGGTCGAGCGCCTCCGCCACGGTCGAGACCATCAGGGTCTTGGCCAGCCCGGGAACGCCGACCAGGAGCGCGTGACCCCCGCCGAGGAGGGCGATGAGGATCCCGTCCACCACCTCGCCCTGGCCCACGATCCGGCGGCCGACCTGGGTGCGGAGGTCGGTGACGGCCTCGGCGAGGCGGGCGAGCTGTTCGACGTCGTTCGAGGTGGCGGTGGAGGTCATCGGACAGGGGAGAGGGGAGAGGGGAGAGGGGAGCAGTTCCCTCTTCCTGCGGCGTGAATGGGTGCCGAGTTACGGGGGAATTGATACCCTGCCGGGGCGGTCCGCCGCCACTTTGCCGGTGGGGGATGTTCGCTTGCGAAAAATTTCACAAGGGGATAGTTTTGCGCCCGTGAAAGAGCCGGATCCCGCGCCCGGCCGGGAGATGGGGGAGGGGTACCGCCTCGTCGCCCTGGGGATGAATTTCGCCGGGGGGGTCATCATCTTCGCCCTGGCCGGCCTCTGGCTCGACCGGCGGCTGGGCTCGACCCCCGCCCTTACCATCGGCGGCACGCTCCTCGGCCTGGTGCTGAGCTTCCTCAGCGTCTCCTGGAAGCTCGCCGCCCACGAGAAGCGGCACCGCGAGGAGCGGGAGAAGGGGCAGCGGTGAGGGCGCTCCTCCCCGGCCTCGCGCTGGCGGTGGTGGTGACGGCGGCGCTCCGGCTGGCGATGGGGCCGGCGGCACTGCTGCCCGCGGCGGTGTTCGGCGCGCTCGCCGCACTCATCCAGGCGCTGGCGGGAGCGGCCCAGGCGAAGTGGCCGCCCCGGGCGCCCGGCGTCTTCGGCGCCGGCTGGCTGACCGGATTCTTCCTGCGGCTCGGGGGCGTGGCCCTCTTCGCCGTGGCCGCGGGGCTCCGCCCCGACCTGTTCCTGCCGCTGCCGGCGGCGCTCGGCTTCCTCGGGGTGCTCGTGCCCCTGCTGGTCCTGGAGACGCGGAACGCGCGATGATGCTGCTCGAAGAGGCACAGGGCGGGGCACCGGACATCGGGTCCGTGGTGATGCACCACACCGCGGACGCGTGGCGGATCGACCTCTACCCCTTCGGCACCATCCACCTGCCGCGCTGGCCCGACATCCACCTCGGGCCGCTCACGGTCAACCTCTCCCCCACCAAGCACGTCGTCTACCTGCTCCTGGCGGCGGCGCTGGTGTTCCTCTGCATGTGGCTCGCCGGCCGCGCCCTCAAGCGCCAGCGGGCGGGGGAGCGGGCGCCGAAGGGCTTCGCCGCGGCGATGGAGGGCCTCGTCCTCTTCGTCCGGAACGACATCGCGATCGCCAACATCGGGCACGAGACCGGGGCCAGGTACGCCCCGTTCGTGATGACGCTCTTCTTCCTGATCCTCTTCTGCAACCTGCTCGGGCTGGTGCCGTGGGGCTCGACGCCCACCGGCAACCTGGCGGTCACCGGCGCGCTCGCCCTCATGACCTTCCTGGTGGTGGAGATCGGCGGGATGGTGACGCTCGGGCCGAGGGGCTACTTCCACACCGTCTTCCCCCACGTTCCCGGCATGCACGGCGCCGGCGCCGTGGCGCTCAGCATCGGGATGGCGCCGATCGAGATCCTGGGCAAGCTGGTGAAGCCGTTCGCGCTCGCCGTCCGTCTCTTCGGCAACATGACGGCGGGGCACTTCGTGATCCTGTCGCTGTTCGGGATCATCTTCCTGTTCGGCAACCTGCAGGGCTGGAACTACGGCATCGGCCTCGCCACCGCGGCGCTCGTGGTGGGCATCATGATGCTCGAGCTGATCGTCGCGTTCCTGCAGGCGTACGTCTTCGCGCTGCTCACTGCCGTGTTCATCGGGCTGATGCAGCACGAGCACTGAGTCGCGAGTCACGAGTCACGAGTCACGAGTCGGCGACTCGAAGCTCGTGACTCGCGACTCGCGACTTGACGCGGAGCCCCGCGCGCCTTCGGCGCTCCGCACGTAGCCGGTGGAACCACCGGCGAAGCCCGCCGCCCTCCGGGGCGCCGGCGGGCGACCGGACGGCGGCCGCACGGAAGGGGCGGCCGAGGGGCCGGCAGGCGCGGACCTGGCAACCCTTCCACTCACGACGGGATGGACCACCATGCAGCTCTTCGCGCTCCTGCAGCAGGCGCTCAGCGGCCCCGAGATGGCCGTCGTCGCCAGGAACACCAACGCCCTCCTCGGCGCCGGCATCGGCATCGGGCTGGCGCTCGTCGGCGCCGGCATCGGCCTGGGCCGGATCGGCGGGCAGGCCGCCGAGGCGATCGCCCGGCAGCCCGAGGCGGCCGGCGAGATCCGCGGCGCCGCCCTGCTGATCGCGGTGCTCCTCGAGGGCGCCACGATCATCGCGCTGGTGTTCGCCCTGCTGTTCAAGCTCATCGCGTAAGGCGGGAACGATGACGATGGTCCTGTTCGCGCTGCTCGCGGCCGAGGAGGGGATGGGCCCGGGCTCGCCGTTCGAGGTCGAGTCCGGGCTGTTCATCTGGACGTGGGTGGTGTTCATCGCGCTCTTCTTCCTGCTGAAGAAGTTCGCGTGGCCCGCGATCCTCAGGACCACCGAGGAGCGCGAGCAGGCCATCCGGCGCCAGCTGGACGAGGCGCAGAAGCTCCACTCCGACGCGAAGGCGGCGCTCGAGGAGCAGACGAAGCTCCTCGCCGAGTCGCGCACCCGTGCCCAGGAGATGATCGCCGAGGCGCGGTCGGTGGCGGAGAAGGAGCGGGCGGTGGCGGTGGAGAAGACCCGGGACGAGCAGGACCAGCTCCTCGCCCGCGCCAGGCGGGAGATCGCCGCCGAGCGCGACCGCGCGGTGCTGGAGCTCCGGCGTGAGGCGGTGGAGCTCTCGCTCGCCGCGGCGGCCAGGCTGGTCGGGAAGCGCTACGACGCCGCGTCCGACCGCGAGCTGGTGGAGGAGTTCATCGCCTCGATGGGGAAGGGCAAGTGAGCAGGGAGCAGGTCGCCCGCAACTACTCCGAGGCGCTCTTCGAGCTGGGGGAGCACACCGGCCGCACCGTCGCCTACGCCGAGTGGCTGAACGCGGTGACCGGCGCGGTGGCGGCCAGCCCGCGGGCGCAGGGGATCCTGATGTCGCCCCGGGTGACCAGGGCGGCCAAGGTCGGGCTCCTCACCCGGACGCTCGAGGGTGCGCCGGCCGAGTTCGCGCGGTTCATGGCGGCCATCGTGAAGCGCGGCCGCCAGGGCCTGCTCGACCAGATCGCGGCGGCGTACGAGGGGCTGGTGGACGACAAGCTCAACCGGGTGCGCGCCCACGTGGTGCTTGCCCGCGACGCGGACGCCGCCACCCGGGAGCGGGTCACCGCCTCGCTCGAGAAGGCGCTCGGCAAGGAAGTGCTCTCCACCTTCTCCGCCGACCCCGACGTGCTCGGCGGCGCGGTGGTTCGCGTCGGCACCCGGGTATACGACGGGTCGCTCCGCCGGCGGCTGGTGGCGCTCCGGCGGCAGTTGCTGGCGAGGTAGGCGGCTGGAGGGCTCGATGGCTGGATGGCTGGCCCCCGCGTCACCTGGCAGGGTGGGCGGGGGTCGGTTGCATCTGGAAGTGCGGGCTTTGTCGGCGGTCGATTCGAGTGCCGATGCGCGCCGAGGGGTCGAGCGGCTGACCTCGAGGATGGGTCGGCGAGCAGGGCGGGGAACTCCAATGGCCCACCGACCCGGACCCGCGCCCCACGAGGCGCACCCCGGCCGAGTACGCCGCCCTGTTCACCTTGAGGAAGGGCATTCCCCACTTCCGGCCCTCCGATCCTGACGTGGCTCAAGATGGGGGAAACGTCACTCCGGACGGGTCACGAGGCCATGGTGGCACTCACGTGACCCACGCGCCGGAAACCCCGCGTAGGTCCAGGGACCTGCAGACGAGCGAGCGGTCTGCATCAGAATCTCACCGACCGCGCCATACCCATCAAGGCAGCGGCCGAGTCCGATTCAGTAAAGCCGACGACGACCAGTTCACGTCCGTTCTCCAACGCCCAGACTGCCTGCAGGTAGATGCCGATTCCTGCAGGAGAGTGCCCTCGCGAGACCTGCACGATGAATGACCGGGTAGCTCCACGCTCAAGGCACCATCCTCTACTAGCGGCCGCGGAATCACTTAGGACTTCACCGACCTGGGCTTCGTCACGTTCGCGGATACTGTATCCGGCGCTTCCGCCATCGAATATCCATGACCCGAAGGCCGCGCCTGCCGCTGGCCGGGCAGTTCGCGGCAGTCGCATCGTTGCTCGAACCTCCTGAAGCTGGACACTTTGCCATCCGGAATCGGGCGCAGTCGTCACAGTGCAGCGTGGCAGCGAGGACTGCTCGATCAATTCCTGGGCCGCATTCGCGGTGGCGCGTTCCCTGGCAGAGGGTGAACACGCTATCGCGAGCAGCGAGCTGTTTATGGCGAGGACGGTGCATCGCTTGCACAACGCGAGCCCTCGCTGGAACAAGTTCGGAATTCGCACAACCACCTCACCACATGCTGTGAGAGCAGCGGGGTGCCTTGCCCCTGGCTGCATTGAATACATTGTCCCCCTGGATGATAGCATCGTGTTCGCTGGGGTTCATGGGGCGGCCGTACGCGACCGGCGCATGATGTACGAGTTCGTGCGCGAACAGTTGCCTCAACGAAAACGCCTCGCCGCCTCCGCCGCACTTCCCGTAAGGGCCGGTCGGATAGGCCAGTGCCTCGCTCTGGCCGAAGACGCGGATGGTCAATGGATCGAGCTGCGGGGATTCCATCTCAGCGCCCAAAGTGGCAGTGAACTCAAAGCGGCTAAGGACGATGCCGCGGAAGGCATCCTGGAGTAGGTCGAAATTTCGATTCCCCCTAGACTTGAAGGCCGTTACGCAGTTGCTATTGTCCCAGTCGATGTCCATGTCCACGGCCTCGCCGATTGCGGTCTTTGTTCGCTCGATGTCTTTGCGAGCCTTGCCGGCGACGCACAGCTTCAACCCGAAGGGATCGGTGAACGTGACCGGATTGTTCCCGTTGAACTGGTAGAGATTGATCCCGCCCGCGATGCCAATCGGGTCCTCCTGGGTCCAGCGCCCGCTCGCCTGATCGTACACCCGGTTTCGGTAGAACGCGAGGCCGGGGGCTTCCGCGCTGGCCATGCGGTCCGCCGTGAAGGTGTGTGCGTTGAGGTTACCCCCGGCGTAGTTCCAGCCCGCATTGCCCTGAAGCGACTGGTCGTCCTCGGAGAACGATCCATCCCCCCGCGCCACTGTGTACTGACGGCCATTGCCGTCCGTGACGTAGTAGAGTTCGATGAGCTGCCCGGTGGGCCAACGGTTCAACCCGATCAGCGGGTCGTCGACGCCCGGCCCGTGGATGAAGCTCCAGGTGCCTCCTCGGGTCACGTTGGCCCCGTCGAAGGCGAGCCAGGGCGCCGCATTGGTGCAGGGAACCACGAGTTGGCCATCCGGGTCGTACCGGCAGAGGTCGGGCATCTCGGCCCAGGCCAGGAAGCCGCCGATGTCGACCCAATTGGCGAACCCGGCCGTGCGCCCAAGACCGTCGTAGTAGTAGGTGCGATCGCGAAATCCCGCCGAATCGGTGCGGTCCCAGAGCCTCGAGCCCTCGGGGTTGTACGTGTGCTCGAGGTCCTCAAACCCGGCAGTGATGGTCCACGCCAGCCGGCTGCGACCACTCTCGACATGGAAGCTGTCCGCTGGGTCTGGCCCGACCTTGCTGAAGTGGCTCGAATCAAGGAGACGAAATCTGGGAAGATCCGGGAGGATCGCCAGTATCTGCGCTCATCCTCCCGTTGCGATGTCATCATGGGACCCGAGGCAACCTCCGCTCCTCAACAATCATCTGAACCGATCCTGAGTCCGCGTAAACCAGTCCGACGGCCGATCTGACCCCGGTGGGCCCGAGCGCGAGTAGAGCCACCTCATAGCCACGCGAAAGGTCCCTGAGCACACGGCTGCTATCCCAGAACTCCCCACGCGAGACGCCGAGGGTGGCAAGAAGGGTATCCGGTATTTCAGACGAGGACAGCACGAGGCGGTCTTTCGGGCTCAGTCTGCCCATCATCCGCAATGCTTCTGCCGCATACTCCACTGCACGCTCGCGGGTGATGAACGGTGGGGGATGCATCCGGATCATGAACGCAAAGGCGCTGGCGCCGTCAAGCAGATAGATCTGGCCACCACGATCCACTGCAACCAGCGGATGCGCGGTGTCTCCGTGCTCTAGGAGACACGCGCCCTCGATGAACATCAAGTCCGGGTGGAACTCGCTCGACAGGGTATCTAGACGGGACATTTCGCCGCATCCGCCGAGGCCCGCAACCTGCGCCAAGAGGGCCTGCTCGACGGTGCCGCCGGTCCCGACTTTCGCCATGGTGGCGCATGCTAACGATCCAATTCCCGCAATCACTCCAATGGCCAGGAGCCGATTCGGCCTCATACCACCACCTCCCTAGAACCCACAGCCTGGGTAGTTTGGATTCCAAGTTCTCCGCATGTACGGGTGTGAGCCAGCCACCCCGGCCGCTGCCCGATCGTTCATGTGCTGAATGAAGTTGGTTTGACGCTTCGTCGCGCATTGCTCACCCGCCGCCGGCGAGGCGGGTCCGCTTCTCTGGCGACCGAACACATGCTGCTGCTCGTGCATCATGAATGCCGCCATCGCCTCGGCACCATCGTCCGCGTCAAGGACCATCGTCGAACCATCGTTGCAGGCATGGTCTGACGGGTGACCGAGTGCACTACATAGAGGAGCCACCTGGTCAGCATTATATGGAGTCACGTCCATCGTGACCTTTAGAGCGTGCGGGTTGCCTGCTGCGGCCTCGCTCTTAACAATCTGCGTAGCTCTTTCCGCCTCCGCGACGTTCCACTTGTGACACTCTTCCCGGTCCTCCTTCAGTTCCTCCGGGCACAACCCGAAAGGATCCGTGAACGTGAGACATCTATCCCCGCTTGACGCCCCGCTGGGGCCTGCCGTTGCTTCGTCGGCTCCCGCCTCGACCTCCAGCCAGGGAGCCTCCGATGACCCCCGATGAGAAGGCCGCCTACGCGCGCCAGTTCCCGGTCCACGTCGGCGTGGACACCGCCAAGACGTTCCACGTCCTGGTGGCCATGGGCCCCGACGGCCGCCGCTCGGCCCCGGTCCGGGTGGAGGTCGGCCGGGCCGGCTTCGCGGCCGCCGACGCCCACCTGCAGGGCCTGTTCCCCGGGGTGGTGCCGGCCCGGATGCTCGTCGGCCTCGAGTTCGCCGGGCACCACGGCTTCACCTTCGCCCGCTTCCTCGCCGACCGGGGCTACCCCGTGGTCAATGTCCTCCCCGCCGCCACCAAGCGCACCAAGGAGGTGGAGGACAACAGCCCGCTCAAGTCCGACGCCAAGGACGCGGCCCAGGTCGCCAAGCTCGTCTCGTTCGGCGTCTTCGTCCGCTTCCCGTTCCTCACCTCCCCCTACGTCGAGCTCCGGCTCCTCACCACCCAGCGCCACCGGCTCACCGTCGAGGCCACCCGGTTTCGGCCGCCACGATCGTGGCCGAGCTCGGCACCCCGGCCGACTTCCAGCACCCGCGCCAAGTCCTGAAGCTCGCCGGCATGAATCTCACCGGCCGCCAGAGCGGGCAGAGCGAGGGCCGGCGCCGGCAATCGAAACGGGGCCGCCCGATGCTCCGGCGCCAGCTCTTCCTCCTGGCCGGGCGCTGGTGCCAGCCCCGGGGGCTCTCCCGGCCCGACTACGACGCCATGCGGGCCCGGGGGATGCCGGGCACCAAGGCGGTCTGTGCGGTGGCCCGGAAGCTGGTGCCGCTGCTGCTGGCCGTCCTGCAGTCGGGCGAGGCCTTCGACCTGGGGCGGTGGCTGGGGAACCGGCACCACCCGGTGGCGGCGTAGGAGTGCCTCGTGCCGAGCGTGGAGCGAGCGGCCGTGACCACCCAGACGCCTTGCGCCCTGAGCGCCGCGTCGAGACTCGTCCATTCCGCTCGCTCGGACCCGGATCGCCCATGAAGATGTGACGGCCCTGGAGGCCCGACGAGCTGTGAGCGTGGCGAGGAGGTCCCGGCGCACGCGTCGGGTCGGCGCTCTTTGACAACCGACGGACCCGTGTGCAGTGTCGGGGCAGCCGGTGGTGGGGTGACCTCCGACGGCCCCGAGGGTGGAGCGCGTCGGCTCGCCCCGCAAGTGGGGCCGGCCCGGCGCAGGCCGTGGCCGCGGGCCGCACCGGCCCCTTGAGGCCCCCACCACCTCCTGCTTCGACGTCGAGGCCCGCCAAGCAGCCCGGCCCCGGAGGCCGCCTGACAGACCCGGCCAGCGCCGCCCCGAGCACCCAGGCTAGACCCGGCCCGCCCTCGCGGGCGAGGCCCGACAATCCGGAGGTGCCGACTGGCTCGACCGAACGGTCCGGGTGCCGAAGTCAGGCCTCCGAGTGCGCTTCGACCCGACGCAGCTGAGCTGCTGGATCCCATCCCTTCGGCGGAGCAGTCATCCCTCGATCCCAGATCATCCCGCGGCGCTTCCATTCGGTGCGCCAGTCTTGGTAGGAAACACCTTGGTCGGAATCGGTCACTCCAAACTGGAATGAGCACGATGGGCAGATTTCGTATGAACCGCTGCCATCTGCAGCCCGTGGTGGCAGCTCCAGTCCATCATACCCACAAGCGGGGCACATATTCGCCATGTGGAGCCTCCTCGACTATTCGACCACGCGACCAGGCTGGTCGTGCCAGTACGCCTCGCCTCTCTTTGGCTTGAAGAAGGTCCGAGTCGTGCCATCTGGGTTGTATGCACCGAAAGTATTCGTGCTGGGGTCGTACACGCGAATGACACCGTCGTTGCCGATCTTCGTTACGCGGCCGGTTTTCCGTGAACTCGCCAAGAAGTCAGAAGCAAGTTCCGCGTACTCCTCGGCGGATCCTACACCGAAATCGGCCCCATGGTCCTTGAAGTGCCGGCTGAGGGTCCGGGCGCTACCCCACGAATCAGCCGCCTTGAGCCCGCCGCGGAATCCACGCCCGTAGCCCGATCCTGGCGCGACCACTCCGAGACCTGCACCCAGAGCCGTAGCGGCGAGCTCACGACCCGATGTCCGACCCCGCGCGAAGCCGACCGCAGACTTGCCAAGATCCCAAAGATCCGAAAGCGTGCCGGCCACCTCGACAGCCACCAAGATGCAAGGACACAACCCGAAAGGATCCCTGAACGTGGTCGGATTATTCCCTGCGTACGCATACAGGTTCACCCCGCCCGCCAGCCCGATGGGATCCTGGGTGAGGAAGGTCCCATCGAGGAACCCGCGGATTGGCGATGGCCGAGCCGCATTCGGCGGTGAGTCAAGCACCTCGTATCGGATGGCGCTCGCATTCTCGAACAACATGTGCCAGCGACTCGCGAAGACTGCTCTGATCCGCACGCAACGTGAACTCGAGTTTCGCGGTCGGTGGTCCGACCACAGCAATGACTCCGCTCAGCATTACATGTCCAGTGCGGTTGAGGGCGATGCGTAACTCAATCTGTCGCTCGTCGACCTGGAGCGTGAAATCGGAAGTCTGCCCGCTGAGAAGTGCGCTGAGACCTTCCCGGAGCTCGGCCAGATCTTGCGTGGTGAGCGCTGCCGCAGTATCTGCCGCGAACCCGTCTACATCGGCTTCGAGCCTGACGCTCAGCCAGTTGGCGTCCGAAGGATGCTCGGCGCCGGGGTTCTCATATCCACGAATGTGGATCACCAAGCGGCCCTGTTCACCTCGAAACTCAACGATGCCCTGATCGGGTGTCATTGCGGCATCACCGTCTTCACGCTCCCGTCGGGATTGACGACCACTCGGGCTTCACTTGTGGTGTAGATCGTAGCCCCCTCGCGGCCAGCAGTCCGCGCACCCGTCGTAATGGTCTGCTCGACCGTTGAAGGCATAAGACCTCTGGCCTGCATTTGGTCGAGCGCGTGCCCAGTATACACCCTGCCGTAGATTGATGTCGGGGTGTTGGTCCCCCGGGGCACCAGTATTGGAGCGCGTCTGCTTCCGATCGGCGTTCGTGCGGATGCGCTGACAACCGCCGCACTTGAAGCTCCTCCACTCGCGGCGAGACCGCCGGCAGTTGTCCCGATCGCGATCTGGATCGCCGGGTCATCCAGAAGTGCAGCGAGTCTGGGATGGTCGGCTGCGAAGAGGTCGCGATTGCGCTTGACTAGGCTGCTGTAGTCAGTTGCGAGCTGGCCCCAAATACTCCCTCGGAGCAGCTCCTTGAATCTGCTCCACAGTTCCTTGCAACAAAGCCCATACGGGTCGCTCCACGCCACGGGATTGTTCCCCGCGTAGGCGTAGAGGTTCGTCCCCCCCGCCAGCCCGATGGGATCCTGGGTGAGCAGGATCCCATTCCCGGTGCCCGAACTGGACGTTCTCTCCTACCGTGAGCCCCGGGAAGCGACACTCGCAGGCGGGTGCAGTCTATCTGCTCCGCGAATCTTCGGGATGCGCCCGCTGGACCAGGGCCAGCAGCCCGTGATTGAAGACGAGCATCAGATACTGGCCATCGGCTAGAGGACCATAGAATAGCGTGTCCTCAGGCCACCACCCTGTCTGACTGTGAGGCGGTCCCAAAAGGCGGGTAACGTCCTCCCGCGTGTGGTGCCAAAGTCGGAGGAACCCCGGAACGCTGTTGAGACCTCCTTCGTCTGCTAGCTGAGAGGGCGGGGCCTTGAGCACGAATCCACCCGTTACCATGCTGCCGTTACGGAGAACGTTCCACTTGTAGTAATGGTCCGGCCAGAGTGAAAGCTCGTAGAGTAGGGCATCCGGCGTCGTCATCGCCGGAGATCCGAAGATGTCGGTGACGACCGATGCACTGGGCACGTGGGGGTCCGCAAGCAGTGTGCTATTGAGCTGCTGCGCGAGTCTGCTCGCTTCCTCGGGAGGCATCCCAGCCTGCCGGAGTCGGCGCGCTCCCTCATTATGCCGCATAGTCCCAACGACCCAGAGATCGAGTTTCGTGGGTGCGGAGGCCTGCTTCGTCATTTGACGAGTTCCCATCCCTTCTCACCCATGGTAACGGCAGCACGGAAGGTCTCACCCTTCGAATTGACTCCGATGGCGTTCACGACTCCCTCGGCGCCTGCCCTTGCCGCGAGCACGTACCTGTTGCCACCGAGCGTGATCGTGGGGCCCACGTCCGCAAACCTCCGGATCGACTGACTGATCGCCTCGACTGCCGCGTCCTGTCCAAGGCGCATCTTCCCCACGATTCGACTGACGGCCCCGATTTGCTGGCCGATGGTCGATCCTGCGGCTTGGGCTTCCGCGGCGATCCTGTCCACATTCGTCGAGATGGGGGCGGCGGCCGCACCTGCCCCGCCGGGCCCCACGAGCCCGTAGCCCAGGCCCGCAATTGCACCCACACCCGCCCCTACACCACCATTCCGCAGTACGTTGTCTGTTACGGGGCGCCCGGTGGCCTTGTTGTAGATCATCGTACCGACTGCCGCACCAATCCCTCCGGCTAGGGCGCCAATGAGGGCGCTGCAGAGCGGAACACACAGCCCGTACGGGTCGCTCCACGCCGTCGGGTTATTGTTTCGCGTAGGCATAGAGGTTGGTCCCCCCCGCCAGCCCGATGGGATCCTGGGTGAGGAAGGTCCCCTGGTCGCTCGCCCCACCAAGACCAGAGTGTTCCGGACGGAGCCCGCCCCTCGGCTTTGGAGTCCAGTCGGGCTACGCGAACCCGACCCACAACCCGGTGAAACCGCAGCCGATCACACGGACTGATGATTCCAGGGCCGGCGTTTGGCGAGTAGCAGGCCAGCGGGCAAGCCACCGGTGTGTCCACGTATCCTGCAGGCGGACCCGGTAGACCGATCGGCGCTCAAGCCCGGCTGCCCTCGAGCCCGCCGTGCGACCCCATGGCGCGGATCAGCCAGCTAGCGGTGGACTGGCCGTATCGTAGCTAGTCGGGTGCGTTGATCCACTCGCACCTCCGCATTGACGTCACGGTCGGCCAACTCAAGCGTGACAACCCACCAAGACGCCAACGCGCGGTCGAGCGAATCTGTTTCTGTCATGGCTGTGAGACGCACAGCGCTCACGCGCGCGGTGTCTGCGGGCAACAGAAGTGCCGGGGTCGAGTCGACCCTCCCCAATGTCTCGATTGCCTGGCCGACAAGGGCACAGGCGGCGGTCGAGTCCAGGTTGTCAATGCGGGTTGCGAGGTGAACCACCCGTCCCGAACAGCGGACTTGTCGACCGGCATGTGAGGTTGTCACGGCTCTGTCGGCGGGCTGCATCGAACAACCACTGGCAAGCAGCACCGAGCCGATTGAGAGCGCCATCAGGGTCCGGGTACGAGTCATTCCGCATCTCCTGTTGTCACCGGGGGCACTCGCACGACAGTGTAGTATCGGCCCTCCCCACCATATCGTTGGAAGTGGCGGCGATGCGGCTCCTCGACGACACCATGAATGTGATTGTCGGTGACATAAGCGTCATCATCTCCGCTGGGAGTACCGCCAGGCACCTTGATTCCGCCAACATTGGTCAGCGGCTGATGGGTGTGGATCACGCCAATAGCTGCCTTCGGGGCTGGACCCAACTCGACGTGCCCAGCACCTGGTTCGCCGAAGACAGTCTCTCCCACGCGAATCGTCCCATTGGGTCCGTTATAGAGGAAGGCGGCCCGCTCGGCGTTGTCCTTCATCGACGCCCGTAGCATTGCCTCGCCCGCTGCACGCACGGTCGCATCCCGCTGAACGCGCTGAATGCTGGGACACTTTACGATGCGACAATCCTGAGGAGTGAGCCCATACGGGTCACTCCACGCCACGGGATTGTTCCCCGCGTAGGCGTAGAGGTTCGTCCCCCCCGCCAGCCCGATGGGATCCTGGGTGAGCAGGATCCCCGATCGTCAGGGCATTGCTGGATGCGCGTAGCTGGGTTTCCCAGATGGCCCGGAGGCGGACTGAGTCCGCTACTCGGCACCTCAGTCTGTTCCAGAGTCGGGCATTGCCCGGGGCCCACGCCCGGCGGCGGGAGTTAGATCCGCCGTGGAAGTGGTGCCATCAGCTTCGGCGCTCAGCCTGCGTGTCTGCAATCACCCGCTGAAGGAAGCGAAGGAACTCCCAGGCGTCGCGGAATCGCGCGGTCCTTCCGTGAACAGGTAGCTCACGCATCTCTCCGTCAGTTAGCCGCAGCCGCAGGGTGTCAACCACGTCCTTGTCCTCCGCGTGCGGAAGTATGACCTCCGCAAGGCGAGCATACGGCACTAAGTCCCAAGTCCTCGGCATCCCCAGGCGGAGTCCTTCGGAGGTCACCAAGATGTCCTCGGAATTCGCCGGGCTCCCGTTACGGTAAATCCCGATCACTTCTTCCCCCGGGAGCAGGGAGGATGTGAGGAGACTTGCCACGTGCGCGACGCGATCCGCACCGAGAAGTTCGAATGCGGTGAGGTGTCGAAGTGTGCGATGCGCTCGCGCGCGAACCGAGGTTGGCAAAGAGAACCCTACTTCAGTTGGATTTCGATCAGGTCCAGTCCCCCTTCGGTGCGCAGGCCATAGCGCCTGACAAGAGTATTGTACAACCGCTCATTCGCAATACGGCCTTGGATTCTCAACGTCGTTGCCCCCTGCTCCCGTGCGATGGCTTTGAGGGCCGAGATCACCGAGGTGGCGCTTGTCTCGCCCTCCACCATGCTCACTGCCACCCTCGCTGTGCTCCCCTCAAGAGCGAGTGTCGCATTGAAAGTGCGCAGCCCGTCAACCCCGAGATCCGCCGCCCGAAGCGCACGAACGCCGGTGCCGCCACCACCCAATGGCACCATCCCGGCCACAGCGAGAGCACCTTCACCCACGCGCCGGCCTGCTGACAGCGGCTCGCCACCTTCATCCGTGCCTCGAGTTGAGCGGAATAGGCCGCTAACCCCGGTGAACTCCCCAATTGCCTCCAGCGCCTGCAGTCCGAACTCGAGAAGACCGTTCCGGAGCCGCTGGGCGGCCTCCTGGAGGCACTGGGGCATCGGCCAACACAACCCGAACGGGTCGGTGAAGGCCGTTGGGTTGTTGTTCGCGTACGCGTAGAGATTCGTCCCCCCCGCCAGCCCGATGGGATCCTGGGTGAGGAACCTCCCGGAGGCCTATGGCCAGCCGGCGGCCCTGCGCCGGGCCAAGCCCGACCTACGATCGTTAAGCTTCGGGGGACGAAAGCTCGTCCAATCGCTCCAAGAGAGAAGGCCAGGCGCTCTCGAGGCTCTGCAGGTGGCCTTTCAATTCTCCGAACAACTGAGCTTCGATCGCTGCGGCCATCGTGAGCGCGGTGTCAGCTTCCCCTGGCACTGTGGGCTTGAGTGTCAAGAGCGCCTCGACATCCTCCCGCACCGCTTCAGCTGCGGTGAGGATGTCGGCCAAGTCGACCGCCAGATCAGCTCGCTTTGGGTGCTCGCCGAGCCCGGCGCTTCGCAGCCATTCGGTGAGCGCGTGAGTCATTGCGACATTCCTCTCGATCAAACCGCGTCTTGGGCCGCTATCTGGCATCACCCACCTCCTCGGCAAAGCGACGATACGTCTCCTCCCACCGCTCCTGCTGTTTGCCCTTCATCTTGTCGACTATCTTGCGGAGCCGATCTAATGCCCGACGCGCGTCATCCTTCCATTTGCTGCGATTCCGTGGGTCATTCCCGCCTGGTTGATTCGGACTCCCCAGTTTGCCGAGATGGTCAACGATGGGTTTCAGCTGTCCCGCAGCCTGGCGCTCCAGCACTTTGGTCGAGACCGCGGCCATAATGCCTGTCAGCAGATCGCGGCCAGCCCGAATCCCTTGGCTTAGTGCATCGCCAAGATCATCACCCTGTGCGGCCGCAACGACGGCCACGGCCAACCCCGTGAGAACGGCTGCCGCACCGACTCCGCTCTCGAGGACGCACCCGTCCGGGCACAACCCAAACGGGTCACTCCACGCCACGGGGTTGTTCCCCGCGTAGGCATAGAGATTCGTCCCCCCCGCCAGCCCGATGGGATCCTGGGTGAGGAACCTCCTGTCTTCAAAGTCGCTCCCGAGCGTGGGATGCAGTACCCGGGAGCCAGCCTTATTCCCGGGCGGAGAACCCAGGATTAGGAACCCAGTGCCGCCGTGCGCACGACCTGAGCCAGCTTCTCACGGACGCGCGAGAGCCCCCTTCCTCCATTGCTGGAGCGTCATTCGTGCGTTGAAGGCAATTAGGCCGCTTGACGCGGCTAGTGCCTCAAGGATCCCCTCCGCCACCTCCCGATCGTGCCAGAGGAGGTGCGAAGCAGCCCATTGTTGCACCCTGGCATCTCTTCTCCCGGCCAGCTCCCTGAGTTGCGAGATCCCCTCAGTACCAGCCCCAGCCAAGGCATGATAGGCGGCGACAAGGGTCTCGTATTGCCGGTTAGCCTCCTCTGGATCCGAGGCGGTCGTGGCCACGCTCTGAGCAATCGCTGCCGCGGCGTAGGCCGCAGCGAGCGCGGAGGGATCAGTCATCTATTTCCCCCCGAAGGCTTCGAGGACCTGACCGCCGAATCTCATTTGCTCCTCGTAGGACTGACCAGAGAGCCATTGCCGCACGGTCTGGCCGTTTGTGAATGGCTGCTTTGAGGAATAGTACCCGCTGATCTTGGCATGAACGCCGGCAGCCACTCGGACGAGATTCCTCGTATTGTGCACTGCTTGGGCGCCAAACCGAACCACGTTTGTCGGCGTCTGCTCGACGATGTGGTGCCAATGCAAGCCGTCGCCGGCCCGCCCGGCGACGCGCTTGAACGCGTCAAAGGTTACATAGCCAACGCCGCCGGCCTGTGCCGCACCCGTTCCGGCCAGCAAACCGGCACCTGCGCGCCCGAAGTATGCAGCTGTTGCCTCCGGGGCAGCGACTCCGAACGACGCGCCGACCGCGAAGCCCGCGACGCCAGCTTGCCCGACCCCCTCTGACAGTGGCCGGTCGTTGAGCGCATTCGCGAGCACCCGAGTGCCCATGCCGATGGCTGCCCCAAGGGCACCGGCGCAGAGCCACGGGATGGGACAAAGGCCGTACGGGTCACTATAGGCCGTCGGGTTGTTGTTGGCGTAGGCGTAGAGATTCGTCCCTCCCGCCAGCCCGATGGGATCCTGGGTGAGGAAGATCCCCTACCGGGCCGTCCTTGCTGCCATCACAGGCGCCGGCGGCGACCGGGCGCGGGGTAGGGAGCGACGACCTGAAGTCCGGGGATGTGCTTGCCGAGGCGGGCGAGCCCGTGGTCGCGCGTCACCAGGATGGCCCCGGCTTCCCGGCAGGACACGGCCAGCAACAGGTCGTTCAGCGCCGCCGGTGAACCGACCTGGAGGCCGCGACGGATCACCTGGCCCGCGCGACGCCACACGGCGACCGAGGGGGCCAGAAGGCGCCGCCGCCGCTCGAAGGGGCCCACGAGGTGCTGCTCCAGCAGGGCCTGCTGCCGGGGTCCGCTGCTGCCGGCCTCGAGCTCGTGGACGACCACCGCGCTCAGCCAGACCTGCGGCAGGGCCCAGCGGAGGAAGCCCAGCAGCTCCTCGCGCGCGGCCGCCTGGTTCAGCGCGTCGATGAGGACGTTGGTGTCCAGCACGTACTTCGGCACGCCTAGGGCTCGTAGGGCGTGCGCCAGGGGCCGGCGTCGGCGAGGGGCTGGAGCCCGCCAAGGACCTCGGCCTGGAAGGCCACGAGGTCGAGGGCCGCGTCCACGGCCTGGGTTTCCGTCTCGACGCCGAGGTAGGCCTTGGCCAGGGCGAGCTTGGCGGGGTCCATCGCCATGTTCTTGCGCACCCACTTCCCGGGCCGGGGGGGGCGGCCACTGCGCCGGGGGCCGGCGTTCCTGGTGCGAGCCACGGGGGCCTCTCGGGTATGTATATAACCCATATTACATCTGTATGCCGCCGAGGGCAAGGGAGTCGGTGCCCTCGGCCTTGACCGCTATAACGCATGCCGTTATATATGCCGCGTGATCCAGTCCTTCGCGACCCCGGGCTCGGAGGACGTGTTCAACGGGGAGGACACCCGGGCCGCGCGCCGGGCCTGCCCGCCGGCGCTCTGGCGCGTGGCCCAGCGGAAACTCTCCCAGCTCAATGCGGTCAGCGCGCTCGCCAGCCTCGCCGTCCCGCCCGGCAATCGGCTCGAAGCCCTGAGGGGCGACCGGCGCGGCCAGCACAGCATCCGGATCAACGACCAGTACCGCCTCTGCTTCCGCTGGCTGGAAGGCCACGCGTACGACGTCGAGATCGTCGACTACCACTGAGGGCCGTACCCATGCGCCGTCTGCCCACTCATCGTCGGCCCCCCCACCCCGGCGAGATGTTGTTCGAGGAGTTCCTCAAGCCGCTGGGGGTCAGCCAGGTCGAGTTCGCGGCCCGGCTCGGCGTCTCCTACCCGCGGCTCAACGAGCTCATCCACGGGAAGCGCGGGGTCACCCCGGACACCGCGCTCCGCCTGGAGCGGGTGCTCGGCATGGCCGCCGACTTCTGGCTCACCCTGCAGCAGGACTGGGACCTCTGGCACGCACTGCGCTCGCCGGAGGCGAAAGCGATCCAGCGCCTGCAGCCGCTCCGGAGAACCGGGGCCGCGTAGTGAACCGCCCCGGGATTGCCGGAGACTCCATTTCGTGAGAGGATGGAGTCATGCCAGCCCCTGCCCGATATTCCCCCGAAGTGCGGGCGCGTGCCGTCCGGTTGGTGCAGGACCACGCCCCGGAGTACCCCTCCCCTTGGGCGGCCATCCGGTCGATCGCCGCGAAGGTGGGCTGGTCGTCGGAGGCGTTACGCAACTGGGTCCGCCGAGCCGAGCGAGACGCGGGCCAGCGCCCCGGCCTGACGACCGCTGAGGCGCAGCGCCTCAAGCTGCTGGAGCGGGAGAATCGCGGGCCCCGCGGGACGCCCACCTGCAGCCGGAGATCGCCCGGGTGTGGGCGGCGAGCCGGCGGGGGTCCGGGGTCCGGAAGGTCTGGAAGCAGCTGGGCCGGGAGGGCTACCGGGTGGCCCGTTGCACCGTCGCCCGCCTGATGCGGGAGCAGGGCCTGCGCGGGGCGTGGTGCGAGGCCGGCGCGTGCGGACGACGCGGCCCGAGCCGCTGCCGGAGCGGCCCCGGGACCTGGTGCAGCGGGCGGTCACTGCCACCCGCCCCAACCAGCTCTGGGTCGCGGACTTGACCTCCGTCGCCACGTGGCGGGGCGTCGTCTACGTCGCCTTCGTCGTGGATGTCTTCTCGCGGCGGATCGTGGGGTGGCGCGCCACCACCTCGCTCCGCACCGACCTGGCGCTCGACGCCCTGGACCAGGCGCTGTACGACCGGGACACCGAGGGGCCGCTGGTGCATCACAGCGACCGGGGGAGCCAGTATCTCGCCATTCGATACACTGAGCGGCGGGCCGAGGCCGGCATCGAGCCCTCCGGGGGGAGCCGGGGCGATTCGTACGCCAACGCGCTGGCCGAGTCGGTCATCGGCCTGTTCAAGACCGAGGTGATCCGCCACGCCGGCCCGTGGCGGGGGCTCGACGAGGTGGACTACGCCCCCCTCGCGTGGGGGGCCTGGTTCAATGCCCAGCGGCTGCTCGAACCGCTGGGCTACGTGCCCCCGGCGGAGTACGAAGCGCAATACCAGCAGGCCCAGGCGGCCCCGGCGGAGGCTGGGGCACTCAACTAACCGAGCCTCCGGAAAACCCGGGACGGTTCAGATCAGCTCCCTGGAAGAGGCCCAGCAGGCGGGGCGAGTCCACCATCGGCTCCGGACCCTGGTGTTCCCCAGCCTTATGGTCCTCGACGAGATCGGCTACCTGCCGATCACCCGGACCGGCGCCATGTTCTTCTTCCAGCTCATGAGCCGGCGCTACGAGCACGCCAGCACGGTGCTCACCAGCAACAAGGGCTTCGAGGACTGGGGTGAGGTCCTGGGCGACGAGGTCATGGCCGCCGCCCTCATCGATCGGCTGGTCCACCACTGCCACATCGTCAACATCCGGGGGAACAGCTACCGGATGCGCCAGCATCGCGAGCTCGCCGGCCGCCTGGCCGGCACTGCGCCCCGGGCCACCCCCGAGCGCCACCGCCGGACCGCCCGGCAGGAGGCCTGACCGTCACCCCAGGGCCGACCCCCCCCAAGTGTGCAATTCTGGCCGGCGAAAGTGTGCAATTCGGATCGGCATTGACACCTGGAGGCGGAAGGCCCGGGTACCGTGGTGGGGGCTGGCTTAGGCCCAGTCCCAGATCCTTGGCCTCCACATTCAGGCAATAGGGGCAACCACGACTTTGTGGTGGGTCGTGGTTGCATCAGGATCGCTGGCCACGTCCAAATTCTCGTGACGCGGCCAGCTGGAGCTCCTGCAACCGCCCCAAGGTAGCGCAGGCCGGTCGTCCGCCGACGCAAGGCTTACGCTCACTCAGCCGCCCCGGAGTTCGCAGTGCCCTTCGGGGCGAGCGCTCGATCGCGCTTCAGCGCCCGGGCAATCGACAGCCCCGACAGCGTGCACACTGCGACCGTTACCAGGGCGCGCCACGTCACGCTAGTGAAGTCGGGCAGCAGGTCGCCGGTCAGCCCTGACCCAAGCATGAGTAGGCACCCTACGCTGCTCACGAGCACTCCAGAATAGGATGCCAGAGCGGCCCTGCGTGAAATCGCCAACACCAGCAGGGCTGGCAGGCCGAATGCGCCAAGCAGTGCGACCATCAGGCCAGGGCTCGGCGAACTCATCAGGAACGGCAACCTGGCACGGAGGTCGTGGGTGGGGGCAGCCACGGTATAGACCAGCAGCAGCACAGCACCACCTGAGGCTGCTCCCAGAGACAGTCCCAATTCGAACGGCGACTCCTTCGTCGCCATGGACTATCTGCTCCCAAGCTTGAAGCCGCGCCGGATCATCCTCTGATCGAACGGGTCCTCCCCGCCCCTCGACCACCCTTGGGCGGCGGCTCCCTTGAGGGCCCGTGACAGTGAGAATCCATGCCCCGCCATGTACGACCCCCATGCGGCGTTGCCTACCGCGTGCTTGTGCACATACATGCCGTCACCAGTGTTGTACAAGGAGCGATCAGGCAGTACCCGCTTGAAATCGAGCGTCCCACCCGGCCATGAGTGGACGAATATCTGGGCATCACTGGAGTAGTCTGGCGCGTGGTTGGCCAACGCCTTTGCCTGAGCGTCAAACATCGACGGATCGTGGCTGATTGAATACGGTGTCGCCCCCTCGACCAAGCCATAGTCGAGCCGCACCGGCTTGTTATCCACCATGAGGTAATGCTCGTCCTCTCCCTCCTTCTCAACGCGCTTCACTTCCTTACCGTACTCGTTGTAGTAGATCTCGTCTGGCCGTAATCCATACGGGTCGCTCCACGCCACGGGATTGTTCCCCGCGTACGCGTAGAGATTCGTCCCCCCCGCCAGCCCGATGGGATCCTGGGTGAGGAACCTCCCCGTCTGGGGATCATACCACCGGTTCCGCAGGTAGGTAAAGCCGCTGCGCTGGTTCGGGGTGCTCGCCCCCGTGTACCCCGTCTCCGTGTTCGTGCTGCCAGCCGCCCCCGAGCCCGCCAGCGCCCCACCGAACGGTTCCCGGCTCACATACACCGCACTGGCCTCTTGCGTGCCGTCGGCCTTTACCACGGCGACCGTGGACCCCTGGTGGTCCGCCACCATCGCAAGATTCTGCAGTCCGGCCCCCGTCATGAACCGGCCCGCCATCGGTTCGTCCACCCCTCCCGACAGGAACCGCTGCTGCACCGTGTAGTCCCCCGGGCCCGTGCTCACCACCGTCATCGCCACGTCCGGTCCGTCGTACAGGTAGAACGTCCGGTTGCCCTCCAAGAAAGTCCAGTCGCCGCTCCAGGTGTTCTGCCAATGGACCTGGGAGAGGATCCTGAGCCCACCGGCGTCATACCAGTGCCGGTTGAGGTCGTACGACCCGACGTCCCGCGGGGTGATCGTGTAGTAGAGCTGGTTGAGCGCGGTGTAGGCGCTCTTCTGGACGACCGGACCCGTGGCCCCGCTGTCAACTCGGGCCAGACGGTTCCCGGCGTGGTCCACGAGGAAACGGCTGTACCGGGTGCAACCCGTGTGGTCGTCCGGGTCCTCGAACAGGAGCCGGTTGTCCTCGCCGTATCCCAGGGTGTCCACCGCGTTCGCGCAGGTCGATCCGCCGCCCGTCGCACGCACCTGGCGGACGCGATTGCCGAACTGGTCATACCCCCACGTATTGGTCCACGGTACCCCGCCGGAGACTGCCTTCTGGGTATAGGTCAGCCGGCGGAGGTCGTCGTAGTGATGCGCGTGCGTATAGAGGCCGCCGCCCGGCTCCCGGGCCGTGAACGCCAGCAGCTCATCCACCTTGCTATACCCGGGATCCCGGAACACGGACCAGACCGTGCTGCCGTTGCCCGAACGCGTGGTGTCCGCCAGCCGCCGACCCACGGCGTCGTAGTGCCATACCCGCCGGAGCGTCGGCGTGCCCTGGCCGCTCAGGAAGGTGCGGCGCTCGACCTCGCGTCCCGCCACGTCGTAGTCGAACTCCACCTTCGCGTACGTGGCACTGCCCACCTTTCCGGTCAGGGACATGAGCCGTCCCGTCGTGGCATGATAGGAGTAAAGAAGGGTATCCGTGGGCTCCGTGATCCCCCCGCCCTGGAAAGGCACGAGGGTCGTGGTGCGACGGGTGCGCTGGCCGCGAGCGTTGTAGTTGAATGTCCGCTTCGCCGCGAACGCGCGCCCGGTCTCCTCGTAGTAGGTCAGCGAGTCGGCGACCACCGCCCCCTTGCGGCTGTACCTCAGGTTGCGGGTGTAGAGGGTGTCCCCGAGGGCCACGTCGCGGCCCATTTCCCAGGTGAGGCGGCCGAAACTGTCGTAGTCGCGCTCGAACACCTGCCCGGCGCTCAGCTGCTTGCCGGGGGACAGCGGGCCGCTCTGGAGCGGGTCGTTGTAGATCGCCACCGTCCCGGCATCGGCGAAGTGCTCTCCGTCCGCGGACGGCGCCGTCGGGTTCACCAGGGAGAGATTCTGGTAGCTCAGTCGCCCCGCGAAGTCGTAGATCCGTGCCACATAGGCCCCGTTCCCCGGAAACTCCCAGATCGGGTTCCCCAGCCGGTCCCGACGCCACGATTGCCGCCGCGCCACCTTTCCAACCCTCGAGCCGGGATGGACCAGCGAGTCAAGGGCCCCGTGCACGTCGTGGAAGTACCGGGTGACCTGCACCGCCCCGATCGGCAGCTGCGGCTCCGCGCTCGATGCGGCATAGACCTGCACCTCCCGGACCAGCCCCCCGGGCGCGAACACGCTGCGCGTGACCGGCACGGTATCCCCCCGTCCCACCACCGAATGAGTGACGCGACCCAGCGAGTCGTGGATGAACCGCGTCAAGTGACCCTCGGCGCTCACCAAGGAATCCACTCGGCCGAAGGGCCCATGATGGGTTGTCTCGGAGGCGGAGATCGCCGGCCGCGTGACGAGCGACGTATTCCAGGCAGCGGTCTCGAAGCCGGCGGTTACGCTCACGCCCGCGGGATCGGTGACGCCGGTGGGGCGAGTGGCCGAGGGGATCCCCGGCGTCAAGCTGCCATAGGCATAGGTCGTGATCCCTCCGGCGGGATCGCGAACGGCGGTAGGCAGGCACTTGGCCGCCCCCGTGGCGCCGTAGGTGATGCTCGTGGTGTCGGCCGCGCCACCGACCCCCTGCGCCCAGAGCGTACGCGAGCACCACGCCGCGCCGCTCGAGATCGTGCCCGAGGGAACCGCGACGTCGTAGCGGAACTTGAGCAGCTCTGTCGCCGAGGTCACGTCGGTCCGGGGAGACACCATCCGCGAGGAATCCAGTCGCCCGAGGGAGTCGTACCAGTACATCACGGAATCGACGCTCTCGGGGTCAAGGCGCCCGCGCACCAGCTTGCGTACCAGCCCGGTGACACTGTCCCGCTCGACGTCCACCACGTCGTCGACGAGATACTGGGTAAATGGGAACGTGATCGCCTGGGACGGCGCGATGCGACGCACCCGGGTCAGCCCGCCGAAGCGGTCTGAACCGTCCCGGGATTGTCGGAGGCTCCATTCCGTGAGAGGTTGGAGCCATGCCCAGATCATCCCCCTTCTCGCCTGAAGTCCGCGAACGCGCCATCCGGCTCGTGGTGGAGCAGACGCCGTCCCACGGCTCGCAGTGGGCGGCCGTGCGGTCGGTCGCGGCCAAGCTCGGCTGCCACCCGGAGACGCTCCGGACCTGGGTGCGCCGGCAGGAGCGCGACACCGGCCAGCGGCCCGGCCTGACGACGAGCGACGCGATGCGCCTGAAGGCGCTCGAGCGGGAGAATCGAGCACTACGGCGCGCCAATGAGATCCTCCGCAAGGCGTCGGCCTATTTCGCCCAGGCGGAGCTCGACCGCCGACCGACATGATGGTGGGCTTCATCAACGCCCACCGCGAGGCCTACGGAGTCGAGCCGATCTGCGCGGTGTTGCCGATCGCTCCGTCGACCTACTATGAGCAGCAGGCCCGCGAACGCGATCCCGCGCGGCGACCGGCCCGGGCCCAGCGCGACGCCGCCCTGGCCCCCGAGATTGAGCGGGTCTGGCAGGCGACCAGGGGGCGCTATGGGGGCAAGAAGGTGTGGCGCGAACTCCGCCGCGAGGGGCGGGCGGTGGCGCGCTGCACCGTGTTGCGCCTGTACCAGCGGCTGGGGCTGCGCGGGGTGGTGCGTGGCCGGACGGCCCGGACCACGATGCCCGAGCCGCGGGCCCACCGCCCCCAGGACCTGGTGCAGCGGAACTTCACGGCGACGCGGCCCAACCAGCTGTGGGTCGCGGACTTGACCTATGTCGCGACCTGGCGCGGCTTCGTGTACGTGGCCTTCGTGACCGATGCCTTCTCGCGGCGCATCGTGGGCTGGCGCGCGACGCGCTCGAGCAGGCGCTCTACGACCGCGAGCTGGACGGGCCCCTGGTGCACCACAGCGACCGCGGGGCGCAATACCTGGCCATTCGCTATGCTGACCGGCTGCTGGACGCCGGGATCGAGTCGTCCGTCGGCCGCCGGGGGGACGCCTACGACAACGCCCTGGCCGAGACGATCAATGGGCTCTACAAGGCCGAGGTGATCCACCACCTGGGCCCCTGGAAGGGGCTGGAGGACGTCGAGTACGCCACGCTCGAATGGGTGGCCTGGTACAACAGCCAGCGCCTGATGGAGCCGCTGGGCTACCTCCCCCCGGCCGAGTTCGAAGACCAGTACCACCGGGCCAGAGCCGAGGAACCGGCCCTGGCACTCAACTAACCGAGTCTCCGGAAAACCCGGGACGGT
>CAVQWA010000098.1:0-20609 GCA_963717315.1 uncultured Gemmatimonadales bacterium
AGTTGAGCGAGCGGACCGAGAGGCCGAGGTCGTCGATCGGGCGCGCAACGCGCTGGGCCAGGTCGCCGGACGCCGCCACCGCGGCGGCCTCGGGCACGCGGGCAACGGGCACCTTGCCGAACTCGATGAAGTAGCGGAAGTGCTCCTGGGCGAGGGCGGCGGCGTATGCCACCGCATCCTCCGGAGAGATCGTGCCGTCGGTCTCGACCGTCAGGGTCAGCCGGTCGTAGTCGGTGCGCTGGCCGACGCGGGTTTCCGCGACCGTGAAGTTCGCCCGGAGCACCGGGTTGTAGATCGCGTCGATGCGGATCAGATCCACCGGCGTCGCGCGCTCCCCCTGGTGCAGCTCGGCCTCCACGTAGCCCCGGCCCTTGTTCACGTGCAGCTCGGCGTGGACCTCGCCCTCCTCCTGCACCGTGAAGAGCAGGTGGTCGGGGTCGACGACCGTCACGCTGCCGTGCGGCTGGATGTCCCGGGCGTAGACCGGGCCCCGGCCTTCCTTCGTGATGTGCAGGACCGCCTCGTCCACCTCCTCGGCCAGCACCAGCCGCAGCCCCTTGAGGCGCTGGATGATCTGGTGCACGTCCTCGAGGACGCCGCGGACCGACTGGTGCTCGTGCACCACGCCGTCCATCCGGAAGCCCCAAACCGCCGTGCCGCGAAGGGAGGAGAGAAGCATCCGGCGCAACGCGTTGCCCAGCGTGTGGCCGAAGCCGCGCTCCAGCGGCTGGAGACGGAACTCCGCCGCGTTCGGCTGGTCGTCCCGCCGGGTCATCTCGACCAGGTGGGGGTGGACCAGGCCGGTCAGGTCAATGGTCATGGTCTGATCCGTCCGTCGCTTACTTCGAGTACAGCTCGACGATGAGCTGCTCCTGGGCCGCCGTCGGAATCGCCTCGCGGCTGGGCCGCTCGACGTACCGTCCCGCGGCCTTCTCGGCGTCCACCTGCAGCCAGGCCACCGGGGCGCCGCGCGCCGCCAGCTCCTGCGCCGCCTTCACCGCCACCAGCTCCCGGCTCTCCGGGGCCACCCGCACCTCGTGGCCCGGCAGCACCGCGAACGAGGGGACGTTCACCCGCCGCCCGTTCACCTGCACGTGACCGTGGCGCACCAGCTGGCGGGCCGACTTCCGGCTCGCCGCGAAGCCCATCCGGTAGACCAGGTTGTCGAGCCGGGACTCCAGGGCGACCATCAGGTTGGTGCCCTTGACGCCCGGGTGCCGAGTGGCACTGACGTACAGCCGGCGGAACTGGCCCTCGGAGAGCCCGTAGATCCGCTTCACCTTCTGCTTCTCGCGCAGCTGCTTGGCGTACTCCGAGGCCTTGCGGCCCCGGGAGAGGGACGGGCCGTGCTGGCCGGGCGGATACGCCCGCCGCTCCACCGCGCACTTCTCGGTGAGGCACCGGGAGCCCTTGAGGAACAGCTTCGTGCCCTCGCGCCGGCAGAGCCGGCAGCTGGAACCGGTGTAACGCGCCATCGGTCAGACCCGCCGCTTCTTCGGGGGACGGCAGCCGTTGTGTGGAATCGGCGTCACGTCCCGGATGGACACCACCTTGAGGCCGACGGAGGCGAGCGCCTGGATGGCCGACTCGCGCCCGCTGCCCGGGCCCTGCACGCGCACGTGCACCCGGCGGAGCCCCAGGTTGACGGCCTCGCGTCCGGCCTGCTCCGCGGCCACCGTGGCGGCGAAGGGCGTGGACTTCTTCGAGCCCTTGAACCCGGCCTTGCCCGAGGTGCCCCAGACCAGGGCGTTCCCGTGCAGGTCGGTGATCGTGATCAGGGTGTTGTTGAACGTGGCCGAGATGTGGGCGATGCCCTCCGACTCGACCACCTTCTTGGCGCGCTTGCCCGCCGGCTTGATCGGTGTGGTCATCTACTTCTTCGTCACCTTCTTCTTGCCCGCGATGGCGCGGCGCGGCCCCTTCTTGGTGCGCGCGTTCGTGTGGGTGCGCTGCCCGCGCACCGGCAATCCGCGGCGATGCCGGATGCCGCGGTAGCTCCCGATGTCCATCAGGCGCTTGATGTTCATCGCCACTTCGGTGCGGAGCGCGCCCTCGACCCGGAGCGACCGCTCGATCACCTGGCGAAGCCGCGCCACCTCGGCGTCCGAGAGGTCGCGCACACGGGTGTCGGCGCTCACGCCGGTCTCCTCGAGGAGACGCTGGCTCGTGACCCGGCCGATCCCGTAGATGTAGGTGAGGGCGACTTCGACGCGCTTCTCGCGCGGAAGATCTACGCCTGCGATTCGCGCCATCTCAGCCTTGCCGCTGCTTGTGCTTCGGGTTGCGCTTGCAGATGATCCGCGTCACGCCTGCACGCTTGACGACCTTGCAGTGCTCGCAGATGGGCTTGACACTCGACCGAACCTTCACAGAAGCTCTCCCGGGCCCGCGTTCCAAAGGAAGCTTTGGAAGGTAAACCGCCCCGGAGGGCGAGGCAAGGGGCGGAACTCGGCCTCCTGCACGGGCCTACGACCTCCCGGCGGGTCGCGGGGCGGCGGCGGCCTCTTCGGTGAGTCTTCGGAGGACCCCCGCCGGATCGGGCGCTCGCAGGATCGGCCGCCCGACCACGAGGTGGGTGGCGCCGGCCAGCGCCGCCGCCCCCGCGGTGGCGGTCCGGACCTGGTCGTCCCGGGCCTCCTCCGCCTCGCGGATCCCGGGCACGACCAGCCACGCGTCCGGCCCCGCCACCGCCCGCACTTCGGCGACCTCGAGCGGCGAGCACACCAGACCGCGGAGCCCCGCCGACATCCCCAGCCGCGCCAGGCGCGCCGCCTCCCCGCCGAGCAGGGCCTCCCGCCCCAGCGCGTCGGCAAGATCCTGCGCCGTGTGGGAGGTGAGGACGGTGACTCCGACCAGGTCGGGCCGCCCCGCCGCGGTCGATGCGGCCGCCGCCGCCCGGAGCATCGCTGGGCCGCCGAGGGTGTGCACGGTGGCCATCGCCACGTCGAGCTCGGCCGCCTGTTCCACCGCGCCGGCCACGGTGTCGGGAATGTCGTGCCACTTGAGGTCCAGGAAGACCTCCAGCCCGCGCGCCCGCAGCTCCCGGACCAACGGGGGCCCTTCGCGGGTGAAGAGGATCGAGCCGACCTTCACCCAGCCAAGGCCGGGCAGGGCCGCGAACCGCAGGGCCTCCGCCGCCTCCGGCACGTCGAGCGCCAGGATCACCTCAGCCATCGGTCCGCTCCAGTCCGTCGAGGATCCGCCCGGGTGCACGCGGATCGGCAAGGGCCGCGGTGCCCACCTGCACCAGGGTCGCGCCGGCGCGAAGGTAGTCCCGCACGTCGGCGGCCGTGCGGATGCCGCCGACGCCGAGGATCGGCGTGGCGGGCAGTCGCTCCCGCACCCGCCGGACGGCCAGCAGTCCCACCGGCAGGAGCGCGGGACCGCTCACGCCGCCGTTGCCCTGCCCCAGCCGGGTCCGGCCGTCCTCGTGATACGCCAGGCCCGGCATGGTGTTGACCAGGGTGATCCCGTCGGCGCCCGCCTCGACCGCCGCGGCGGCGAGCGCCGGCAGGTCGGTCACCGCCGGCGAGAGCTTCGCGATCAGGGGGCGGCGGGTGGCGGCCCGGCACTCCGCGATGATGCGCCGCACCGCGCCGCCGTCGGCGCCGAACTCGAGCCCGCCGGCGGCAGTGTTGGGGCAGCTGAGGTTGAGCTCGTACGCATCCACGCCATCCACCGGCTCGAGCCCGGCCACCACGCCGGCGTACTCCGACTCCTCGAAGCCCACCACGTTGGCCAGGATGCGGGGGCCCCGTCCCTGGAGCCGGCGCGCCAGCGCCGGCAGCTCGTTCGCCGCGACCGCGGAGAGTCCCGGGTTCGCCAGGCCGACGGAATTGAGCATCCCGCCCCGGAACTCCGCCACGCGGGGGGGGAGGTTGCCGGCACGGGGCGCGAGCGAAATGGCCTTGGTCACGACTCCGCCCAGGCGATCCAGGTCCATCACGCCGTCGAGCTCCAGGCCGTAGCCCGCGGTGCCGGATGCGAGCAGGAGCGGATTGGGGAAGGGGATGCCGAACACCTCTCCGGGGAGTGCGGCGCTCACTTCAGGGTGTCCGCGGGCTGGGCCACGGGGCGCCGCGGCGGTGCCCGGCCCGCGGGCCGGGACCAACGCCGGAGCGAATCCTCCAGGGCAAGGAAGGAGTCGGCCGCGGCGCCGTGGAGCGCGAGCAGGTAGGGACTCCCGGGATAGCGGACGGCCAGTTCCGCGATCAGCGAATCGGCCCGCGCCGGCTCGAGGGCGGCGCGCGCCAGCATCGCCTTCGGCGCGTACGGCGAGCCGGGGTGCCGGTCCACCAGGAGTGCGAGGAGGCCGGCTGCGGCCCGGGTCGCCCCGACCGAATCGCGCAGCGTCTCGGCGGCATGGAACAGGACGATGTCTCCCTGAGGGCTCCCGGCGGTATCGGGTCGCTCGTCGTCCACCCGCGCGAGCACGCGCTCGAGGGCCCCACGCCGCCGGACGGCGTCCACGCCGGCCCGGCCGCCAAGCTGTCCGATCGCCTCCAGGGCATCCACCAGCGGGCGCAACTCGTCGAGACTGGCGACGGCGAGCGCCTCGCCCGCCAGCTCCATCCGCGCGGCCGCCTGCACCGAGCGGACCGGCGCCAGGATGGCCACCTGCTCCCAACGGAGCCGCGCGCGGGCAGTGTCGCGGTGGCGCCAGCGCTCGGCGTCGGCCAGGAGCAGCCGCGCCCGCAGGTCGGCCGGGAAGGAATCGAGCACCGCGAGACGGTCGGTCAGCGCGTCGGCGGCGGCCGGGTCGTTCCGCCCGATCGCGGCCACCAGGCTGTCCCACGGAGCCCCGGCGCGCCCCGAGTCGGCGAGGACGGCGTCCACCAGGGCCATCGCGTCCCCGGTTCGCCCGACCCCGGCAAGGATCGTCGCCCGGTCACCCGCCGCGGGCGACAGGTCCGGCTCGCTCTCCAGCACGGCGAGCGCCGCGGCGTAGCGCCCGTTCGTCCGGAGCACCGTGACCAGCCGCTCGGCGGCGCGGCGGCGCACCTTCGGCTCGGCGCCGTCCCGCAGCCGCGCCAGCGCATCGGCGGCGTGGTCCCACTGACCCAGCTCGGCATAGCAGCCGGCGAGCACGTCGAGCGAGCGGCGCACGAGGTCCGGGTCGGGCGAGCCGAGGGCGACGGTCTCCAGCTCCGGCCGCGCGCGCTCGCAGTTCCGCAGGCGGGCGAGGGCGTTGCCCCGGAGGAATCGGGCGTCATCCACCCACTCGCTGCGGGGATACCGCACGATCACCGATTCCGCCTTGGTGGCCACCTGGCCGTAGAGCCCCTGGGCCTCGAGCCGCCGGCCGTCCCGCTCCGCCCGCTCCGCTTCCTTCGTGAGGCGGCGGGCGTTGTAGACGCCGTTGTAGTACACGCAGCCGCCGAGCGACAGGCAGGCGACGAGGAGCAGGGCGCGCCTCACGGGGCCCCCGCGGCCGCGCCGGCACGAAGCTCGTACTCGACGAGATAGGACTCGATGGCCGTCGCCATCGCGGCGGCGAGCCGGCGCTGGCCGCGCGGGTCGGCGAGGAAGCGCGCGTCGCCGGGATGGTCGCCGAAGCCCATCTCCACCAGCATGGCCGGCCGGCGGGCCAGGTTGAGCACCGCGATGTTGGTGAACTTCCGCACCCCGCGGTTGGCGCCGGGATGCACCTTCTCGACCTCGCCGTGCACCAGGGTGGCGGCGCGTGCCGACTCGCGGAGGTACTCGTTCATCTGGAGGTCGCGCAGGATGAAGTCGAGGGCGCTGCCGCCCGCGGTCTCGAGCGAGTCGTAGCGCAGCGCCTCGTTCTCCATCCGCGCCACCCGGCGCGCATCCTCGGTGTTCTCCTCCCCGATGATGTATGCCGAGAAGCCGCGGAGCCCCTCGTTCTGGCGCCGGCCGCGGGGCGCGAGCGCGTCCACGTGCAGGCTGACGAAGAGGTCGCACTCCGCCGAGCAGGCGGCGGCGCGCTCGCGGAGACCGGGACGGACGTCGCGGGAGCGCGTCATCCGCACCCGGACCCCGCGTGCCTCCAGCTCGTCCCGGAAGAGGAGTCCCACCTGGAGCGTGACGTCGGACTCCGTGAGGCCACCCGGGCAGTACCGGCAGGGGTTCCCCGGGTCCTCTCCGCCGTGGCCCGGGTCCACCGTCACGACGTGGGCGCGCTGCAGGCGCCGGCCGAGGCGGGGCGCGGCGGCGGCCGGGCCGGCCTCGACCAGCCGGAGGTCGGCCGCCACCCACCGGTACCGCTCCGGGAAGGCGCGGGGGAGCAGGTGGCTCACGAGCGGCAGGGGAAGGAACAGCGTGTCGGCCACCCGGGCGGCCCCGACGCCGAGCGCCTCGACCCGGTCACCGGTGACCACGACGGGGGAGCCGACCAGGAAGCGGAAGCCCGTCCCCGCCACCCGCACCTCGGCCCACGCGGGGTCCTCATCGAGCAGCTGGCCGCCGAGCGCGGCCACGAGGGACGCCGCCGGGAGGAGGCCTCCCTCCGCGGTCTGGCGCAGCTCGAGCCGCACCTCGCCCCGGGCCGTGCTCAGCACCACCGTGGGCGGCTGCGGTGCCGGGCCGGGCAGCGCGAGGGCCGCCCCCACCGCCGCGGCGAACAGGGACGGCGGGAGCAGGATCACACCCGCCCCTTCCAGGCGCGGGCACGCGCCATCTCACGTTCCGCGTCCCGCCGCTTCACGTCCTCGCGACGGTCGTGGATCTTCTTGCCCCGGCCGAGGGCCAGTTTCACCTTCGCCTTGCCGCGGGAGAAGTAGAGCTCCAGGGGCACCAGCGTCAGGCCCTTCTGCTCGACCGCCCCGATGAGGCGCTCGATCTCCTTCCGGTGCAGCAGGAGCTTCCGCGACCGGACCGGGTCGTGGTTCCAGCGGTTGCCCTGCTCGTATGGCGTGATGTTCATCCCCTCGAGCCACACCTCACCGCGACCGACGCGGGCGAAGGCCTCCCTGATGGAGGCCTTGCCGCTCCGGAGCGCCTTGACCTCGGTCCCGGTGAGCACGAGGCCCGCCTCCCAGGTATCGAGGATGTGGAAGTCGTGCGTGGCCCGTGGATTCCGGGCGATGGACTGACGGCTTTCGGCCGCGTCGGCAGGGGCGGGCTTCGGGCTCACAATAGGCTCGTAACTCGAAGATAGACCGAGGCTTCGGAGGGGTCAACGCGCTGCTTGACGCTCGGAGAGCCCAGGACTAGCTTTGGCCTCCCGCCGAAGTGGTGGAATTGGTAGACGCGCTGCGTTCAGGGCGCAGTGGGCGCAAGCCCGTGAGGGTTCGAGTCCCTCCTTCGGCACTGCGGGGAGGGGAGACGGAAGGGGGAGAGGGGAGCGGGCCCCCTCTCCCCCTCCTCTTCCCCCTCTCCCCCCTCAGTACCTCGTCATTCCCGGCTCCACCTCTTCCGCCCAGGCGTCGATGCCGCCCGCAAGGTTGCGCACCCGGGCGAATCCGGCGGCGGTGAGCAGCTCCTGCGCGCGACGGGACCGCACGCCGTGGTGGCAGATCGTGACGATGCCCGCCCGCGGGTCGAGCTCGCCGAGCCGCCCGGGCAGCTCGTCGAGGGGGACGTGCACGGCGCCCTCGAGATGCACGACCTCCCACTCCCACGGCTCGCGCACGTCCAGGATCAGCGGCCGCTGGCCGGCGCCGATCTCGCGGGCGACCTCCAGGGGCTCCACGCTCCCCGGTGCCGCCGCCGCGGTCCCCGACACGCCGCAGAAGGCGTCGTAATCCACCAGCTCGCGGATGGTCGGCGCCTCGCCGCAGACCGGGCACGCCGGATCCCGGCGAACCGAGATTTCCCGCGTCCGCATCCGCAGCGCGTCCACCAGCAGAAGCCGGCCGAGCAGCGACTCCCCGGTGCCGAGGATGCGCTTGATGACCTCGAGCGCCTGGATCGAGCCGATCAGGCCGGGGAGCGCGCCGACCACCCCCGCCTCAGCGCAGGACGGCACCAGGCCCGGCGGCGGCGGCTCGGGGAAGAGGCAGCGATAGCACGGCCCCTCGGGCGCGAAGAACGACGCCTGCCCATCGAATCGCAGGATGGCCCCATAGGCGTTCGGCTTCGCCTCCAGCACGCACGCGTCGTTGACCAGGTAGCGGGTCGGGAAGTTGTCGCTGCCGTCGGCGACGACGTCGTACGCGCGCACCACCTCCCGCGCGTTCGCCGAACTGAGGCGTTCGGCGATCGGCTCGACCCGCACGTGGGGATTCAGGTCCCGCAGCCGGGCCGCGCCGGACTCGACCTTGGGACGCCCGATGGCCGATGTCCCGTGCAGCACCTGCCGCTGGAGGTTGGAGAGGTCCAGCACATCCCCGTCCGCCAGCCCGATCGCCCCGACCCCGGCCGCGGCCAGGTAGAGGGCCACCGGGGAGCCGAGTCCGCCCGCCCCGACGACGAGGACCCGGGCACCCTTGAGCCGTCGCTGCCCCTCGACGCCCACTTCCGGCAGGATCAGGTGCCGGGAGTAGCGGATGAGCTCGTCGTGGGAGAGGGGAGCGGTCAAGGTTCGAGGGTTGAAGGTCGAAGGACCGGGAAACGAAGCGGAGCCCGGCCGGGTTCCGGCGCGGGCTCCGGGATTGACGCCGCCCGAGGTTCAGGACGGCGCGGATCCGAGGGCCACCAGTTCCTGCACCCGCGGTTCCTCGCGCAGCAGGTCGCCGAGCGAGATGCCATCGAGGAATTCATCGACCCGCTGCTGCAGGGCGGTCCACACCGGGCGGATGCTGCACGACCCGCTCGGGCTGCAGCGTTCGGCGTCCACCTGGTGAAGCTCGCAGTTCATCTCGAAAGTCTGGTGCTCCGAGGCCGCCATCACATCCCGGACGCTGATTTCCGCCGGGTCCCTGGCCAGGCGGTACCCGCCCTTCGCCCCGCGGACGCTCGCCACCAGGCCTGCGCGGCGGAGCCGGAGCAGGATCTGCTCGACGTAGTCCGGCGGGAGCCGTTCGGCCTCGGCCAGCTCGCGCGCCGCCACCCGCCCGCCGTCGGCGCGGTGCCGCTTCGCGAGGTGCAGCGTGATGATGAGGCTGTATTCGGTCCAGGTGGTGACCCGCATGACTCCAATATGGGACCGCCGCACCGGGAATTCAACGCCGTCGGCGAGGCGGGCCCACCCGCGCCTCAGCCCCCGGCCGGCACGCCCTTCCCGCCCGGCACGCCGAGCTCCGTCATCGCCCGCAGGTCGAGCACCTCCTCCAGCTCCGCCCCCTGGAGGATGCCCTTCCGCATCACGAGCTCCTTCACGGTGAGGCCGGTGGCGATCGCCTCCTTGGCGAGCCTGGCCGCCTCCGCGTAGCCGATCTTCGGCGCCAGGGCCGTGACCAGCGCGGGGCTCCGCTCCAGCCAGTGCGCGCACTGGGTCTCGTCCGCCCCGATCCCCTCGACGCAGCGCTCCGCGAACACCCGCGTGGCGTTGGTGAGGATGGTCATCGCCAGCACCACGTTGTGGGTGATGACCGGCATCATCACGTTGAGCTCCAGTTCGCCCGCCTTCGCCGCCAGCGCCACCGTGGTGTCGCAGCCGAGCACCTGGTAGCAGACCTGGTTCACCATCTCCGCGATGGACGGGTTCACCTTGCCCGGCATGATGCTCGACCCCGGCTGCACCGGCGGGAGGCTGATCTCCGCGAGCCCGGTGCGCGGGCCGGAGGCCAGCAGCCGGATGTCGTCCGCGATCTTGCAGAGGTCGAGGGTGTAGGCCCGGATGGCGCCGCTCATCGTGGCGATGTCGCCCATGGACTGCATCAGCTGGACCCGATCGCGACCCTCCTCCACCGGAAGGCCGCTCACCTCCCGCAGGTGCTTCACCATCAGCTCGGGATAGGCCGGTTCCGCGTTCAATCCGGTGCCCACGGCGGTGCCGCCGATGCCGAGTTCCCGGAGCCAGACCGCGGCTTCCTCGAGCTTCACCCGGTGCCGCGCCACGGTCCGCCCCCAGGCGGTGAACTCCTGGCCCAGCCGGATGGGGGTCGCGTCCTGCAGGTGGGTCCGCCCCGACTTGATGATGTGGTCGAACTGCTCGCCCCGGGCGAGGAAGGCCCCCGCCAGGCGGTCCAGCGCGGCGAGCAGGCCGGGGAGGAGCGACAGCGCCGCGAGCCGCATCGCGGTCGGGATCGTGTCGTTCGTGCTCTGGGCCATGTTGACGTGGTCGTTCGGGTGCACCGGCGCGTAGGCGCCGCGGGGTGCGCCCAGGAGTTCGTTGGCCCGGTTCGCGAGCACCTCGTTGCAGTTCATGTTGTGGCTGGTGCCCGCGCCGGCCTGGTACGGGTCCACCACGAACTGGTCGCGGTGCGCGCCGCCGAGCACCTCGTCCGCCGCGCGGATGATCGCGTCGGCCAGCGCGGGATCGAGGCGGCCGGTCTCCTTGTGGGTGAGCGCCGCCGAGCGCTTGATCCAGATCATCGCGTCCACGAACGCCGGCATCGGCCGGAGGCCGCTGATGGGGAAGTTCTCCACGGCACGGAGCGTCTGGATGCCGTAGAGCGCGTCCGCGGGGACGGCCTTCTCGCCCAGCGGGTCCTTCTCGATGCGGGTGGTCATGGCGACTGTTCGGTAAGCGGTGAGCGGTGAGCAGTGAGCGGTCGGACCCTGCCCCCGGGAGCGAGCGAAATGAGTGCGTACTTCCTGCCGCTCGGCGCCTTCGCCGGGTTCGACCCGGCGGCGCCGCACAAGGCCGACGTGGTTCGCGGCGACCGGCTCTTCGCCGGGCTCGACTGCCTCGAGCCGGGCCAGGCCCGGCGGATCCACGCGCACGCCGACGCGGACAAATTCTATCTGGTGCTGTCGGGAAAGGCGAGATTCGCCGTGGGTGCCGAGTCCGCGGAGGCGGGAGCGGGCACGCTCGTGTGGGCGCCGGCGGGGGTGCCGCACGGCGTGCTCGAGGCGCTGGAGCGGACCATCCTGCTGGTGACCGTGTCCCCGCCGCCGGCGGGCGGCTGAGGCTCACCGGTTCGCCAGGCCCCGATAGATCGTGAAGAGCCGTTCGAACGCCGTGTCCCAGCCGAAGTCGCGCTCGGCCACGGTCCGGGCCCGGTGCCGGAGCGACGCCCCCGCACCCACCAGCCCCACGGCGCCCTCGATGAGGGCGGCCCGGTCCCCCCGCGCATAGACCGCGCCGGTGCCGGAGGCCGCCACGCGCTCGCCCACTGCGCCCTCGGCCACCGCCAGGACCGGCACGCCGCACCCGGCGGCCTCCGCCGCCGCGAGCCCGAAGGTCTCGTGGGGACCGGGTGCCACGCAGAGCGTGGCCGCCGCCAGGAGGTCCGCCACGTGCTCCGGGTCGCGCTGGAACGGCAGCCAGGTCGCCGCCGCGGCGCCGGGCAATCGCCGCAGCCGCGCGGCATCCGCGCCCTCGCCGACGAGGACGAGCCGGACGCCGGTGCGACGCTCCACCTCCGGCCAGGCCCGCAACACCACGTCGAGCTCCTTCTCCCGGGCGATCCGGCCGGCGTAGACGGCGAAGGGCGCGTCCGGCAGCCGGTGTCGTGCGCGCGTCGCCGCCTCCCGCGCCCGGCGGGCGGGATGGTACCGCCGCAGGTCCACCCCGAGCGGCGCCACCGCCACCCGGGGCGCGCCCGCCTCCCGCAGTCGCTCGGCGAAGCTGTCGGACCCCGCGATCACCAGGTCCACGCGCCGGGCCAGCATGCGGACGTAGGCCCCGGCCGCGGCCCCCCGCCATCCGGGCGCCGGCAGGCCCCTGCCCCACCCGCGCGCAGCGAGGCCCGCGAGGTCGGCGTGGGCGAACCAGGCGACCCGCGCCCCCCGTCGACGGTTGGCGTGGAGCACCTGCCAGGGCACGAGGAAGTGGCTCCCCACCTCGATGACGTCGGGTCGCTCGTGCGCGACGATGGCGCCGATGGAACGCGGGGCCACCAGCATCCGGTAGGGCCCCGCGCCGGGGATCGGGGCGCCGCGGAGCCGGTACCATCGGACCCCGTCCGCATCCTCGACTGTGGTCTCCGCCCCCGGGACGATCACCGCGTGGCGAATGGCGGGGCGCGCAGCCGTCCACTCGGCCTTCGCGTGCAGGTAGGTGCGGATGCCGCCGGTAGTGGCGCCGTAGAACTTGGTGATGTCGAGGAGGCCGAACGACGCCGCGGGGCGGAGGGCGGGCGGGAGGGCGGTCACTTCAATCGGAGCAGTCGCCGAGCGGGTAGACGGTGCCGCAGTTCGCGCAGGGGTTCTTGCAGCCGAGCGCCCGGCGTTCCACGGGGAATCCGCACCGGTTGCAGGTGAGCGCCTCGCCGGTCGCGCGGGGGCGGCGCAGGGCGGGCGCCGGCCGCGCGTCCTCGCCCCGGAGGCGACGGTCCACCCAGCCCGGCTCAGGCAAGAAGCGCGGCCCCGGTGAGGAAGGGGTTGCCGCGCCGCTCCTCGGCGATGGTCGTGTCGGGGCCGTGCCCCGGATGGACGATGACGTCCCCGGGGAGCGTGAGGAGCCGCCGGCGGATGGAGTCCATCAGGCGGGCCCCGTCGCCCCCGGGCAGGTCCGCGCGGCCCACCGACCCGCGGAACAGCACGTCGCCGCTGAAGCAGTGGCCGTGGCCCACCAGCGCCACGTGCCCGGGCGAGTGGCCCGGCACGTGGTGGACCACGAACTCGAGTGAGCCCACCCGCACCCGGTCGCCCTCCGCCCACGGGTAGTCGGGCGGGGGCAGCGGTGGCACGTCCAGGCCGAACCACCGGCCCTGCTCGGCCACGTTGTCGTAGAGGGGACGATCGAGAGGGTGGAGGTGGATCGGGGCGCCGGTGGCCTCGCGCACCGCCGCGACGCCGAGGACGTGGTCGATGTGCGCGTGGGTGAGCCAGATCGCGGTGGCGCGCCAGCCGCGGGCCGCCAGCTCCGCCAGGATGCGGGCCGACTCCTCACCCGGGTCGATGACCGCGGCCTCGCCGCTGTCGGGGTCCGCCACCAGCCAGCAGTTCTGCGTGAACCGCCCGTTGGGAATCCCGACGACGACGGCGTCAGACACCGACGCGGTCCTTCCGCTCGGCCAGGTACTTCTCCACCGCGATGGCGGCGGTGGTGGCGTCGCCCACCGCGGTCGTGACCTGGCGGGTCAGCTGGACCCGGAGGTCGCCGGCGGCGAAGAGCCCCGGGATGGAGGTCATCATCCGGTCGTCGGTGAGGAGGTACCCGCCCGGGTCGTGGGCGACGTGCTGCTTCACCAGCCCGCTGTTCGGGGTGAAGCCGATGAAGACGAAGACGCCCGTCACCGGGAGGTCCTTCCGCTCGCCGGTCCTCACGTTCTCGACGTCGAGCGACTGGACGCCCGACGGGCCGCCCTTCACCTCGTGCACCACCGTGTCCCAGACCACCTCGACCTTCGGGTTCGCGAAGAGCCGTTCCTGGAGGATCCTCGAGGCACGGAGCTCGTCCCGGCGGTGGATCAGGCAGACCTTCGAGGCGTAGCGGGTGAGGTATTCCGCCTCCTCGACGGCGGCGTCGCCCCCGCCGACGACCGCGATCACCTCGCCCTTGAAGAAGGCCCCGTCGCACACCGCGCAGTACGACACCCCGCGCCCGGCGTACTCCACCTCGCCCGGGATGCCCAGCTTGGTGGGCGTCCCGCCGGCCGTCAGGATCACCGCCGGCGCCTCGTAGACCGCCCCACCGGTGCAGCTCACCTCGAAGATTCCGTCGCCCTCGCGCTTCACGATGGACTCGACGTTTTCCTGCTTGAACTCCGCCCCGAACTTCAAGGCGTGCTCGGTCATCAGCCGCGCGAGCTCGTGGCCCTTGACGCTGGCGAACCCCGGATAGTCCTCGATCAGGTCGGTGTTGAGAAGTTCGCCGCCGGTGGCGCCCCGCTCGAGCAGCACGGCGCGCAGCATGCCGCGGCCGGCGTACATCGCGGCGCAGAGGCCGGCGGGCCCGCCGCCGACGATGAGGACATCCGAGGTAGTCATTCGGGCCGGGGGTCGAGGGTCAAGGGCCAGGTGTCGCGAGTCGCCACGAGGATCCACGCCCCGCGACTCGTGACTCGTGACGGAATATAGAACGCGGGAGGGTTCCCCGGCGGGGTCAGGGAGCCGGGCCGAGGGCCAGGAGGTTCACCGCGCCGTGGCAGGCCGAGACCGTCCCCACCAGCACCGCCGCGGGGCCGGCGGAGGCCCCGGCGTCCGCCACGAGGCGGTCCGCAGCCAGGACCTCGTCCACGCCGAAGACGCCGACGCCGAAGCCGAGGTGGCGCGTGACGCAGAGGGCCGGCCCCGCCGCCCCGATCCGCCGGGCGTGGCGCACGAGGGTGTCGGACATCTCCCACGTGCGCGGACCGCGGATCACCGGGCAGGTGGCCGGCTCGATGCAGTGGGTGGGACAGAGCCAGTCGGCGAACGAGACGTAGCGGGTGCCGTCCGGGGCGAGGGTGTCGTAGGGCGTGCCGACCTCCTGCTCGAGGGGCCGGGTCGTCACCGGGCGACCCGGCCAGCGGGCCCGCGACCGGCGCAGCAGCCAGGCATGCAGGAGGTGGGGCATGAGCGGGGAGGGCACGATGAGGTCGTCCGGTGCCGCCGGCTCGTCCCAGTGCCCGCCAAGCCAGTGGTCGAGGAAGTGGTCCCAGTCGTCCGCCACCAGCCGTCGGCCGGGCGCCGCGGGAAGGTCGCGGGCGGCGCGGCACGCGGGGTCGTGATCGACCATCACCACTTCGCGCGGGGCGAGCGCCCCCTTCTCCGTGGCGCGGGCCAGCTGGCCGGCGTAGAAGGTCCCGTAGCACCCGCCGCCGATCACCACCACGCGGCCGACCGGCACGGCGGCCCCGGAGCCGGTCACAGGTCTCCGTTGGTCACCGGGAGGACGTGGCCCGTGATCGCCCGGGCGGCGTCGCTGGCGAGGAACAGCACGGCGTGGACGATGTCCTCCATCTCGACGAAGCGGGCCTCGGGCCCGGCCGAGGCGACGTTGTCCGCGGTGCGCACCGTCGCGGGCGCGACGGCGTTGACCCGGACGCCGGTGTCGCGCACCTCGCGGGCGAGGCTCTGGGTGAAGCCTGCCACCGCCGACTTCGCCGCGGCGTAGGCGGCCATCGAATCCTGCGGCCGGTAGTAGGCGACCGACGCGAAGTTCACGATGGCTCCGCGCCGCTTCACCAGCTCGGGCAGCGCCGCCTGGGAGACGAGCACGCCGGTCTTGACGTTGATCGCGAGCTCGCGCTCGAGTCCCTCCGGCGTGAGCCCCGCGATCGGCCCCCAGGTGGTGAGCCCCCCGGCCACGTTCACCACCACGTCCAGCCCGCCGAACTCCTCCACGGCGCGGCGCACCGCGAACGCCGCGGTGTCGGCCCGGGTCAGGTTGCCGGCGGCGGGCACCGCACGCAGGCCGTCCGCCTTGAACTCGGCGGCGCGGGCCGCCACCTCCACGGCGTTCAGGTCGGCCAGCACCACTCCCGCCCCCGCGGCCGCGAACGCCCGGGCCACC
Source organism: uncultured Gemmatimonadales bacterium (assembly GCA_963717315.1). Classification (GTDB taxonomy): domain Bacteria; phylum Gemmatimonadota; class Gemmatimonadetes; order Gemmatimonadales; family GWC2-71-9; genus JAICEH01. The sequence goes on from CAVQWA010000098.1 coordinate 15,392, forward strand.
GCGTGGCCGATCTGGCCCTTGCGCGCCACGCCGGTGACCAGGGCGGTCCGGCCCTGAAAGTCGAACTGGATCGGCATCGTCCATCCTCCCTGGGGTCAGGCCAGCCGGCGCGCCTCCAGCGCGTCGAGCCAGTCGAGCGGCACGGCCGAGCTGCCGAGCGCGCCGTGGGTGCCGTCAGCGATCTCACCGTGCCAGTCACTGCCGCCGCTCGGTGCGAGCCCGAGCGCCCGCGCGGTGCCCAGCAGGCGGGCCTCGAGCTCCGGGGAGTGGCTGGGGTGGCGCACCTCCACCGCGTCGAGGCCCTGGGGCAGGAACTGCTCCAGCGCGCCCCGGGTTCCCCGCTCCTTGAGGTGGGCCGCGGAGACGATGCCGCCGGCGGCGTGCACCACCCCGGCCACGTCGGCGAGGGTCGGGAGCGCCTTGGGCACGAAGCCGGGCCGGCCGCGGCGGAGCCACCGCTCGAACGCCTCGTCCATCGTGCTCACGACGCCCGCCTCGAGCAGGACCCGCGCGACGTGGGGCCGGCCCAGGGCGCCCCCGGCGGCGACCCGGCGGACCGCAGCGTCGCTGACGGGCAACCCGTGGCGGCGGAGCCGCTCGGCCATCTCGCCCGCGCGGCGCTCCCGGTCGGCCCGCTGCCGGACCAGGAGCCCTTCCAGCGCCGGATCCCCCGCCGGCAGGAAATAGCCCAGCAGGTGCATCTCGCCCCACGGCGCGGACACCGAGAACTCGCACCCGCCCACGACGCGGACCCCGAGCCGTTCGCCCTCGGCGACCGCCGCGGGCAGTCCCGCGAGGGTGTCGTGGTCGGTCAGGGCGACGGCGGCCAGCCCGGCCGCGGCGCCCCGAGCGACGACCGCCTCCGGCGGCAGCGTCCCGTCGGAGGCGGTCGAGTGCAGGTGCAGGTCGGCGAGCGGCCCCGTCAGCGCCCGTACCCCAGCTCCGGCGAGGTCGAGGCCGGCTGCGAGCGGTGGAAGAGTTCGGCCAGCTGGGCATCGGTGAGCTCGGCCAGGGCGAGCTCCGGCACGCGGGTGCCGAGCGGGGCGAAGCGGGCCATCCGGTGCTCGGCCGCCGGGCCGGTGCCGCGGGTGAACCGGACCCCGAACTCATCGCGCACGAACTGGGTGACGCGGCCGGAGGGGGCCACGGTCCAGGGCACGCCGCCCACGAGGATGGTGCGGGCGGACATCGGCGCCTCAGGCCGGCCGCGCTTCGGGCGCGGACCTGCGGAGGGCCACCTCGATCCAGAGGTCGTCGCCGCCGGGGAGCTTCTCGACCACCGCGGCGCGGCGGGCCTCGAGCGCCAGCTCCCGCGGCGAGAGTGAACGCACGCTGCGGTGGTCCGCGGCCCCGCGGCTCTCGCTGAACTCGACGAACGTGTGCGGGTCGGCGCCGTGGCGGAACACCCAGAGGTGCTGGCCGCGCGCCTCCGCCAGGGCGGCCAGCTCGGCGACGACGGCGAGGTACTCACCCTCGTTCCCGGTCGCGACGCGCACCCGCGCGATGCTCAGCGCCCGCGGCATCTCAGGCCGCTCCCTCGGGGAAGCCCTCGAGCGTGGCCGTCACGTCGGCCAGGAACCGGTCGGCGTCGGAGCCGTCGACGATCCGGTGGTCGAACGAGAGCGAGAGGAAGCCCCTGGTGCGGATCCCGAGCGTGTCGGTGCCGTCCGGGAGGGAGATCACCGCCGGCTGCTTGGTGATGCTCCCGACGCAGAGGATGGCCACCTGGGGCTGGTTGATGATCGGCATGCCGATCACGGAGCCGAAGACGCCGGGGTTGGTGATGGTGAAGGTGCCCTTCTGCACCTCCTCCGGGCTCAGCTTCTTGCCCCGGGCGCGCTCGCCGAGATCGTTGATGGCGCGCGCCAGCCCGAGCAGGTTGAGCTCGTCGGCGCGGCGCACGACCGGGACGATGAGGCCCCAGTCGAGCGCCACCGCGATGCCCAGGTTCACGTCGCGGCGGAGGATGGTGTTGTCGCCGGAGACCGAGGCGTTGAGGCGCGGGTGCTTCCGGAGCGCCTGCGCCACCGCGCTCGCGATGAACGCCAGGTAGGTCAGGTTGACGCCGCGCTCGGCGTATTCCGCCTTCTTCCGGGCGCGCAGCTGGGCCACGCGGGTGTAATCCACCTCGAAGACCGAGTTCACGTGCGCCGAGGTGCGGCGCGACATGATCATGTGGTCCGCGGTCAGCTTCCGGATGCGGGACCAGGGCTCGACGGTGTCGCCCTCCCAGGCCTCCACCACCGCGGCGGCGGGAGCGGCGGCCGGCCGGCCCGGCGCGGCCGCCGGAGCTGGAGCCGCGGCCGGCGCTGCCGCCGCGGCCGGCGCAGCCGCCGCCCCGCCCTCGAGGAACTGCTCCAGGTCCTGCCGGGTCACTCGCCCGGCGTGCCCGGTGCCCTCGAGCCGGGCGAGGTCCACGCCGGCGTCGGCGGCCATCCGGCGAACCAGCGGGGTGGACTTCCGCCGCAAGCGCTCCTCGGCGGTCTCCTCCCCGTCGGGCGAGGCCGCAGCGGGAGCGATGGGGGCAGCCGGCACCGGGGCCGGGGCCGGGGCGGGGGCGGAAGCCGGCCGGGGCGGTGCGGGCGCCGGCTTCGGGGCCTCGGGGGCCGGCGCCGCCACGGCAGCGGGAGCGGGAGCGGGGGCGGGGGCGGGCGCCGTGGCGGCAGCCCCCGCCTCGGTCTCGATCCGCGCCACGACCGTCTGCACCGCGACGGTCTGGCCCTCCTGCACCACGATCTCGGCCAGCACGCCCGCGGCGGGCGCCGGAATCTCGGCGTCCACCTTGTCGGTGGAGATCTCGAAGATGGGCTCGTCGCGCTTCACCGCGTCGCCCACCTTCTTCATCCACCGGGACAGGGTGCCCTCGGCGATGGATTCGCCCATCTGGGGCATGATGACGTCGACGCGGGCCATGGGGGCGTTCCTGCGGAGGTCGAGGTTCGCGGGGAAACCTAGCCGCGGCGGGCGGGGTTGGTCAAAGGCCCGGAGGTCACGAGTCACGAGTCACCAGTGACGAGTCCGGGCGGTCCACCCGGGGCCCACCGTGACCAGGGCCGGGCGACTCGCGGCTCGCGACTCGTGACTCGCCACTCAGTACGCCGCCAGCCAGCGCGCAGCGCGCACGACGTCGCTGGTCTGGGGCAGGACGAAGTCCTCCAGGGCCGGCGCGTAGGGGAGCGGGACGTCGTGCGCGGCCACCCGGCGCACCGGGGCGTCCAGCCACTCGAAGGCCAGCTCGTTGATCCGGGCGGTGACCTCGCCCGCCACGCCGCCGGTGGCGGTGTCCTCGTGGAGCACCAGCACCCGGTTCGTCTTCCGCACCGTGGCGGCGATCGCCTCGTCGTCCATCGGCAGGAGGGACCGCAGGTCGAGCACTTCGACCGAGAGGCCGTCCTCCCGCTCCAGCTGCGCCGCCGCCTCGAGCGCCTTCCAGACGGTGGCGGCGTAGGTGATGATCGAGAGGTGCTTCCCCTCGCGCGCCACGCGGGCCTTGCCGATGGGCACGACGTGATCCCCGGCCGGCATCGTCTCCTTGATGCGGCGGTAGAGGTACTTGTGCTCGAAGAAGAGGACGCAGTCCTCGTCCCGGATCGCGGCCTTGAGGAGCCCCTTCGCGTCCGCGGCCGTCGCGGGGTAGACGATCTTGAGTCCCGGGGTGTGCAGGAAGGCCGCCTCGGGGTTCTGGGAGTGGAATGGCCCGCCCCGCACGTAGCCGCCGCTCGGGCCCCGGACCACCATCGGGCACGGGAGGAAGGCGCGGTAGCGCGCCGTGGCCACGTAGTTGGTCAGCATGTCGTACGCGGCCGAGATGAAGTCGATGAACTGCATCTCGCACACCGGCCGCATCCCCAGGTGGGACGCGCCGGCCGCCGCGCCGACGATCGCCGCCTCGCTGATCGGGGTGTCGATCACCCGGTTGGCGCCGAAGCGGTCGAGCAGGCCGTCGGTCACCTTGAAGGCGCCGCCGTACTTCCCGATGTCCTCGCCGAGGCAGAAGACGTCGGGATCGCGCTCCATCTCCTCGACCAGCGCCTCGCGGATCGCCTCGAGGAAGGTCACCTCAGTCATCGTAGGTCCCCCAGCCCTCCGGGCGCTCGTGGCGGTCCACGGCGCGGTCCACGCCGCGGCGGTACCACTGGAGGGGCATCGCCGGCGGGTCGGCATGGACGCCGGTGAGGGCGTCCGTGCCGTCCGGCGCCGGCGACCGCTCCGCCTCGTCGGTGGCCGCATCCACCTCGGTCCGCACCCGCGCGTCGAGCGTTTCGAGCTCGGCCGCGGCGAAGCCGTAGGTGCCGGTCAGCGCGCCCGCATAGCGGTCCACGGGGTCGTTGTTCGCAGCCCACCAGTCGATTTCGCCCGCCGGCACGTAGCTCTGGTTGTCGTGCTCGGCGTGGCCCTTGCGGCGGTACGTCAGGAGCTCGATCAGCGTGACCCCCTCGCCCCGCCGGGCGCGGTCCACCGCCTCCCGCGTCACCCGGTAGGTCTCGAGGACGTCGTTGCCGTCGGCCCGCACCCCCGGGATGCCGTAGCCCGCGGCCTTGTCGGCCAGCCGCTCCGCCGCACACTGGGCCGGGGTCGGCGTCGAGTAGGCGTAGCCGTTGTTCTCGATGATGACGACCAGCGGGCAGCGCTGCACCGCGGCGAGGTTGATCCCCTCGTGGAAGCTCCCGGTGCTCGTGGCGCCGTCGCCCACGTACACCAGGCCCACCCGGTCCTGCCCGCGGAGCCGGAAGCTGAGGGTCACCCCGGCCATCACCGGCACCATGTCGCCCAGGTGCGAGATCTGGCCGATGAAGCCGCGCTCCGGCCCGCCGAAGTGGATGTTGAGCTCGCGGCCGCGGGTGGGGCCGTCGGCCCTGGCCATGTACTGCCGGAGCACCTCGAGCGGCGTGGCGCCCCGCACCAGCATCGAGCCGAGGTTCCGGATGAGGGGCGAGAGCACGTCGCCCTTCGCGCGGTCGAGCGCGTAGGCGCTGCCGACCGCGTCCGCCTCCTGGCCGAGCGAGCGGAAGAGGCCGCCCACCACCTTGGTCTGGCGGTAGAGGGCCACGAGCCGCTCCTCCAGGGTGCGGGTGAGGCGCATCCAGTAGTAGAGCTCCAGGAGCTGCTCGCGGCGGAGTCCCGCGGGCGGCGCGGGCGGGGAGGCCTGGTTGGCGGACGGCGATGTCACGGATGGCTCGCAGGGGTACGGAACGGCGGGGAAACCTCGGGAGGCGCG
>CAVQWA010000099.1:0-3201 GCA_963717315.1 uncultured Gemmatimonadales bacterium
TGACAGCCGCAACCGGTCGAGCCCCGCGAGGAGGGCGCCGGTCGTGGGCCGGTCCGGGAGCGCGACACGGCGCTGGCGAGCGTCCGGGAGCCCCGGGACGTCGCTTCGCGCGATGACGACCGCGCCCAGGGCGGGGTGGCCCTCCGGGCCGAGCGCGGCGAGCGACGGGAGTCCGCACTCTGCGAGTGCGTCGTCCCGCATGCCGAGGTGGAGCTGGCAGGCGAGATCCGCGGCGCGATTCACGACGGGCGTCGCGGAGGCGAGCAGCAGGGGGCGTCCGAGGAGCCAGTCCGCCACCCGGCCGTAGCGCCTGGTGCCGGGGTTACGGAAGTGGTGCGATTCGTCGATGATGACCGGCCCCGTCGTGGACGGCAACCGCCCGCGGCTCGCGAGCTCGTGCGAGTGGACCACGCCGGGGACCCCGGTCCGGCGGAGCGCCTCCTGCCACTGGGATTGCAGCGTTGCCGGCACGAGGCAGGTGAGCGCGGCCGCGCCCGGCCGGTCACGGGCGAGCGCGGATCCCACGGCGAGCGCCACGTACGTCTTGCCGCTCCCCGCCGGGTCCGCCAGCAGGGCGCCGCCATGTCGGCGCACCGATGCGAGCGCCCGCCGGAACGAGACCTCCTGGCCCGGCCGGAGCCACGGAGGCGGCGTGTCATCCGCCGCAACGGGGGCGAGCGCGCGCGCGATGGCGCGTGCCACCGCCGCCACCGGGGCGCGCGGCCCGGCGCGAAGCACCGTCGCCAGCGGGAGCTCCACCGGTCGGAGCGCCTCAGCGACCAGCCGCGGCGCGTTCCGGAGCCAGCGTGAGTGCGCGTCGGTGCGCGGGAGAGAGCCCCAGCAGGTCGGCGACACGGGCATCGAGATCGGACTGGACAGGGTGACGCGCGCCTCGGCGCGCGAGCGACACCAGGTCCGGGTCGCGGCGGGCGGCGAGGGGGAAGGGAAGGGCCCCCACCACACGGGCCCCGAACCGGCGATAGCCGCCGCGTGCCTCGTCCGCCCCGTGCACCGCAGCCACCCGCAGGCTGGTGGAATTGAGCCACGCGGCGAGCGCGAGCGCGTCCTCTTCGGTGCCTGCGAGGATGACATAGCAGGTGTTCAGCGGGACCACCCGGTTTCCTTCCGGTCCCACGAGCGCCGCCGCCCGGAGCCGACGCGCGAGGTCCGCCCACGCCACCCGGGGCACCGGCCGGCCCGCGGCGGCGCGGAAGCAGGACCACCAGGGGAGCCGGGGATCGGCGTCGGCGCGGAGGGCGAGGCGCTCCCGGTGGGGCCGGAGGTGCCGCGCCGCCCCCGGGGGCAGCACCGCCAGCGGCCGCCCGGCGTCGTCGTGCGGCCACAGCAGGCGGAAGCGGGGCTCGGCATGGAAGGGCCGGACCTCGCGCCCCCGGAGCGCGAGGCGGATGCAGTCGGTCTCCACCTCGGCGGGTGGGTTGACGTAGGCGTCGTTCGCGCCGGTCTTGGCACCGAGCCGAGGCGTCCAGTGGTCCGCCACGCGGGGATGCTCGGCGAGCGCCGCCAGCGCCTCGCGCAGCGGCTCGCGCGTGACGATCCACGGACCGCCGCCGGAGAGCCCGGCCTGCGGGACGCTGGGGGCGTCCGGGTCGAGGCCGCCGCGCACGCGGTGGCCCGCGGACGCGGCGCGCCGGGAGGCGACGAGCACCATCGGATACGCCGCCGCCTCGAATCGCTCCCCCGGTCGCGGAGGCACCGGCGCGACGAGATCCAGCCGGCCCTGCGCCGCGAGGGCCTGGCGCGCCACGGAGCCGTAGCCGGCGGTGGCGACCTTTGACGGGAGGAGCATCGCGACCGTGCCTCCCGGCGCGGCCAGCCCCCACGCGCGCTCGAGGAACGCGACCGCGAGGTCGGGCTGGTGGCCGTATCCCGCTCCCGCTCCCGTGCGCCACCAGCGGCACCGCTCCCGGAGCCGCGCGCGGAGGCCGGCTGGCAGCTCCTCGGCCCGCACCCACGGGGGATTGCCGAGGACGAGGTCGAAGCCGCCGCGGGCGGCGAAGACGTCGGCGAAATGGCTCTCGAAGCGGAACCAGGGAAGCGTCCCCTGCCGCTCGAAATCCCGGCGGAATGACCGGACCTTCCGCCGACGCGCACGGAGCCGGGCGAGCTCGGCACGCACGCCCCGCCCGGCCGCGGACCGCCCGCCGAAGAGCGTCGGCGACCGGGCGTCCTCGAGCAACGCCGTGATCCTCAACTCGGCGGCCGCCTCCGCCCCCGCCAGCGTCGCGCGGAGCAGCTCGCGCTCGGCGCAGGCCAGGGCCTCGCGGGCCCGGCGCTTCGGCAGGCCCGAAGCAAGGACGGCCGCGTCGCGGAGCGCGCGGAGTGACGCCGCCACGTCCCTCGGCGGCGCCGTGGCACCGAGCACCTCCAGGGGGTCGAGCAGGCTGTCACCCTGGCGGACGAGGGAGTCGAGGTTGGGCAGCGGCGTCACCCGCTCCGGCGGAACCTCTCCCTCCTCGGACAGCACCGCGAGCCACAGCCGCAGCTCGGCGAGGCGAACCGCCATCGGGTCGCGGTCGACGCCGACGATCCCGGCGAGCACCCGGCGCCGCAGCTGCGGGGCGTGATCGCCCGCCAGCCGGCGGCACTCCGCCAGTCGTTCGAGTGCACCCAGGAGGAAGGCACCCGAGCCCGCCGCGGGGTCGAGCACGGTGAGTCCGTCGAGCTCGGCCAGGCGGGGCGCGCGGCCGTCGAACCGCGCCGCCAGCGCGGCGTCCACCACGCGCCGCACCAGGGCCGCCGGCGTGTAGTACGACCCGCTCGCCCGCCGGCGTCCGGGCTCCATCACCCCCTCGAACACCCGGCCGAGCGCATCCGGCGCGATGCCCGGGCCGTCCTCGCCCTCCACGACGGTGAAGTGGAAGCGCTCGAACAGCTGGTCGAAGGCATCGCGCCACGCGGCATCCGGCAGGTCCGCCGGCCAGCGGCGCTCGAGCGGGTGCGGCTCGAACAGGCCCCCGTTCAGGAACGGGATGCGACCGAAGCCGCGGGCGCGGCGGCGTTCCTCGGGGCGGCGGTTGAGTGTGCCGAAGAAGAGCGGACGGAAGAGGTGCCGGTGAAGCGGTCGTCCGGCCGCCAGCGCGGCGTCCAGCCGCTCCGCGAGGAACGCCTCCCTGCCGTCGAGCCAGCCGCGGCTCTGGACGAAGTACAGGAAGAGGACGCGGGTGAGCTGGATCAGCGCGA
>CAVQWA010000100.1:0-16809 GCA_963717315.1 uncultured Gemmatimonadales bacterium
GCGAGCGCGTCCTGATCACATCGACCCCGGCGGCATCGAGGGCCGCGGGCTTGTTGCCCGCCGCCTCCAGATTGAGTCCGACATAAAGGGTTCGTGGCAGCAGCCAGGTCAGGGCTGCGACCAGGATCACGCCCAGATAGACCACCAGGTTGTGGCTGAACAACCCGGGGCCCAGAACCGGGATTTGGCTTAAGCCCGGCAGTTCCACGATTGGGGCCCGATCGAGACGGGGATAGGTCCGGCTGAACTGGAAAAAATGGAGCAATGCGGTCAAGCCTTCGACGCCGATCGTCACCGCGATGCCGATGACGATCTGGTTCACGCATGGCAAGCAGCATGACGATAGCGGCGACCGCCATGCCGCCGAACCCGCCGGCAAGAAAGCCGAGGCCGAAGGAACTGGCCAGCCATGCCCGTCGCCCGGCGGCGCGCACCGAGTCGGCCCATTGCACCGTCTCCGGGAGGCCGAACTTCTCCAGCTCCTGCCGGGCCCGGCACATCGGCTCCGGCGGCGTCGTCAGCACGAACTTCCCGCGGGCCGAGGGGAGCCAGGCATCGAACTCGGCGGGGGTGGCGGCTTCCGGAAGGAGCACCACGGCGCCCTCCACCGGCTTCGGCGCGCCCGCGCTCCACGCCAGCAGGTGGGCCACCAGCGTCTGCGACCGGGGGGCGACGAGGTCCACGTGCACCGGGCCCGCCGCCCATCCCTTCCAGGTGCCGTAGCGCTCCTGCCGGACCGGGACGCCCCAGCCGCGGTAGGTCTGCTCGATCCAGTCGCGCGCCGCCTTGATGTTCGGCGTCCCCGCGAGCCGCGGGCCGATCGAGTCCATCAGGACCTGGCCCAGGCGGTCCACCTGGCTGTTCCGGGTCCCCTCCTCCCAGATGGCGCGGAGCACCGGGTCGTCCACGGTGAGGTCCTGGGCATGCGCCGCGGCGGGAGCGAGCAGTGCCAGGGCGGCGGCGAGCGGGAAGCGGCGGCGCATCGGAAGGCCTCGGGGATGGGACGAAGTGTCCGGCGAATATCACCGCCCCGGCCGCCGCTCCGGAAGCCCCGACTCTGGCGCGGGCCGCGCGCCGCCCCCAGTTTCATCGCATCCCACCCGCGAGGCCAACCCGATGGATCGCCGCCGCGCCCTCCACGTCCTCGGCACCGGCACGCTGGCCGGGTCCTCGCTTGCCGGGGCCACGCCGGCACGCGTGCTCGCGCTCGCCTCCCGGGTGGAGGGCCGGCCGCCCACCGTGCTCTCGCCGGCGCAGGTCGAGCTCGTGGCCGAGCTGGGCGAGCTCATCATCCCCGAGACCGACACACCCGGCGCGCGAGCCGCGGAGGTCGGGCGATTCGTGGACCTGATGCTGGCCGAGCAGGTGGACGAACCGGCGCGCGCCGAGTTCCTGGCGTTCCTCGACGGCATCGAGGCGGAGAGCGCGCGGCGCCTCGGCCGGCCTTTCCTCGGGGCCACGCCCGCGCAGCGCTTCGCCCTGGCGGGCGAACGGGACGCCGCCGCCTTCGCATCGGCCCCGGACGACGCGGACCCGGATCGGCGCGGGTGGCGCCGGCTCAAGGCCTGGGTGCTGGCTGGCTATTACACGTCGAAGGTCGGCGCGCTCCGGGAGCTGGAGCTCCGCATCATCCCCGGCAGCTTCGACGGGTGCGCGCCGCTGCGCCAGCGGGAGGAGCCCCGATGAGGCGCCGCGACGACTGGGACGCGATCGTCGTCGGCTCCGGGATCAGCGGCGGCTGGGCGGCGAAGGAGCTGTGCGAGCGCGGGCTCCGCACCCTCGTGCTCGAGGCGGGGCGGCCGGTCGATCCCGCGGCCGATTACGTCGAGCACGTGCAGGCGTGGGAACTCCCCCACCGGGGGTACGGCGACCGGGCGGCCCTCGGGCGGGAGCAGCCGGTGCAGCGCCGCTGCTACGCCTGCGACGAGTGGAGCTCGAAGTTCTTCGTCAGCGACCGCGACAACCCCTACACCGCCCCCGACGGGCAGCCGTTCCTCTGGATACGCGGCCGGCAGGTCGGCGGGCGGTCCATCATGTGGGGCCGGCAGGTCTACCGCTGGAGCGACCTCGACTTCGAGGCGAACGCGAAGGACGGCCACGGGGTGGACTGGCCCATCCGCTACGCGGACATCGCCCCGTGGTACGACCACGTGGAGCGGTTCGTCGGCGTCTCGGGGCGGGCGGAGGGACTGCCGCAGCTCCCGGACGGGCAGTTCCTGCCCCCGATGGAGTTCACCTGCGCCGAGGCGGCGGTGCGGGACCGGCTCGAGGCGGCCTACGGTGGCACCCGCCGGCTCACGATGGGCCGGGCCGCGATCCTGACCGTGAACCACAACGGCCGGGCCGCCTGCCACCACTGCGGGCCCTGCGAGCGCGGGTGCATCACCCACAGCTACTTCAGCTCGATCGCCGCCACGCTGCCGGCCGCGCGGGCCACCGGCCGCCTCACGCTGCGGACCCACAGCGTGGTGCATTCGCTCGTCCTCGACCGCGACCGGCGCCGGGTGGCCGGGGTGCGGGTGATCGACGCGCGGAGCCGCGAGCCGCAGGAGTTCCGCGCCCGGGTGGTGTTCCTCTGCGCCTCCGCGCTCGAGTCCACCCGCATCCTCCTCAATTCCGCGGGCCCCGACGGCGCCCCCGGCCTCGGCGCGTCCAGCGGGACGCTGGGCTGCTGCCTCATGGACCACACGATGGGCGGCGGCGCGAACGGGCTGGTGGAAGGTTTCCCGGACCGCGCGGTTTCCGGGCAGCGGCCGAACGGGGTCTACCTGGCCCGGTTCCGGAACGTGACCGACCAGCACCCCGGGTTCCTCCGCGGCTATGCCTACCAGGGGGGAGCCAACCGGGGGGGCTGGGGACGGGGGCAGGGGATGGCCGGGATCGGCCGCGACTTCAAGCACGCGCTCCGGACGCCGGGCCCGTGGCGGATGCAGCTCTACGGGTTCGGCGAGTGCCTGCCGCGGGCGGAGAACCGGGTGGAGCTCGACCATTCGGTCACCGACGCCTGGGGAGTGCCGGCACTCCGGATCCATTGCGCGTGGGGCGGGAACGAGCGCGCGATGCTGGCGGACATGCGGGACCAGGCCGCCGAGATGCTCGCCGCGGCCGGGGCCACGGACATCCGGCCGTTCCTCGAGGACAACCCGCCGGGACTCACCATTCACGAGATGGGCACGGCCCGGATGGGGCGCGACCCGGCAACCTCGGTGCTCAACGGCTGGAACCAGGTCTGGGAGGCGCCGAACGTCTTCGTGACCGACGGGGCCTGCATGACCAGCTCCGCCAACCAGAACCCCTCGATCACGTACATGGCGCTCACGGCGCGCGCGGCCGCGCGGGCGGTGGAGCTGCTCGGCCGGAAGGAGCTCTGACGATGCACCGCCGTGATTTTGTCCTGTCGGTTTCGGCCGCAGCGTTCGCCCGCCGGGTCCCTGCCCGGGACGCAGTGTCCCTCGCGACTCGCGACTCGCGACTCGCGACCCTCCCGCCCCCCGGCCTCCAGCTCTACTCCCTCCGCACCGAGATGCAGCGGGACGTCGAGGGCACGCTCCGCCGGCTCGGCACGATGGGTTATCGCGAGGTGGAGTTCGCCGGCTACTTCGGCCGCACGCCGGCGCAGATCCGGGACGCGGTGAAGGCGGCGGGGCTTGCCGCGCCGGCGGCCCACGTCCCGCTCGAGTCGCTCGAGGGCGCCGCGCTGGCCGCGACGGCGGACGCGGCGCTCGAGGCCGGCCATGCCGGCCTCATCGTGGCGTGGCTCCCCGAGGCGCTCCGCGACTCGCTCGACGCCTGGCGCGCGATGGCCGACCGGTTCAGCGACATCGGCCGCAGGCTGGGCGAGCGGAACCTCCACTTCGCGTACCACAACCACGACTTCGAGTTCGCGCCGCTCGACGGACGGGTGCCGTACGAGGTGCTGCTCGAGCGCGCCGACCCGGCGCTCGTGGGGCTCGAGCTCGACCTCTACTGGGCCACCAGGGCGGGCCACGATCCGCTCGGGCTGGTCCGGGCCCACCCCGGGCGGTTCCCACTGGTGCACGTGAAGGACGCCTCGCCGGCCCCGGAACTTCGCCAGGTGGACGTGGGGGCAGGCACCATCGACTTCGCCGCGATCATCGCCGCCGGGAAGGGCATCCGGCACGCCTTCATCGAGCACGACCAGCCTGCCGACCCGTGGGCCTTCGCGAAGGCGAGCCTCGCCGCCTACCGGAAGCTGGGCGCGTGAGCGGGGCCGACGGCCTCACGCGCCGCGACTTCCTCGCCGCGGCCGCCGCCCTGCCCCTGGCGCCCCGGGCTTCCGGTCCGGACGCACCCTCGACCTCCGACCTCCGACCTTCGGCCCTCCGCCAGGCCGTCTGCCGCTGGCCCCATGGCGACCTGGCGCTGCCCCAGCTCTGCCGCGTGGCCCGCTCGGCCGGGATCACGGGCATCGACCTGCTCCACCCGGACGAGTGGGCGGTGGTGCGCGACCACGGCCTCTCGGTGGTCACCGGCAACTCGACCCGCCGGCGCACCTTCCTGACCGAGGGGCTCTGCGATCCCGCGATGCAGGCCATCGTGCTGCGCGAGCTGGAGGAGTCGATCCCGCGGGCCGCGGAGGCGGGAGTGCCCCAGGTGATCGCGCTCACCGGGAACCGCCGCGGCCGGAGCGATGCGGAGGGGATCGCCGCGAGCGCCGAGGCCCTTCGGCGGATCGCTCCCCTGGCGGAGGAGCGCCGGGTCACCGTCGTGGTCGAGATGCTGAACAGCCTGGTGGACCACCCCGACCAGTTCGCCGACCGCACCGGCATCGGCGTGGCGATCGTCGAGGCGGTGGGGTCCCCGCGGGTGAAGCTGCTCTACGACGTCTACCACATGCAGGTGATGGAGGGGAACGTCATCGCGACCCTGCGCCGGCACCTGCCCCACATCGCCCACGTGCACACCGCCGGCGTGCCCGGCCGGCACGAGCTCGACGGCCGGCAGGAACTGCACTACCCGGCCATCGCGGCGGCCCTCGCGGACGCGGGCTACCGCGGCTGGGTGGCGCACGAGTTCGTTCCCACCCGTGATGCCCTCGTCGGGCTCCAGGAGGCGGTCGCCGCGTTCCGGACAGCCTAGGCACTCACCGCGGAGCACGCGGAGGGCCGCGGAGACTCGTCGGGGTGAGGTGCGGGGCCACCCCGTCCGTGCTCCGCGGCCCTCCGCGCATCCTCCGCGCCTCCGGGGTGAAATCCCCATTGCCACCAGTACCGGCACCGCGTAGCATTGCGAGGACCCCACCCGGACCACTCACCGATGCGCATCAGGCAGCCGCGCCGCACCTACGACGTCTGCATCGTCGGCTCCGGCGCCGGCGGCGGCATGGCGGCGTACGCGCTCACGCAGGCCGGCGCGGATGTCGTGGTCCTGGAGGCCGGCGGGCCGTGGGACAACGCCCGCGACGGCGCCATGCTCACGTGGAACCACGCTTCGCCCCGGCGCGGCGCCGCCACCACGGAACGTCCCTTCGGCGAGTTCGACGCCTGCATCGGCGGGTGGGAGATCGAGGGCGAGCCCTACACCCGGGCCGCGGGCTCGAGCTTCGACTGGTGGCGCGCCCGGATGGTGGGTGGCCGGACCAACCACTGGGGCCGCATCTCGCTCCGGTTCGGCCCCGACGACTTCCGCCGGAAATCGCTCGACGGCCTCGGCGACGATTGGCCCATCGGGTACGGCGACCTCAAGGACTACTACGACCGGGTGGACCGCCTGATCGGCGTCTTCGGCAGCGCCGAGGGCCTGCCCAACGAGCCGGACGGCGTCTTCCTCCCCCCGCCGAAGCCGCGCTGCTACGAGCTGCTCGTCAAGCGGGCCTGCGACCGCCACAAGGTCACCTGCATCCCCTCCCGGCTCTCGATCCTCACCCAGCCCCTGAACGGCCGCCCCGCCTGCCACTACTGCGGGCAGTGCAACCGGGGCTGCGCGGTGAACGCGAACTTCTCCTCCACCAACGTCCTCCTCCCGCCGGCGCAGAAGACCGGCAAGCTGACGCTGGTCACCAACGCGATGGCGCGGGAGGTGACGCTCGGCCCCGACGGCCGGTGCACCGGGGTCAGCTGGATCGACAAGACCTCCGGACGCGATGAACACGTCCAGGCCCGGATCGTGGTCCTCGCCGCCTCCGCGTGCGAGTCGGCCAGGATCCTCCTCAACAGCCGGAGCGCCGCGTTCCCGCAGGGGCTCGCCAACGGCAGCGGCGTGGTCGGGAGGTACCTCACCGACACCACCGGCACCGACGTGGCGGGCTTCATCCCGGCGCTGATGGACGGCGTCCCGCACAACGAGGACGGCGTGGGGGGGATGCACCTCTACTCGCCCTGGTGGCTCGACAACCGGAAGCTCGACTTCCCGCGCGGCTACCACATCGAGGTCTGGGGCGGCCGGGGCATGCCGGGGTACGGCGCGCTGGGCGGCATCCACCGCTACCCCGCCGGCGGCGGCTACGGCAAGGCGCTCAAGGACGACTACCGCCGGATCTGGGGCAGCACGATCGGGTTCTCCGGCCGGGGCGAGATGATCCCCAACGCCGACTCGTACTGCGAGCTCGACCCGAACGTGGTGGACCGCTGGGGCATCCCGGTGCTCCGGTTCCACTGGCAGTGGGCCGAGCACGAGTACCGCCAGGTGAAGCACAT
Organism: uncultured Gemmatimonadales bacterium; assembly: GCA_963717315.1. Lineage (GTDB taxonomy): Bacteria > Gemmatimonadota > Gemmatimonadetes > Gemmatimonadales > GWC2-71-9 > JAICEH01. The sequence goes on from CAVQWA010000100.1 coordinate 6,657, forward strand.
GCAGGAGACCTTCCGCGCCCTGATCGCGGAGATGGGCGGCGAGGTCTTCTCCCCGATGCCGACGCGGGAGCAGGGCTACGGCATCGCGCCCGGCGGCCGGATCATCCACGAGCTCGGTACGGTGCGGATGGGGAAGGACCCTGCGCGGTCCGCGGTCAACGGATGGGGCCAGGCCCACGAGGTGCCGAACCTCTTCGTCACCGACGGCGGCCCGTTCGTCTCCCAGGCCGACAAGAACCCCACGTGGACGATCCTCGCGCTCGCCTGGCGGGCGGCGGACCACATCGTCGAACAACGGAAGCAGGGGGCCCTCTGATGACCGACCTGACCCGCCGCGATGCCCTGCACCTGCTCGGCGCGGCCGCGGCCGCCACCGGTGCCTTCGCCTGCGCGCCCGCCGACGTGGACCGCGCCGGACGCGAGGCCGCGAAGGCGAAGGCCGCGGGCGACTTCACGCCCCGGTTCTTCACCCCGGACGAGCTGGCCGCCGCCACGCTGCTCGCCGACCTGGTCCTCCCGCGGGACGAGCGCTCCGGGAGCGCCTCCGACGCCGGCGTGCCCGAGTTCCTCGACTTCGTCCTGGCGGAGGAGATGACCGACCCCGTGCGGATCCGGGGTGGCCTCGGCTGGCTCGACCGGGAATGCCGGGACCGGTTCGCGAAGCGGTTTCTCGACTGCGCGGATGCGGAGCGGACCGCCGTCCTCGACGACATCGCCTGGCCGGCGAAGGCCCGCCCCGAGCACGGCCAGGGCGTGGCATTCTTCACTGCCTTCCGCGACCTGGTCGCCGGCGGCTTCTGGTCGTCGCAGGTCGGGGTCGAGGACCTCGGCTACCAGGGCAACGTCGCCGTGCCGGAGTGGAAGGGGTGCCCGGAGGAGCAGCTCCGCAAGCTCGGCGTCAGTTACGGGTAGGTGGAGGGGAGAGGGGAGAAGGGAGAGGGCCACCCCTTCCCTCTCCCTTCTCCCCTCTCCCTTCTCCCCTCTCCCTTCTCCCCTCTCCCTTCTCCCCTTCGACCTCCCGTGCCCAAGCCCCTCGGCATCGCCATCATCGGTTCGGGCTTCAACGCCCGCTTCCATCTCCAGGCCTTCACCGGGGTCCGCGATGCCGACATCCGCGGCCTCTGGAGCCCCAACCGGGGGCGCGCGGAGGACGCCGCCGCCCTGGCGCGGAGGCTCGATGTCGGCCCCGAGGCGAAGGCCTACCGCTCCGTCGCGCAGATGGTGGCCGACCCCACGGTGGACGCCATCTGGCTCTGCGGCCCGAACCACGCGCGCATCGAGAACGTCGAGGAGCTGACCGACACGGTGCTGCGGGGCCGGGGCCGCCTCGTCGGCCTCGCCTGCGAGAAACCGCTCGCGCGAAACGTCGCCGAGGCGAAAGCCGTGCTCCGGATGACGAAGGCGGCCGGCCTCCGGCACGGGTACCTGGAGAACCAGGTCTTCGCGCCGCCGGTGAGCCGCGGCCGCGAACTGCTCTGGGCCCGGGGAGCGGCGACCACCGGCCGGCCCTACCTGGCGCGGGCCGCGGAGGAGCACGCCGGGCCCCACATGCCGTGGTTCTGGCGGGGCGACCTCCAGGGTGGCGGGGTCCTCAACGACATGATGTGCCACTCCGCCCTGGTGGTGTGGCACCTGCTCACCGAGCCGGGCCAGCCGCTGTCCAGTGTCCGGCCGAAGCGGGTCACCGGGCACATCGCGAGCCTCAAGTGGACCCGGCCGGAGTATGCCCGTCGGCTCAGGCGCACGATGGGCGCGGACTACGCCCGGCATCCCTCGGAGGACTTCGCCGGCGTCACCATCGAGTTCGAGACGAGGGACGGCCACACCGTCCTGGGCGAGGCCTCGACCAGCTGGAGCTTCGTCGGCGCCGGCCTCCGCCTCTCCTCCGAACTGCTCGGCCCCGAGTACTCGATGTCGTGGAACTCCCTCGACACCGGCCTCAACCTCTTCTTCAGCCGCGAGGTGAAGGGGAAGGAGGGCGAGGACCTGGTCGAGAAGCAGAATGCGGAGATGGGCCTGATGCCGGTGGTGGCCGACGAGGCGGTGGCCTATGGCTACGAGGCCGAGAACCGGCACTTCGTCCGCGCCTTCCTCGGGAAGGGGAAGCCGGCGCTCACCTTCGACCACGGGCTCGAGGTGGTGAAGCTGCTGATGACGGCCTACCGGAGCGCGGAGGCCGGGCGCACCATGCGCTTCCCGGCGCCGGGCCTCGACCACTTCGTCCCGAAGGTGGCGAAGGGCACCTGGCGCCCGTGATCGCGGCGGTCGCCCTCGCTGCCCTCCTGCAGGCCCCGTCGGGCACCACCGCCCTCCGGATCATCCCCGCTCCCGCGCGGGTGGAGCGGCGCGCGGCAGCGTTCACGCCGCCCGCCGGCGCGCGGGTGCGGCTCCGCGGCCGGAAGGATGCTGCCGCCGCCGCGGTGGCGGCGTACGCCGATTCCCTGCTCGAGGCGGCCCTCGGTCCCGCCCCGCCGGGCGCGCGGCCGCCCCGCGACGCGATCGTGCTCCGGCTCGACGCCGCGAGCGGCACCGCCTCCCGCGAAGCCTACCGGCTGGAGGTCGGCGCCGGCGGCATCGTCATCTCGGCCACCGACCCCGCCGGCCTCTTCTACGGCGTCCAGACCCTGCGCCAGCTCCTCCCGCCCCCGGGCAGCGGAGTCGCCCCGGTGGTCCCGGCCGTCCTGATCGAGGACTCCCCCCGGTTCCCCTGGCGCGGCCTGCACCTCGACGTCGGCCGGCATCTCTTCCCGGTCGCGTTCCTCAAGCGCTACATCGACCTCCTCGCCGCGCACAAGCTGAACGTCTTCCACTGGCACCTCACCGAGGACCAGGGCTGGCGCATCGAGATCCGGAAGTTCCCGCGGCTCACCGAGGTCGGCGCGTGGCGGAAGGAGACGGTGCTGGGAAAGAACTTCGACCCCTACGTCGGCGACGGCGTGCCCTACGGCGGCTTCTACACCCGGGCGGAGGTTCGCGAGGTCGTGGCACACGCGGCAGCGCGCTTCGTCACCGTCGTGCCCGAGATCGAGATGCCGGGGCACTCGGTGGCCGCCCTCGCGGCCTATCCCGCGCTCGCGTGCACCGCGGGCCCGTTCGAGGTCCGGACCACCTGGGGCGTCTCCGGGGACATCTACTGCCCGAAGGAGGAGACTTTCGACTTCCTGGAGGGCGTGCTCGCCGAGGTGCTCGCGCTGTTTCCCTCGCGCTTCATCCACGTCGGCGGCGACGAGGCGCCCAAGGCGAGCTGGGAGGCGAGCCCGGTGGCGCAGGAGGTGATCCGGCGCGAGGGACTGAAGGACGAGCACGAGCTGCAGAGCTGGTTCATCCGTCGGATCGAGCGGTTCCTCGCCGCGCGCGGCCGCCGTCTCATCGGGTGGGACGAGATCCTCGAGGGGGGACTGCCGGCGGGCGCCACGGTGATGTCCTGGCGCGGGGTGGCGGGCGGGATCGAGGCCGCGCGGCAAGGCCACGACGTGGTGATGACGCCCACCAGCCACCTCTACTTCGACTACTACCAGGGGGATCCGGCGCAGGAACCGCTCGCCAACGGCGGGTTGGTCCCGCTGGAGCGGGTCTATGCCTACGAGCCGGTCCCGGCCGAGCTCGATGCCGCCGCGGCGCGCCACGTGCTCGGCGCCCAGGGCAACGTCTGGACCGAGTACCTGAAGTCGCCCGCCGCGGTCGAGTACATGGCCTGGCCGCGCGCGCTGGCCCTCGCGGAGGTCACCTGGTCCCCGAAGGAACGGCGCGACTGGCCGGACTTCGTCGCCCGGCTGCCGGTGAGCCTCGCCTGGCTCGATGCGTGGGGCGTGAACTACCGGGTGCCCGACGTGGCCGGGCTGGAGGAGGACATCCTCACGCTGGCCGAGTCCACCACCGTGACGCTCGCCTCCGCCCTGCCCGCGGGCGTCATTCGCTGCACGCTCGACGGCAGCGAGCCGACGCCGGCGTCGCCCGCCTGCGCCGGCGCCCTCCCGATCCCCACCACGGCGGAGGGGACGACGGTCAGCGCCCGGATCTTCCTGCCGAGCGGACGCACCAGCGCGCTCCGCCGCATCCGGGTGATGCGCACCGCCTTGCGGGACTCCGCGCTGGTGACCGACTCGCTGCGGCCCGGCCTCGACTGGCAGTACTGGGAGGTGGATCCCGCCATCCGAAGCGTGCGGGAGATCCCCTCCCGGACGCCCGACCGCACCGGGACGACCCCGGTCGTCGGCCTGCCGGGTGATGAGCGTCCGGAGGGATTCGCGGTCCGGTTGACGGGATGGATCCGGGTGCCCGAGGACGGCGTCTGGCGCTTCGCGCTCGCCTCGGACGACGGCGCGGTGCTCCGGGTGGCGGGGGAGGTGGTGGTGGACCACGACGGGCCGCACGCGGCGGAGGAGAAGCGCGGGCGCATCGCGCTCCGGGCCGGCCTCCATTCCATCGAGATCCTCTACTTCCAGGCGGGCGGCGGCAGGGACCTCAGGCTCTCCGCCGGGCTGGACGCGGCCGAGCCCGCGCCGGTGCCGGGCCACTGGTTCCGGCACTGACGCGGGCTCGGTCGGTGGGGCCCCCCTAGAGCGCCCAGCCGCTCCGGTAGACCGGCGTGATCAGCTCCGCCGGCACGTCCGGGCTCCGCACCGCGCCGGTGGCGGGGTCGAGGTCGATCGGACGGGCCAGGCGCACCGCCAGGTTGCCCAGCAGCACCATCTCGGTGAGCGGTCCCGAGTGGCCCGCGAAGCTGGACCCCGGCTGGCCGCCCGCCTTCGCCGCCGCGATCCACTCCTTGTAGACCCCCTCGGTCCGGGGGTACTTCACCGGCAGCGGGGTGGCCGTCACCTCGGCCTGCTTCTTCTCGTCGAGCAACGTCGGGTTCTGGCCGTACATCCCGGCCACGAGCGCGCCGGTGTCGCCCATCCAGAGCTGCCCGCCTTCCAAGGACGGCGGCCACTTCGCGTCGGCCGCCACCTGGGGCGGGCGCGGGGGGAGGATGCCGCCGTCGCGCCAGACGACCCGCACCGCCGGGCGGCCGCCCTTCGCGGGGAAGTCATATTCGATCCGGGAGGACTTGGGCGCGGTCTCCCGGTGGAGCGCGGTGGACTCCGCCGCGATCCGTGACGGGAAGCCCAGGTCGAGGGCCCAGAACGCGGCGTCCATCGCGTGGCAGGCGATGTCGCCCAGCGCGCCGGTGCCGAAGTCCCACCAGCCGCGCCACCGGAACGGTGCGTAGGCCGGGTGATAGGGCCGGTCGGCGGCGGGGCCGAGCCAGAGCTGCCAGTCGAGCCAGGGCGGCACGTTGTGCGCCTCGGTGGGGCGGTCGAGCCCCTGCGGCCAGATCGGGCGGTCGGTCCAGTAGTGCACCTCGCGCACCGTGCCGATGAGACCCGCCTCGACCCACTCGCGAATGAGGCGGGTGCCCTCCATCGCGTGGCCCTGGTTGCCCATCTGGGTGGCCTGCGCCGGGCGGCGGCCCGCCTCCGCCATCAGTGCGCGGACCTCGTGCAGGGTGCGCGCCAGCGGCTTCTGGCAGTAGACGTGCTTGCCGGCCTTGAGCGCCGCCATCGCGATCGCGGCGTGGGCGTGGTCCGGGGTGGAGACGGTGACGGCGTCAATGTTCTGCGCGTCCTTGTCCAGCATCTCGCGGAAGTCGCGGTAGCGCTTCGCCCGCGGGTAGCTCAGGAAGGCGTCCTCGGCGGCCTTCCAGTCCACGTCGCAGAGGGCGTACAGGGTCTCGCCGCTGACGCCGGTGACGTCGGTGCGGCCCATCCCGCCCACCCCCACGCAGGCGATGCTCAGCACGTCGCTCGGCGCGCGGTAGCCGCGCCCCAGCACGTGCCGCGGGACGATGTGGAACGCCCCGAGCGCACCTGCGGCCTGCCGCCCGAATTCCCGCCTGCTCACGCGCTTGCCGGCCATCGTCTCACTCCTCTCGTTCAGGGTTCACCGCGGAGGACGCGGAGGGCCGCGGAGAACTCCGTTCACCCCGGAGGACGCGAAGGCCCGTGGAGAACTGCGTTCACCGCAGAGGCGCAGGGGGCGCAGAGAACTGCCGACCTCGCGAGCCTGGTCGCATCGAGTTGTTGTTCCCCCCTCCCCGCCGCCGGGAATACGGGGTGGGGAGGGGCAACCACATCCCAGGAGGCGGACTCCGCCCCCGCGGCAGTTCTCTGCGCCCCCTGCGCCTCTGCGGTGAATGACCCCTCCGCGGCCCTCCGCGACTCCTCCGCGCCCTCCGCGGTGAAGTTCAGGCCACCCTGGCCCGCGGCCGGAAGAGCAGCGCGAAGAGCACCAGGATCACCGCCGCCATCCCCGCCGGCACCAGCCAGATCTCCCGCCAGGCGTGCCCGCCGTCGGCAAGCCGGTATGCGTCCACCACCCGCCCGGACACGAACGCCCCGATGAAGTAGCCCAGGCCGTTCGTCACGAAGTTGAGGAGCCCCTGTGCCGCCGCCCGGATCCTCGGGCCCGCCCGCTCGTCGGCATAGATCTGCCCGCTGACGAAGAAGAAGTCGTAGCAGACCCCGTGCAGCAGGATCCCGGCGTAGATGAGCCACATTCCCGGGCCCGCGTCGCCGTACCCGAAGGCGACGTAGCGGAGCGCCCAGGCCGCCATGCCGCCGAGCATGATCGCCTTGATCCCGTAGCGCGCCAGGAAGAGCGGCAGCAGGACCATGAACGCGATCTCCGACATCTGCCCGAACGTCTGGATGAACGCCGGCTCCGGCACCCCGATCTCGTTCAGGAACGGGTTGGTGAAGGCGTAGTAGAACTGGAGCGGGACGCACAACAGGAAGGAGCCGAGCACGAACACCAGGAACGACCGCTCCCGGAGGAGCCCGAGTGCCTCCAGGCCAAGGGCGTCCCGCACGCTGAACGGGGCGCCCGCCGCCTTCGGCGGGGTGTGCGGGAGGGCGAGCGCGAGGATGCCGAGGGCCGCCGAGGCGCCCGCCGCGAGCTTCATCGGCAGGGCGAGCGCGTCCGCGTGCAGCGCCTTCCCCACCACGATGCCCGCCACGATCCACCCGATGGTGCCCAGCACGCGGATCGCGGGAAAGTCGCGGGCCGGGTTCTCCACGTGGTGGAAGGCGATCGCGTTGGTGAGCGAGAGCGTGGGCATGTAGCAGAGCGCGTAGGCGATCACCATCGGGTAGAACGTCCCGAACCCCGTCTGCTCCGACACCAGCCACATCAGCGCGGCCCCCGCCAGGTGCAGCACGGCCAGCAGCTTCTCCGAGGCGAAGAAGCGGTCGGCCACCATCCCGATGAAGAAGGGCGAGACCAGCGCGGCGATGGCGGTGGCGCCGTAGGCGAGGCCGATCTGCTGGCCGGAGAACCCGAGCGTGGCGCCGAGGTACGTGCCCATCGTGACGAACCAGCTCCCCCAGATGAAGTACTGGAGGAACATCATCACCATCAGGCGGGCGCGAGTCACGGCAGGACCCTGATCCGGATGTTCCGGTACGCCACCAGGTCCCCGTGGTCCTGCAGCGCGATGTGCCCGCGCGGGGCGCGGCCGTAGCCGGGCCATTCGGCGAACTTGCTCGCCTTGACCTTCGCCTCCCAGTCGGCGCTGCCCAGCTCGTACTCCACCACCTTCATCCCGTTGAGCCAGTGCTCCACGTGCCGGCCGCGCGCCACGATCCGCACCGCGTTCCACTCCCCCGCCGGCTTCACCACCCCGGCGGGGGCGGCGTAGAGGCCGTAGGCGGAGCCGGCCGCCGTCAGGCGCGCAGCGCCGTCCTGGTGCCCGGCGTCGTCGAGCACCTGCATTTCCGGACCGGTGTGGTACGTCCGCTCGGCGTCCTCGGTGACCCGGTACATCACCCCGCTGTTGCCGCCCGGGGCCACCTTCCACTCGAGCTCCAGCTCGAAGTTCGCGAACTGGTCGGCCGTGATGATGTCGCCCCCCTCGCCCGTGCGGGTGAGTGCGCCATCCACGACGGTCCAGCCGGCGGGCATCGTGTCCATCCGGAAGCCGCGCCAGCCGGCCGTGGTGCGGCCGTCGAACAGGGAGCGCCATCCGGTGGTGTCACTCACGGACACGGATGCCGTCGCCGAGTCGGCGGGCGGTGCGGGCGGGCGGGCGCAGGCGAGCGCCGCCGCGAGGGCGGCGGCGGAGACGGTATGGAGGCGCATCGGCAATCCGGAGTGGAGGTCAAGGTTCGGAGAGAGTCTACGCGCCGGGCGTGGCGCCCGCCACCGCCGGCCTCACGTGCGCGCCGCCACCGGCTCGAGGAGGGCGAAGACGGCACCTTGCGGGTCCTGCAGGACCGCGAGCCGGCCGAGGCCCGGCACGTCCACGGGCCCGTGCAGCACCGCGCCGCCCAGGGCACGTGCGCGGCCGGCCGCGGCGTCCAGGTCCGTCACCTGGAAATGCACCGTCCAGTGCGGCGCGGCCTCCCCCCACCGGGCGGTGATCTCCGCCATCCCCCCCACCGGCCGGCCGCGCGCGTGCCACGTCGCGTAGACTACCCCGGGAGTCGCCGGAGGCCGGGCCTCCCACCCGAAGAGCGACGAGTAGAACTCCGCCACGCGCCCGGGCGCGCGGGTGGCGAGCTCGCACCAGGCGACCGCGCCGGGCTCGGCCATCACGCCGAGGCCCAGGTGGGTCCTGGCCTGGTAGCAGGCGAACACCGTCCCCTCGGGATCGCGGATGAGGAGGGTCCGGCCGACGTCGAGGACGTCGAACGGGGCGGCCAGCACCCGCCCCCCGAGTCCGGTCACGCGGGCCGCCGCCTCGTCGGCGTTGGCGACCGCCACATAGGGAAGCCAGTGCGGCCCGATGCCCTTCGCCCGCTGCTCGGCCCGGAGGCCGTAGAGCGCCGCCACGTCGCGGCCGTCCAGGGTGAAGACGGTGTAGAAGGTCCCGTCGCCCATCGGCACGTCGTGGGCGCGCCACCCCAGCAGCCCGCCGTAGAACGCGACGGCGGCGACCTGGTCGGTGGTGCCGAGCTCCACCCAGCAGAAGCAGCCGGGGGCATGGGCGGTGACGGGGGGCATGGTGGCCTCCGGGCGGGACGGCGGGTCCGCAGGGATGCCCCAAAGATTCACCCGCCGGCCCGGGCTGGACAGGGCGGCCGGCCCGACCGCATCTTCGCGGGGGTCCCCGCCGGGGATCATGCCCGTGGAGTCCCGATGCCCCCAGCGCCCGACCGGCAGCCGCACGAGAGCGACATCGACGTCCACGGGCTCACCCACCTCGGGCTGGTCCGGACCGAGAACCAGGACCATTTCCTCATCGCCTCGATGCAGAAGGCGCTGCGGGTGGTCACCACCAGCCTGGAACCCGGCGCCTTCGACGCCCTCACCAGCGGCTCGCGCGGCTACCTGTTCTGCGTCGCGGACGGCGTCGGCAGCGGCGACGGCCGCCGGGCGAGCAGCACCGCGCTCCGCGCGATCGTCCAGCACGTCACCGCCTTCGCCAACCTCTACGCCCATTTCGACCATGCGGAGGAGCAGCGCTTCGTCAGCGAGCTCCGCGCCAGCGTGCTCCACGGTCACGAGGTGCTGCGCCAGCAGCTCGTGGCCGATGGCCAGAAGAGCGGGCTTGCCACGACCCTCACCATGGTGGCGATCCTCTGGCCCCACGCCTTCCTCGTGCACGTGGGGGACAGCCGCTGCTATCGCCTCCGCGACGGGGGGCTCGAGCTCCTCACCCGGGACCAGACCCTGGCGGAGGCGCTCAGGGAGGACGGTGCCCTCACCGAGCCCGAGGCCGACCGCTCGCCCCTCAAGCACGTCCTGGTGAGCGCGCTCGGGAGCGCGGAGGCGACGCCGCAGGCCAGCGTGCTCGAGTGCCGCTGGGACGACGTGATGCTGCTCTGCACCGACGGCCTCACGAAGCACGTCTCCGACGAGGAGATCGCGGCGGCACTCCTCGGACTCTCCAGCGCGGAGCAGGCCTGCCGCGACCTCGTGGCGCTGGCCCTGGAGCGAGGCGGTACCGACAACGTGACCATCGTGGTGGGCCGACTCCGGCCCTGACCTGCGGCCGGCCCCGGACACACCGACGGCCACCCGCCCCGGGGCGAGTGGCCGTCGGTCCGTCCGGGCCGCGCGGGCGCTCGCTGCGCTGGCGCGGGGGGCGGGGGCCGGGGGGAAAGCGGGCGCGCGTCCGGATCGGCTGGGCGCGACGCAGCCGCATCGTGCCCCGCTCCGGGACCGTCCAGGT
>CAVQWA010000101.1:0-36275 GCA_963717315.1 uncultured Gemmatimonadales bacterium
CCAACGTATTGCTGGATGCGGCCGCGGCGCGGCGCCACTGGGCCCGCTTCGCCGCGCCGTGGAAGGACGCCGACCCGGAACTGCAGCCGCTGGTGGCGGAGGCGCGGGGGAAGCAGCCCCTACCCCTCCACCGGCACCCCGATGTCCCCCTCCAGGTAGGTGTACCCCTCGAGCCCGGCGACGTAGTCGGCGATGAAGGTGTTCGCGTCCTGCCGGGAGAGGTCGTGCGCGGCGGCCACCTTGCGGCGGAACACCGCGAGGAGGTCCGAGGCGTGGAACTGCACGTAGTTGAGGACCTCGGTGACCGTGTCCCCGTGCACCAGGTCGGTGACCTCGTACCCCGTCGGCGTGAACTGCACGTGCACCGCGTTGGTGTCGCCGAACAGGTTGTGCAGGTCGCCCAGGATCTCCTGGTAGGCGCCGGTGAGGAAGATGCCGAGGATGTAGGGTTCGTCCCCGTTGGGCGTATGCAGCTCGAGCGACGGCTTGCCCTTCCGGCCGCCGACGAACCGGTCGATCACCCCGTCCGAGTCGCAGGTGATGTCCTGCAGCGTGCCGAAGCGGCTCGGCCGCTCGCCGAGCCGGTGGATCGGCATGATGGGGAACAGCTGGTCGATCGCCCAGTTGTCCGGCAGCGACTGGAAGACCGAGAAGTTGCAGAAGTAGTGGTCCACGAGGGTGGCCTCGATGTGGGCCACGATCTCGGGGAAGGCATCCTTGTCGTTCCCGATGGCGCGCCGCACGGCGTTCACCGTGCAGAGGTAGAGCTGCTCCGCGTCGGCGCGGTCCTTGAGGGAGAAGACGCCGCTGGCGAAGAGCTCCTGGGCCCGCTCCTTCGCGAACGTGGCGTCGTGGAACACCTCGCTCACGCGGTCGGCGGCCAGGTCGAGGTTCTCCTTCATCTCCACCAGCAGCGAGTGGGCGTCGGGGCCCAGCTCCGGGGCCACGGGGTCCACCTGCGACTCGACATCGATGACGTTCACCAGCAGCAGGGAGTGGTGCGCCGTGAGCGCCCGGCCCGATTCCGAGATCAGGTGCGGCATCGGCAGCTCCTCCGCCCGGCAGAGGGTGCCGACGGCGTGCACGATGTCGCTCGCGTACTCCCGGATGGAGTAGTTGACGCTGGCCGTGCGGGTGCTGCGCGAGCCGTCGTAGTCCACGCCGAGGCCGCCGCCCACGTCCACGTGGGTGATCCCGAACCCGCGCCGCCGGAGCTCCACGTAGAACCGGCCGACCTCCTCCAGCGCCCGACGGATGTACCGGATGTCGGTGATCTGGCTCCCGAGGTGGAAGTGGATCAGCTTGAGGATCTCGGGCCTGCCGATCGCCTCGAGCTTCTGGCAGAGCCGGTGCAGCTGGTGCGCGCTGAGGCCGAACTTGGACTTCTCGCCGCCGCTCTTGGCCCACCGGCCCACTCCCTCCGCCGCCAGCTTGATCCGCACCCCCACCGCGGGCGTCACGCCGAATTCGTCCGCCACGCGCAGCAGGGTGTCCAGCTCCGAGGGCTGCTCCAGCACGATGAACACCCGGTGGCCCAGCCGCTGGCCCGTGAGGGCGAGCCGCATGAACTCCTCGTCCTTGTACCCGTTGCAGACGATCAGGTGGTCGGTGCTCTCGGTGAGCCCGAGGATGGCCTGGAGTTCGCCCTTGCTGCCGCACTCCAGCCCGACGCCGTGCGACGCGCCGAACTCGACGATCTCCTGCACCACGTGGCGCTGCTGGTTGACCTTGATCGGGTAGACGGTGGTGTAGCCCCCCTCGTACCCGTTCTCCTCGATGGCGTGGGCGAACTCCCCGGCCAGCAGCTCGATGCGGCTCTTCAGGATGTCGGAGAACCGGAGCAGCAGCGGAAGCCCCACACCCTGCTGGTTCAGGTCCATCGCGAGATCGTAGAGGTCGAGCCCGTGGTCGGCCTTCGGGTCCGGGTGAACCGTGACGTGCCCCAGTCCATTGATGCGGAAATACCCGAGACCCCAGCCCTTCTGGTTGTACAGCTTGGCCGAATCCTGGATGGTCCACTGCCCGTTGGAGATCGCGTCCTGCCTGTGGGAGACGGGGTATAGGATAAGGCCGGGGGGGCGGCGGAACCAGACGGCTGGAAGGCGGGGAGGCTGGCAACCTCCCGACCGTGCCGGAGCCGTCGCGCGGTGGACCCGCCCTCCCGCCATCCGGCCCTCCGGTATATTCCCCCGTACCCACTTCGGGAGCGGAGATGCGCTGGTCGTTCGCGGTCGGGCGGATCGGTGAGACGGTCATCAGGATCCACGTGACCTTCTTCCTGCTGGTCGGCTGGTATGCCTGGGGGGCGTACGTGGCGGGCGGAACCTCCTCCGCGCTCCGCGGCACCGCCTTCCTCCTCTCCCTCTTCGGCTGCGTGCTGCTCCACGAGTTCGGCCACATCCGCATGGCCCGGCGCTTCGGGGTGAGGACGCCCGACGTCGTGCTCCTCCCGATCGGCGGCCTCGCACGGCTCGAACGGATTCCCGAGGAGCCGAGGCAGGAGTTCCTGATCGCGCTCGCGGGCCCGCTGGTGACCCTCGTGCTGGTCGGCGTCTTCGCCCTGGTCGTCCGCCTGCAGGGCGCCGGCCTGGTCCCCGGCAGCGGGGCGCCCTGGGAGTGGTCGCTGCCGCTGGCCCTCTTCGCCGCCAACGCCGGCCTCCTCGTCTTCAACCTGATCCCCGCATTCCCCATGGACGGGGGGCGCGTGCTCCGCGCCGCCCTTGCCAGCCGGCTGGGCCTCGCGCGCGCCACGCAGATCGCCGCCGGAATCGGCCGCGGCTTCGCCATGCTCTTCGGCCTCTGGGGAATCGTGAACGGGCAGTTCGTGCTGGTGCTGGTGGCGCTCTTCATCTATCTCGGCGCCACCGCCGAGGCGCAGTCGGTCGAGACCCGCCTCGCCGGGAGGGGGCTGACCGTCGGGCGGATGATGGTCACCCGCTTCGACACCCTCCCCGTCCACGCGCCGCTCCAGCGCGCGGTGGACCTCCTGCTGGCCGGCGACCAGCGGGAGTTCCCCATCGTCGACAACCTCGGCCGGTTCGAGGGGCTGCTGACGCGGGAGCACCTCATCCGCGCGCTCAGCACCACGGGACCGGGCGGCACGGTCGGGGAGGCGATGACGGCCACGGCCCGCGCGGTGGCGCCCGACCTCGGGTTCGACGAGGCGCTGGCGGCGCTCCGGGAGAGCGGCCTCACCGCGCTCCCGGTGGTGGATGGCAGTGGGGCCCTCGTGGGCCTCCTCTCGCTCGACAACCTCACCGACCTGCTGCTGGTCCGGCGGGCGCGGCCGGAAGGGGAGGCGCCGGGGGAGGGTGCGTGACGCGGATCACTGTCACGGGCCTGTCGAGGTGCTAGATGGAGGCGTGGCGGACTGCGGTCAGCGTCCGCGCGGGATGCCAGGCCAGGTCCGCCCGCACCGCCAAGGAGGTTCCCCGATGCGCCCGCTTTCCCTTCCCCTCGCCCTCGCCGTGCTCGCCCTCGGCGCCACGCCCGGCCTCGCGCAGGCTCCGGACAAGGCGACACCCCCGGCCACGCCCTCCGCATCCTCGGACCAGCTCCAGTGGGGCACGGCACCTCCCGGCCTGCCCGAGGGCGCCGAGGTGGCGGTCCTGAGCGGCGATCCCACGAAGCCCGGCCCCTTCACCATCCGGCTCCGGGTGCCGGACGGCTACCGGGTCGCAGCGCATACGCACCCGACCGACGAGAACCTCGAGATCATCAGCGGGGTGCTCCTGGTGTCGCACGGCCCGAACATGCGCACCGCCGGTCCGGCGACCCTCGAGGCCGGTGGCAAGCTCGAGCTCGCGGCCGGCACGCCGCACGCGGTCACCGCCCGCGGCATCACGATCGTCGAGATCGTGTCCACGGGACCGTTCGAGATCACGTACGTCAACCGGGCCGACGACCCCCGGAACGCCGGCACCTGAGTCGCCGTGGCCGGCCGGGCGCTGCCGTCGGTTCAGCGGCAGCGCCCTCGCCGATGGTCCCGCGGCAGGCAGCTGAACCCACCGGTCGCCCAGAGCCCGGCCCGTTCCTTCCTCGCCGCGGCCTGGGCGGCCACGATCCGGTCGGCGTACCGGACGTCCGGGGCGATGGTGTAGAGCACCGCCCACCCCTCGCGCACCATTCGCTCGTTCACCAGGGTCCCCTCGCGCCACACCCAGGCCAGCGTGCGGCCGTACTGGTCGCGCGGACGCACGTCGAGCTCGAGTTGCACCGTCACGCCGCGGGGCGTGAGCGCGCGGAGGCGGTCGCGGGAGGGGGCGAAGGCCGCGCCCTGCCCCCGCTCGGGCGCGTCGATGCCGATGAGCCGCACGCGCTGTCCGTCCCGGCACCGCAGGGTGTCGCCGTCCGGCACGGCCTCCACGACGCAGGGAAGTCGCGCGGGTTCCTGGGCGCGCGGCGCGGAGGAGGCGCAGGCGGCCCCGGCGGCGATGGCGACGAGGGCTGGTCGAAGCATGCCGGACAATCTATCCTCACCCGTGAATCCGCCGATGCCGACCTTCGAATACGGTTCAACCGTCGACGCCGCGCCCGAGGCCGTCCGGGCCTGGCACCTCCGCCCCGGCGCCCTCGAACGGCTGACGCCGCCCTGGGAGCACGTCGAGGTGGTCCGCCGGGCGGGCGGCGTGGCGGACGGCGGCACGGTCGAGCTCCGGGTCGGCCGGGGGCCGCTCGCCCGGCGCTGGCTGGCCCGGCATCGCGACCCCGTCGCCGGGCGCGGCTTCGTGGACGAGCAGGTGGAGGGCCCCTTCTCGAGCTGGGTCCACGAGCATCACTTCGAGCCGGCAGGATCCGGCCGCACCCGGATGCTCGACCGGGTCGCCTACGAGCCGCCGTTCGGCGCCGCAGGGGTGCTCGCCGACTCCCTCTTCATCCGCCGACGGCTGCAGCGATCCTTTCGGTACCGCCACGCCACCTTGGCGGACGACCTCGCCGCCCACCGGCGGGCGAACCTCCCTCCGCTCACCGTGGCAATCACCGGCTCATCCGGGCTCCTCGGATCGGCCCTGACCCATTTCCTGACCACCGGGGGGCACGAGGTGCGGCCCCTGGTCCGGCGCCAGGCCGGCCCGGGCGAGATCGCCTGGGATCCCGGGAGCGGGACGATCGACCGGGCGGCCCTCGAGGCGGTGGATGCGGTGGTTCACCTGGCCGGCGAGAACATCGGCCTCCGCCGCTGGGATGAGGCGCGGAAACGGGAGATCCGGGGGAGCCGTGTCGCGGGCACGCACCTGCTGGCGGAGGCGCTGGCCGGGATGGCGTCCAGACCACGGGTGCTGGTCTCGGTGTCGGCCGTCGGGATCTACGGCAGCCGGGGCGACGAGCCGCTCACCGAGTCGAGCGCGCTCGGCGCCGACTTCCTCGCCGAGACCGGCAAGGCGTGGGAGGCCGCCGCCCGACCCGCGGCGGAGGCGGGCATCCGCGTCGTCCACCCGCGGTTCGGGATGGTCCTGACCCCGGCCGGCGGAGCCCTCGCGAGGATGCTCCCGGCGTTCGAGCTCGGGGCGGGCGCCCGCCTGGGCGACGGGAGGCAGTGGATGAGCTGGGTGAGCCTCGACGACGCGCTCGGCCTGGTCCTGCACGCGCTGGCCACGCCGGCCGTCTCGGGACCACTCAACGCCGTGGCCCCGGGCGCCGTCACCAATCGCGCCTTCACCGAGATCCTCGGGGAAGTGCTCGGCCGGCCGACCTTCCTCCCCGCGCCTGCGGGGGCACTCCGGCTCGCCTTCGGCGAAATGGCCGACGCGCTCCTGCTCTCGAGCCAGCGCGTCGTACCGGGACGCGCCGGGGACACCGGCTACGTCTTCCGGCACCCGGACCTTCGCGGCGCGCTCCGCCACCTCCTCGGCCGCGACTGACACCGCCGTGCCGCCCGCGCCGCGTCCCGCGATCGTCCTGCTCTCCGGCGGAATGGATTCCGCCACCGCGCTCGCGATCGCGGGGGTGGAGGGCTTCCAGCGGCACGCCCTGAGCTTCCGGTACGGCCAGCGGCACTTCGTCGAGCTGGAGGCGGCGCGGCGGGTGGCCACCGCGCTGGGCGCCGCCTCCCACCGGGTGGTGGACGTGGACCTCCGCGCCTTCGGGGGCTCCGCGCTCACGGCGGACATTCCGGTGCCGAAGGACCGCGCCGCTGCCGAGATCGGGCACGGCATCCCCACGACCTACGTGCCCGCGCGCAACACCCTGTTCCTGGCCTACGCCCTGGCGTGGGCCGAGGTCCTCCCCGCGCGCGACATCTTCATCGGCGTCAACGCGCTCGACTACAGCGGCTACCCCGATTGCCGGCCGGAGTTCCTCGAGGCATTCGAGCGGATGGCGAACCTCGCCACGCGCATCGGCGTCGAGCAGGGCGGCCTCAGGATCCACGCGCCGCTCCTCCGGCTCTCGAAGGCGGAGATCATCGTGCGCGGGCGCGAACTCGGCGTGGACTTCGGCCTGACGCGGACCTGCTACGATCCCGATGCCGACGGCGCCGCCTGCGGGCGGTGCGACGCGTGCGTCCTCCGGCTGCGGGCCTTCGCCCAGCTCGGGCTCGCGGATCCGGCGCCGTATTCGGGTAAGACGGTCGGGTAGCCGGACCCACTTACCTTTCAGCCATGCCCTACGCGGTCAAGGAAGTCTTCTACACCCTCCAGGGCGAGGGCGCCCAGGCGGGCCGGCCGGCGGTCTTCTGTCGCTTCGCGGGCTGCAACCTGTGGACCGGCCGGGAGCAGGACCGGGCCTCGGCGGTCTGCCGGTTCTGTGACACCGAGTTCGTCGGCACCGACGGCCCGGGCGGCGGCAGGTTCCTGACGGCCGAGGCGCTCGCCCAGCACGCGGGCGAGGTGTGGGACGGCGGCGAGACCACCCGCCGGGCCGAGCGGTTCGGCGGCCTCGGCGGTCCGCGGCGCGCCCTCGTGGTCTGCACCGGCGGCGAGCCGTTGCTGCAGCTCGACGGGCCGCTGGTGGAGGCACTCCACGTGCAGGGCTTCGAGGTGGCGGTCGAGACCAACGGAACGCAGGCCCCTCCACCCGGCCTCGACTGGATCTGCGTGAGCCCGAAGGCGGAAGCATCGCTGGCGCTCCGGGGTGGCGACGAGCTCAAGCTGGTCTATCCCCAGGCCGACGCGCCGCCCGGGAAGTTCGAGGGCCTCGCGTTCCGGCATTTCTTCCTCCAGCCGATGGACGGGCCGGAGCGCGAGGCCAATACGCGGGCGGCCATCGCCTACTGCCTGGCGCACCCGCGCTGGCGGCTCAGCCTCCAGACGCACAAGCTCGTCGGCCTGCCCTGACCGTTCCGGACCAGCCCATGGACATCGCCGGGTACAGTGACCGCATCCAGCACGCCCTCGCCTTCGCGGCGAAGCACGTCCCCTCGCACCGCGCCACCGATCGCGTGCTGCCGAGTTCTCCCGGCCTGGCGGGCGCCGGAGTGGCGCTGCTGCTGGCGAGCCACGGCGCGGATGAGGCGACGCTCGTGGCCACGATCCTCCGGCCCGCCGTGGAGGGGCCCGTGGGCCAGCTCGACCGGATCCCGGCGAAGTTCGGGCCCGAGGTCGGGGAATTGCTTCGCGCCCTGGCCCCGCTCCCCCTGGGTTGGGCGGTGGGCATCGGCGGGTCCGAGGTGCGGCGCCGCGCGCCAGGGCTGGCCGCCGCGGAGGCGGGGCGCGTACCGCTGGTGATGCTCGGGGAGGCGGTGCACTCCTGCGGGATCTGGGTGGCGACCGCGCGCCGCCTGGGCCCCGAGTACACCGACGCCCTGCCGCTGGGGCGGGAGGTGGCGCTCGACTGGTACGTCCAGCTCGCCGAGGCCTTCGAGCGGGGTGCCGCGGCGAGCCGCAACGACCTCATCCGGGACCTGCGGAGGCTGGGAGCGGCCCTGGTCCGGTCGCTGTCCCGCGCGGAGGGCTGAGCCGGCCCTGTTCGACACCGGAAGCCCTTGATATTATTCAGGATGACCCTCCTCCCCGCGGGTCCCACCATCTCCACGCTGCCCAGCGCCTTCGCTGCGGCCTGCCGGCTCTCCCGCACCGAGGCGGAGCTGTTCGAGCGCTGCCGCGACGCCCTCGTTCGCCGCTTCGGGACCCAGCGCATCTGGCTGCGGATCACCGGCCCGTCCGTCCAGCTCCCCCGGGTGGGCGCCGCGGAGGGCTTCGACCGGGCCGAGGAAGTCGCGAAGCTCGCCAGCGGCGAGACCGAGGTCGCGATCCTCGCCGAGCCGGGCATCGCGCCCGAGCTGCGCCGGGTGGCACTGCCCCTCGCCCTCGGCCTCTCCGTCGTGCTCGAGCTGCGGAGCGTGCTGCTCGAGCGGCAGAGCGCCCTCGACGACGCGGCGTTCCAGCTCCGGGCCCTCCGACAGGTGGCGCGCCTCCTCTCGTCGGTGCACTCGTCGGAGGAGACCGAGCAGCTCATCCTCGACTTCATGGCCGAGGTGTTCTTCGCCTGGTGGGCGGCGCTCTACCGAACCGGCGGCGGGGAAAGCGAGTACCGCGCCAAGGTGTATCGCGCGCTCCGCGACCGGGGGACGCCGGCGCCGATCCCGCAGCCGCGCCTCGACGCCGCCCTGCCGCCCGGCAGCGCGGTCAGCTCCTGCGAGGACGTGGCCATCGCCGAACTCGTGCCGGAGGGCACCGAGCTGCTGGTGCCGATCGACGCCGGGGCCGAGCGGATGGCACTCATGGCGCTCGGACCGCGGATCAGCGGGAAGGCGTACGGCCGGGCGGAGCACGAGCTCGCCGGCACCCTCTCGTTCGCCGCCGCCATCGCGCTCAAGAACTCGGAGCTGGTGGAGCAGCTGCACAGCGCGGCCACGACCGACCAGCTCACCGGCCTGCTCAACCGGCGGGCCATCGAGGAGCGGCTGCAGGCCGAACTCTCCCGCGCCACGCGGCACCAGCTGAAGACCACGATCATCCTGATCGACCTGGACCGGTTCAAGGACGTGAACGACACCATGGGCCACGCCGCGGGCGACCGCACGCTGGCGGAAATCGCCGCGCTCCTCCGGCAGCAGTGCCGCTCGCTGGACGTGGTCGGGCGGCTGGGCGGCGACGAGTTCCTGGTCATCCTCCCCTGGACCAGCAGCGAGGAGGCGATGACGTTCGTGCAGCGCCTCCAGCGCGCGCTGGCCGAGCGCGCGGCCCAGTTCCAGGAGCCGGGCGTGCAGTCGGCCAGCCTGGGCATCGCCGAGGCCCCGCGCCATGGCCGCACCGTGTCGAGCCTGCTCGCCGCCGCCGACACCGCCCTGTACAAGGCCAAGCGCGGCGGACGGAACGCGGCCGAGGTGGCGGACCCCGCCTGACCCGATGCCCGACCCGGAGTTCATCCTGCTGGGCGACGCCCTCTGGCTCGACCTCGTCAACACCGCGCGCAGCCGGACCCACGACCGCGCGGACCGGCTCCAGGCCCCCGCCGATTACCATCGCTGGACCAAGTCGGAGAAGCTCGTCTCGGACGCCGAAGCGGTGTCCTTCCAGGAAGTGCTGGACGTGCGCGAGCGCCTGACCGGCCTCGCGGCGTCGCTCGCGGCCGGCCGCCGGCCGCCGGCCGCGAGCGTGGACGCCCTCAACCGCGCGCTGGGACGCCTGCCGGGGCGGGCCCAGCTCACCCGGAGCGCGGGACGGTGGGTGCTCCGCCTCGCGCCGGACGGGCCGCTCCGGGCGCTGGAGGCGGTGGCCTGGTCGGCCGCCACCACGCTTTCCGACCCGCAGGCGGCGGTGCGCGAGTGCGCCGGCGCCGAGTGCGACCTGTTCTTTCTCGACCGCACCCCGGGGCACGCCCGCCGCTTCTGCAGCACCGCCTCCTGCGGCCAGGCCGCGCGCGTGGAGCGGAGGCGGCGGCCGCGCTGACCGTGACCGGACCCCACCCCGCAACTCCAGGCCAGGCCAGCGAGGCCTACGAGCGGGTGACCGCCCTGCTGGGCGACCGCTTCCGCCTCGACAGCCTGGTCGCGATTTCCACCGAGCGGGTGCTCTTCCTCGCCTGGGACCTGGCCCTCAAGCGCCGGGTGGCGCTCCGGGCCAATTTCTACTCCGACGCCGTGGCCCGCGGCTGGTTCCTGCGCGAGAGCGAGGCGCTGGCCCAGCTCGACCATCCCGCCATCCGCCATGTCTACGAGCTGGGCGTCATCGAGGAGATGGCGTACCGCACGGGGAACTGGGTGGAGGGCGAGGGGCTCGACGCCGCCAACGCCCGCGGCCCCCGGCCGATCCCGTCGGTGCACACCCTTGTCCGGGACCTGCTCGGCGCGCTGGAGCACGCCCACAACCGGGGGATGTTCCTGCGGCGCATCGTGCCGGCGTCGCTGGTGGTCAACCTGGCCGGCCGGGGCACCATCACGGACCTCCGCTACGGGAGCCACACCCTCCCCGCGATCCCGCCCGGGGAGGTCCCCTCCGGCCTGGCCTACATGGCCCCGGAAGTCCGCGCCGGCCAGCCGGGTGACCCCGCCAGCGACATCTTCACGGCGGGCGCCATCCTCTACTTCGCCGTCACGGGGCAGGAGCCGCCGCTCGACCATGCGGAGCTCCAGCCACCGACGAAGTTGCGTCCCGCCTGCCCGAAGGCGATCGAGCGCGTGCTGCTCCGCGCGCTCGAGCCCGACCCGGAGGAGCGCTACCTCACCGCGGCGGAGATGTACGAGGATTTCGCCTCCGACGCCGGGATGTTCGAGTCGCAGGCGGTGAGCCCCACGGACACCGGGGTCACCCGCGCCCTGACCGAGGACACCGGCACCTGGGAGAAGCGGCTGCGCCGGGCGCTCGGCGACGACTACGAGCTCCTCGGCAGCCTGGGATCCGGCGGCTTCGGCCGCGTCTACCGGGTCCGCGACCTCCACCTCGAGCGCGAGGTGGCCCTGAAGGTGCTGCACCCGATGTTCACCGCCGATCCGGCCGTCGTCGAGCGCTTCCGGCGCGAGGCGCAGCTCGCCGCGCGGCTGAGCCACCCGAACATCGTCAGCATCTACGACATCGCCGGGCGCTCCGGGCTGCTCTGGTACACGATGGAGCTGGTGGACGGGCCCAGCCTCGCCGGGGTGGTGGAGCGCGAGGGACCCCAGCCGGTGGATCGCGTGGTGCGCCTGCTGCGCGAAGGGCTCTCCGCGCTCGCGCACGCGCACGGCTCCGGCCTCGTGCACCGCGACCTCAAGCCCGAGAACGTGCTGGTCGAGCCGAACGGCAGCGTGCGCATCACCGACTTCGGCCTCGCGCTCGCGCTCCGGGGCGTGGCCGGTCGGTTCGGCGGCGCCACCAGCCAGAGCGGCACCCCGCAATTCGCCAGCCCGGAGCAGCTCCTGGGCGAGCGAGTGGACCAGCGGAGCGACCTCTACAGCCTGGCGGCGGTGGCGGTCTACGCCCTGCTCGGCACCTCCCCCTTCCCCGGAACCACTCCCGAGCAGGTGCTCGCGCGGCAGACCACGAACCAGCTCCCCGCGCTCCGCCGGGAGCGACCCGACCTGCCGGAGGAGCTGGTGGAAGTGCTCGAGCGGGCCCTGCAGGCCGAGGTGGAGCTCCGCTTCCCGTCGGCCGCGGAGTTCCTCCAGGCGCTCCATCGCGCCGTGAGCCGGAACCTTCGCCGGGGGCCGAGCGGAGAGTGGGACCGGGTCTCCGGGGGCTGGTGGCGGGGGGGCTGACCCCCGCCCTCTTGACTCCGGCGCGCCGATGCCCACATTTACAGCCCGTCCGGCCGGGCACGATGCCCGGTCGGCACGGCCCAGCGGACCAGGAGACCCGGGCGAGCGCCCGGGTTTTTTCTGGTCTCCCGGCGGGACGGGCCCGCGCTGGGAAGTCGGTTGGTGCGGCCCTGCCGGACCCCGACGTTCATCAACTCGATGGAGAAGGCTGCAATGGCTCGCATGACCGGCACGGTGAAGTGGTTCAATGACGCCAAGGGCTTCGGTTTCATCACGCCCGAGAACGGTGGCAAGGACTGCTTCGTCCACCACACCGCCATCAAGGCGGACGGCTTCCGCACCCTCGCCGAGGGGGACAAGGTCGAGTTCGACCTGGTCCAGGGCGCCAAGGGCCCCGCGGCCGAGAACGTCACCAAGGCGTAATCCGGCTGGTCCCCGAACGTCGAACGGCCCGCTCCCCCAGGGGGGAGCGGGCCGTTCCGCATGCCTCGGTGCGGGGCACCGCGGGGAGCGGCCCTACTTGTGGCGGTAGGTCACCCGGCCGCGGGTCAGGTCGTAGGGCGAGAGCACCACGGTCACCCGGTCTCCCTCGAGCACCCGGATCTTGAACTTGCTCATCTTCCCCGCCGCGTAGGCGAGGATCTGGTGCCCGTTGTCGAGGAGAACCCGGTAATTCCGGTCGGGGAGGACTTCCGTCACCACCCCCTCCATCTCGATGCCCTCTTCCTTCGCCATCCGTGCTGACTCCCTGGGTCGGTTCGCCTGCCCGGCGCTCCGGCCGGGGAATGGTCGCAGGACAATCTCGCCCCTTCCCCCCGCCGTGGCAACGGGTCAGGCCGATTCGGCCGCCGCCAGGCGCTCCTCGACGAGCCCCACCAGCTCCCCCATCGTCCCGGCGTCGAAGGCCAGCCGCGCCCCGGCCGCGCGATAGATCTCGGGGAGCGGCGCCGTCGCCCCGAGCGCCAGGGCACGCCGGTAGGCCGCCACCGCGGCCGGCCGGTCGGCCAGGGCATTGCGGAAGACCTGCAGCGCGCCGAGCTGCGCGATGCCGTACTCGATGTAATAGAACGGGTAGAGGAAGACGTGAAGCTGCCGGTACCACCTCGCCACCCGGTCGGCCTCGAGCCCCTCCCAATCCACCCCGGTCTCGAACCGGGCGCGGATGGCCAGCCAGGCGGCATCCCGCGCCTCGGCGTCACTCCCCTCCCCGCTGGTGTAGATCCACGACTGGAAGGCGTCCACGGAGGCGATGTGCGCGAGGGTGAGGAGGATGTCCTCGAGGTGCTCCGCCCACGCGCGGGCCAGCTCCGCCGGGGAGACGAACCCGCCCGGGTCGGCGACGAACGGCAGCGCGAGCAGCTCCATGGACATCGAGGCCAGCTCGGCCGCTTCGGCCCCGGGGTGGCGCTGCCAGAGCACCGGCAGCGGGTGCGCCGCGAATGAGTGGAAGCAGTGCCCCGCCTCGTGGAGGAGCGTCATCACGTCCTCGAGCAGCCCCACGGCGTTCATGTGCACGTAGGGCCGGCCCCGCACCGGCAGCGTCTCGCAGTAGCCGCCCGGCGCCTTGTTCGCCCGGCTCTCGAGGTCCAGCAACCGCTCGGCGCGCATGATCCCGAACTGCCGGCCGAAGACCGGGTCCACCGCCGCGAACACGCGCTCCGCCCTGGCCTCGAACTCGGCGGCCGAGCCGAAGGCCCGTACCGGCTCCCGGCCCGCCGGGTCCACCTGGAGGTCCCACGGCCGGACCCGGTCGATCCCGAGCCGCTCGCGCCGCCGCTCGAGCATGCGGCGCGCGGCCGGGACGACCGCCGCCTCCACCGCCTCGTGGAAGCGCCGGCAGTCGTCGGGGCCGTAGTCGTAGCGGTGCTTCGCCCGGAAGCTGAAGCCCTGGAAGTCGGCGAATCCCGCCTCCCGCGCCACCGCCTGGCGCAGGTGGTACATCCGGTCGAACAGGGCGGCCAGCGCGGGGCGCTGGTCCCGGTACGGCGCGCCGATGCCGCGGAACGCCCGCTCCCGGACCGCCCGATCGGGGCTTCGAAGATGGGGGAGGAGCCGCGGCAGCGGGACCCGCTCCCCTTCCCATTCCGCGAGCATCGCGCCGGTGATGCGCTGGTACTCCGCGGCGAGCCCCTCGAGTTCGGCCAGCCGGGGAACGTTCGCCTCCCGGAAGATCTCCACGCTGGTGCGGAAGCGGCGGATGGTCGTCTCGAGGTCGGGGCGGGACCAGCCCAGGTCCACCAGGCGGCGGGCGAGCTCCGCTTCGCGCTCCTCCAGCTTCGGCAGGATCCCGGTCGAGAAGCGGAGGTGCGCCGCGCGCTTCCGCTCGTCCGCCGTGTCCGCGGTGTAGGCGATCATCGCGCTGGCGGCCGCCTCGTACACCAGCGCCGCGAGCCTGGACCAGGCCCCGAGCCAGGCCCCGGCCCCCGCGGCGTCCAGCGGCGCGTCGGCGAGGGCCTGGAAGCGTGGGGCGAGATCGTCCCAGGTGGCGTCGGCGAACGCCTCGGCGCTCTCGGGCAGGTCGGGCAGTCGGGTCACGGCGTCGGGGAGACGATCGGTCAGGCGGCGGGGTCGCCCGCCCGCCGGAGCCGGGAGGCGAGCAGGCTCACGAGGAACACCACCAGGGCCGCAAGCCAGAAGGGCGCGCCGTGCCCCAGCCGCTGGAAGGCGACCGTCGCCGCGAGCGGGGCGATCACTCGCGCCACGCCGGCGAAGGTCTGCGCCGTGCCCATCACGGTGCCCAGCTCCCGGTGGTCGGAGTGCCGCGACATCAGCGCGGTGGTGGCGGGAAAGAGCAGCGCCGTCCCGATGGGGACGAGGGGCATGACCGCCACGAGCGCTGCCACGCTCCCGGCGATGGGGTAGAGCAGCATCCCCAGCGCGAGGGAGGCGGCGCCCAGCCGCATGGCCCACTGCTCGCCCACCCGGTCCACGACGGGGCCGAGGAGGAGCAGCCGCATCACCATCGACAACCCGCCGATGAAGGCGTAGAAGTAGCCGATGGTCCTGGCCGTCACCCCGTGCTCGGCCTCGAGGAAGAGGGCGAAGACCGAATTGAGGCCGGCGAAGGCGAGCATCCCCGCGCCGTAGATCCAGGTGAGGCGGGACACCGGGAGCCCGGGCTGACGCACCACCTGCCAGGCGCCGTGCCACACCGGCCGGCGCTCCGGCGGCTCCGCGCCCGGCTGGCGCGATTCCGGCAGCAGCCGCCAGGCGAAGCCGACATTCAGCAGGCAGAGCCCGGCGGCCACGAAGCCGGGGGCCGCCTGCCCCCAGTGCGCGGCCAGCGAACCGACGGCGGGCCCGATCATGATGCCGGCGGAGGTGGCCGCGGAGAGCCAGCCCAGCGCCCGGGCACGGTCCCCGGGGCGCACGGTGTCGGCCACGTACGCCTGCGCCACGCCGGTGGTCCCGCCGCTCGCGCCCTGGACGATCCGGGACAGGAACAGCATCCAGATCGAGTGCGCCAGGCCGAAGATGAGGAAGGCCATCGCCGAGCCGAGCAGGCCGATGAGCAGCGCCGGCCGCCGGCCGTAGTGGTCCGAGAACCGGCCCCAGACCGGCGCGGCTGCCAGTTGCGCGATCGAGTACGACGCGATGATCCACCCGATCATCACCGGCGTGGCCCGCAAGTCGAGCGCGTAGAACGGAAGCAGCGGCAGCACCATCGCGAACCCGAGCATGTCCACGAAGTTGGCGGCGATCAGCACCGCCAGCCGCCGGAACTCGATGGGTGCGCCGGGCGCCGCCGTCATCCGGCGGTGCTCCGCTCCGCACCGAGGCGGAAGGCCAGCGCGCTCACCAGCATCAGGGCCACGCCGTAGGCCGCGGCGACGCCCACGTCGGCCTGGCGCAGGCTGCCGAGGATCTCCATCGAGATCGGGCGCGTCCGGTAGGTGTAGAGCAGCACCGAGGTGACGAAGTCCCCGAGCGCCGTGGCGAAGGCCAGCGCGGCCCCCGCGGCGATGGCGGGGCGGAGGAGCGGGAGCGTCACCCGGCGGAGGGTGCGCCAGCGCGACGCGCCGAGGCTCGCCGCGGATTCCTCGTGCGCGGGGTCGAGGCCGCGGTAGCCGGCCAGGACCGACCGCGCCGTGATGGGCAGGTTCCGGACCAGGTAGGCGAGCGGGAGGATCCAGAGCGTGCCGACGAGGACCACCCGGCCTGCCCACGGCGCGTGGACGCCGAAGGCGGTGGCCAGCGCGATCGCGAACACGGTGCCCGGCACCGCCCACGGCAGGGCAACCAGCCCCTCGATCAGCCGGCCGGCCGACACCCGGCGGCGCACCGCGAGGTGGCCGGCAGCCACCGCCAGCACCACCGACGCGAGGGTGGCGGCGCCCGCCATCCAGAGGCTGTTGAGCAGCGGGCGGAGCCGCTCCGGTTCGCGCACGAGCGCGGTGTAGTTGTCCACCGAGTAGGCCGGCGGAAGGGGCTCGACGGTCCAGGTGCCGGCGGGCACGAACGAGACCAGCAGGAGGGTGAGGGGCGGCAGCAGCATCACGAGGCCGACGAGCCACGCGCCCGTCGCCAGCGCCGCGCGTCGCCAGCCGGCCGGCACCGTTGCGCGGGCCGGCGCCGCGCCCTTGCTGCCGCCCCGCGCCACGTCGCCCCCCTCCAGCCGGCGGAAGGCCGCCAGGGCCACCAGGGCCGCCACGGTGAGCGCGAGGGTCTGGACCATCGCGAGCGCCTCGTCGCCGTTGAGCCGGGTGCTCACGATCTGCGTGGTCATCACCCGGAACCCACCCCCGAAGAGGTACGGCGCGCTGAACGACCCGAGGGAGGTCATGAAGGTGAGCAGCGCGGCCCCGGCCAGCGCCGGCCGCAGCGCCGGGAAGACGATCCGCCGGAGGATCCGCCCGCGGGAGGCGCCGAGGCTCGCCGCGGCGTCGAGCTGCGCGCCGTCCAGTCCCGCGAGCCCTGCCAGCGTGAAGAGGTAGAAGTACACGTACATCGAGTAGGCGTGCACCAGCAGGATCGCGCCCGCCCCCTCCAGGCGCCAGGGCGCCTCCGCCGCCCCGGTGACCGCGGTGACGAGGTGCGCGACGAAGCCGCGCTCGCCGAAGAGAAAGAGGAAGGCGAGCACGCCCACCAGGGGCGGGAGCACCGCCGGGAGCGCCACCAGGCCGGCGAGGAGCCGGCGGCCGGGAAACTCCCGGCGTCCGAAAAGGAAGGCCAGCGGGACGCCGACGGCGGCCGCGAGCGCCACGCTCGCGAACGAGATCCCAAGGCTGCCGCGGAGCGCCTCCCATTCCTGCCGTTCCACGCCGAAGCGCCGGATCGGTCCGAGGGTCCAGCCGGCGGCATCGCGCACGGCGCCGACGAGCACCAGCACGAGCGGGTAGGCCACGAGCCAGGCGAGGAGGAGCGCCAGCGCCCACCCCGCACCCTCCCGCCGCGTCACGGCAGTCCCCCGGGGAAGAGGTGCAGGCCTTCCCCGGTGGGCGCCACGCGCACCCGTTCCCCCACCTGCCACGTGCCCGGCGCCGCCTGGAGCTCCAGCGTCTCCCCGGTGGGCAGCGTCAGCACGTAGGTGGCCATCGCGCCGCCGAACCGCCGCGCGTCCACCGTCCCCTCGAGTGCCGCCTCCCCCGGGGCGGCCGGCCGGAACGCCTCCGGGCGCGCCACGACCCGGACGGGACCCGGTGCGGCGCCGCGCGGGGCGGGGATGGCACCCCCGCCGGCGCGCAGCGCGCCGTCCGGCACGACCTCACCCTGCAGCGAGGTGCTCCGTCCGATGAACCCGGCCACGAACGGCGTCGCCGGACGGCGATAGAGGTCGTCGGCGGTCCCCACCTGCGCCACCCGGCCGTCCTCGAGCACCGCCACCCGGTCGGCCAGGTCGAAGGCGTCATCCTGTTCGTGCGTGACCAGCACGGTGGTGATCGCGGTGCGGCGGATGAGAGCGCGAAGCTCGCGCCGGGTGCGTTCGCGCAGCGAGGGATCGAGGTTGGAGAGCGGCTCGTCGAGCAGGAGAATGCGGGGCTCGATCACCAGGGCGCGCGCGAGCGCGACGCGCTGCTGCTGCCCGCCGCTCAGCTCCCCGATCCGCCGCCGCTCGAAACCCGCCAGGTCGACGAGGGCGAGCGCCTCCGCCACCGGCCTCGCCCTCGCCGCCGCCCCCAAGCCGCGGCTCTCCAGCCCGAAGCCGACATTCGCCCCGACGTCGAGGTGCGGAAAGAGCGCGTAGTGCTGGAAGACCACCCCGAACTGGCGCGCCGCCGGCGGCAGCCGGGTGAGGTCGGCGCCGTCCACCGCGATCCTTCCCGCGTCAGGAGCCTCGAACCCGCCGAGGAGGCGGAGCGTGGTCGTCTTGCCGCTGCCGGAGGGGCCGAGGACCGCCAGGACCTCACCCCGGGCGAGGGTGAAGCCCACGCCCCGCACCGCGGCGAGGTCGCCGAAGCGTTTCTCCAGGCCCTCGACGACGAGGAAGGGCGCGGCGCTCACGGGGTGCGGCGCCCGCTCCCCCGGACGTGACGGTCCCACCAGGCCATCCAGTCGCTCCCCTCGCGGGAGAGCCGCTCCCAGTCCATCGGAGCCACCTTCATCTCCCGCTCCGTCTCCGTCACCCACGCCGGCACCGAGTCGGTCGGCAGGTCCCGCCGGGCGGGGAGCCGGAAGACGTGTCGCGTCGCGAGCAGCACGGCCTCCTGCCCCCCGACCCAGTTGATGAAGCGCTTGCCGGCCTCGGGGTGCGGCGCCCCCCGCACCAGCCCGATGCCGTCGTCGATCACGATGGTGCCGCTGGCCGGGAACCGGTAGCCGAACGGGAGGCCCTTGCCGATGCTGATCCGGACGTCGGGCAGGTCCCAGAGCGTCACCAGCCCCTCCTGGCGGGCCAGCTTCTCGTTGAGGATCGCCGGGTTGAGGGCGTAGGTCCGGGTCTGGGCGTCGAGCCGGCGGAGCCACGCCATCCCGCCGGCGGTGTCGCCCGGCGCCCGCGCCTCGCGCTGGATGATGAACCCCCAGATCGCGCGCATCGTCCCGCTCGCCAAGGGATCGCGGATGAGCACCCGGTCGGTCCAGCGCGGGTCGAGGATGTCGTCCCAGTCGCGGGGCGCGGAGTCCGCCGGGACCGCGGCGGCGTTGTAGACGATCACGGCCGGGGTCCGGTAGAGCGAGAACCACCGGTCCCCCGCCCCGTGCGCCGCGTGCGCCACCGCGTCCGCCCAGGCCGGTCGGTAGGGTTGCAGCAGCGAGTCGGCCACCCCGCGATCGAAGATGGTCGACGGCCCGCCGAACCAGACGTCGGCCTGCGGGTTCGCCTTCTCGAACCGGAGCCGCTCGATCACGTCCTGGCTTCCCATGTCGAGCCACTGGAGGTCGAGGTCGGGATTGGCCCGCTCGAACGCCTCCTCCAGCAGGGCGAGCTGAGTGCCGCCGTGCGGGGAGTAGGCGACCACCGGCGTCCGCCCGCCCCCGCATGCCCCGACCGTGAGGGCGACCGCCGCGGTGATCAGCACCCGCCCCCCGCTCCCCGCTCCCCGCTCACCCCTCACGTCTCACCTCTCACTGTCGTTGAGCGAGAGGAGGTTGAGGAACAGCCTGAACGCGCCCGGCACCCCTGCCGGGAGTTCCCGGAAGAAGCTGAGCCCGGTATAGATCCACCTGCCCTCCCCCACCCGGGCCACCAGCAGTCCTCCGCGTTGGGCGGGCTCGCCCGGGTCGGCCAACTCCAGCAGCGGCGTCCACGCCGGATCCCAGCCGGGCGCGAAATAGAGCCCGCGCTCCTGCACCCACCCGGCCCAGTCCGCGGCGTCGATCCGGTTCGGCCGGCCGAAGGCGGGATGGGCCGGGTCGAGGACGCGCACCGGGGCGGTCTCGTCGGCCACCCGGGGATACGAAGGGAACGCCGGCCGGCCCCGTTCGCGCGAGGCCACCGCGGCGGTGAGCGCGAACGGCGCGAAGCCCCCCTGGAAGAACGCCTGCTGCTGGTACTGCACCAGCACCAGGCCGCCGGCGCGGGCGTACTCCACCAGGCGGGCGCCGTGCCGCACGAGGGCGCTGTCCACCTCGTAGGCGCGGGGGCCGACGACGATCGCGTCGAACCGGCCGAGGTCGCCGCGGGCCAGCGCTTCCCTGTCGAGCAGCTCGACCGGCAACCCGACGGCCGCGAGTGCCTCCGGCACGCGGTCGGCGGCGCCGCGCACGTAACCGATGCGCCGCTTCGAGGGCAGGCGGAGGTCGGCCACCATCCCCGACGCCGTGGCCGGCGCCACGTGCGCCCGGGGCTCGACGTGGGGATAGTCCACGACCCGGACGGCCGTCGCCCAGCGGGTCCCGTCGTCGCCGGTGGCCACGGCGCGGATCTCGAGGCTGCCCAGCGGGGCTTCGCGCAGCGGGCGGACGTCGAACCCGAAGCTGGCGGTGCTCCCGGCCTCGCCCAGCTCGAAGGGACGGCCTTCGCCGCCCTCCCAGCCCGCCGGCAGTTCCAGCGCCACCGTCCCGCGCGTGGGTGCGGTGCCGGCCTGCCGGAGGGTCACGGTGAAACGCCGCGCCGCCCGCTCCTGCCTCGGCCAGAGCGCGACCCGCGGCTCGACCGCCACGCTCACGCGCGGAAGGACGAGAAACGGGCGCCGCACCTCACCGATGGCCTGGTCGTTCTCCCGGAACGTGACGGGGCGCTCAGCGAGCACCCGCGGCGTCGCCCCCCCGCAGAGGACGAGGCGCGCCGACACCGCGTACGGTTCGAACGGAAGGCCCCGCAGCGCCGGGGGCGTGTCGGTCCAGTCGTACATGCCGCCGCGCCTTGGAGCCCGCAGGTAGTACGGGTCGGCCGGCGCTGCGTCGGCCGGTATCGGGATCCGGACGTGCACCGTCCGGATCGCGCCCGGCGCCAGCGGCTCGCATCCGGCTTCCGGCCGGGGGAGGGGCCACCCCGCCCCGGACGCGAGCTCGAACCGGAGCGACGCCGGCTCCGGCCCGGCATTCCACGCCGTCAGCGTGAGGTCCGCCGTCGAGCCGGGCACCACCTCCGCCCGATCCGACACCGCATCCACCAGCAGCCGGCGATGGATCCGCTCGACCTCGGCCAGCCGGGTGCGCTGGTCGGTGACCTCGACGCCCCGCGCGCCGGCCAGCAGTTCCCACGCGCTGTCCAGCAGCGGCAGGGCCGCCTCGACGGCGTCGGGGCCCAGGCCGCGGAGCTCGCCGGCGGTTCGCGCGAGCCGCCGCGCCCGCTCCGCGCCGAGCGCTCCGGTCAGCAGCGTGTCCACCCCGGCAAAGAGCCCCCCACCCCGCCCGGTCCGGTCAGTGACCAGGCGCAGGCGCACCGGCGCCGGACCCATCCGCTGGAGCTGCCCCATGTCCTGGGAACGGTGGAGGCTCCGGCTGCGCATGGCGATCTGGTGGTACGACTGCCCCTCGACCGGGTCGAGCACGCCCGCCTCGAGCACGTCCGTGGTGGCCGTACTGTCGAAGCGGGCCGACTCGTACAGCCGCGCCGGCGTGAACGCCGCCAGCCCTTCCTCCGACGCGAGTTCGGGAAAGCGGGCCGGGTCGCCCGCAGCGGTGAAGGCCTCGTGCGCCGCCCAGCCTGCGGCCTGGTGCTGGCCGTGGCCGTCCCGCGGGGACCCGCGGAAGATCGAGACCAGGACCTGGGGGCGGAACCGGCGGATGATCCGGACCACGTCCTTGAGCAGGCTGTCACGCGGCCACTGCTCCAGCGCCTCGTCGAGCCGCTTCGAGTAGCCGTAGTCGTAGGCGCGGCTGAAGAACTGGCGCGCCCCGTCGGTCCGCCGCGCGGCCAGGAGCTCCCCGGTGCGCAGGATGCCGAGTTCCTCGCCCAGCTCCGAGCCGAGGAGGTTCTGCCCGCCCTCCCCGCGGGTGAGCGACAGGTAGGCGGCCTCGGCCCCCTCGCCCAGCGAAAGAACCGCGAGCAGGCTGGTATCCTCGTCGTCGGGATGGGCGCCGACGACGAGCACGCGCTTGGTCGTGCCCAGGCCCGCAAGCTGGCGGGCCAGTGCGGCCGCGCCGCCCGTGCCGGGCGGGGCG
Source organism: uncultured Gemmatimonadales bacterium (assembly GCA_963717315.1). Lineage (GTDB taxonomy): Bacteria > Gemmatimonadota > Gemmatimonadetes > Gemmatimonadales > GWC2-71-9 > JAICEH01. The sequence goes on from CAVQWA010000101.1 coordinate 21,602, forward strand.
ACCTGGGCGTGGAGGAGGACGGGCGGGAACGAAAGTGCGGCCACGGCGAACGCCGCGGCCAGTCGGCGGGCGGCGGTCACCTCGGCGGCGCCGCGCCCAGCGGGACGTGGTCGAGCGAGCGCCGGAGCGCCGGGTGGGTGCGCCAGAAGTAGATGCCCATCGCGATCGCGGCCAGGGTGTTGGCGGTCAGCACCGACCAGAACGGGAAGATCTCCCGGGTGGCGGCAAAGAGGAGGAACATGAGGCTGTAGAACGAGAACTCGAAGACCACGAAGAGTGCGAGCAGCCCGTAGCGCCAGAACGGGCTCCGCACCGAGAGGTGGACCAGCTTGGCGACGACCATCCCGAGCAGGGCGAAGAGGACGAAGTGGACCACGGTGTAGAGCAGGACCGCCCCGAACACCGGCGGGGTGAGCTGCGGCTCCGCCTCCCCGAACAGGACGATCTGGCCCAGGACGCTCGGCGTCATGAAGACCCGGCCCACGACCAGGTCGAGGGCCAGGAACCACGCGGCCACGACGAGGCCGCCGATGATCCCCGCGTCGAGCCCCTCCTGCCAGGTGCTGTGATGATGGCGCGTCATTCCGGCTCCGGACCGCGGGGTGAAGGAGGAGTCACACCGTCGTGAATTCTAACGCGGGACCCGCGGGCAGGTTCCCCCCGGCTACTCGATGCGGCGGCCGGTGACGAAGGCCCCGACGAAGCAGGCGAGGGCGAAGATCAGCAGCACCGTCCCGAGGGCCCCGGCCAGCTGCTGGAGGAGCAGGATCATCCCCGCCGACACCAGCACCGTCCCGAGGGCCCGGAGCACCTCGTCCAGGTTCCGCCAGCCGGTACGCCTGCCCCAATACGCCGACGCCGCGAGCCCGATCGCGCCCACGACGAGGAACACCACCCAGATGATCACCCAGTAGCGCTTGCCGGCTATCACGCGGTTCGTCCGTGGCTCCCCCTCGGCCCGGAGGCGGGCGAGGCGGCCTCGATGTTACTCCCCGGGGGGAGCTTCCGCCACTCCGGCCGCCCCCGGGCCGGCACAGCGCGGACAGGGGCAGGCCCGCCGGAGCCACTCGAAGGTGTAGAGCCCGGTCCCGTGGCCGTCGCTCCAGGTCACCCGGAGGGCGTAGGCCCCGACCAGCGCCACCTGGAGTGGTCGCACGTCGGGGGGCACCCTCGTCGGCTCGAGGAGCGGGCGCCCGGAGAGCTCGTCCACGCAGGCGGCGCAGGGACAGGCCAGCCGGAGGGCGCGGCCGGCGAAGTGGGCCACGTGGCCCGCCCGGTCCCAGGTCACCAGGATCCCGTCGTCCCGTCGCTCGATCGCCACGGGCAGGGGCGCACGGCTCATCGGGGCGGCCCGGCCCGGTGGCCCGGCAGGCTGACCCCGATGCGGCTAGATTGCCTGCCTGCCGCCAATGACTCGTTCCCCTCCGGGATTCGCACGATGACCACCTCCCAGCCTGATCCCTTCGGTGCCCGCGCGACGGTCGACCTCGCGGGCGAACCGGGCACCGTCTACCAGCTTGGCGCGCTGGAGCGCGACGGCTCCCGGTCCATCGACCGGCTGCCGTTCTCGATCCGGGTCCTGCTCGAGAACGCCCTCCGGTACGCCGGGCGGGGCGTGGTCACCGAGCAGCACGTCCGCGCGCTCGCCGACTGGAAGCCCCGGGATCCCGCGCGCGGGGAGATCCCCTTCTTCCCCGCCCGCGTGGTGCTGCAGGACTTCACCGGCGTGCCCTGCGTCGTGGATCTCGCGGCGATGCGCGACGCAATGGACGAGCTGGGAGGCGATCCCGACCGCATCAACCCCATCGTCCCCTGCGACCTCGTGATCGACCACTCGGTGCAGGTGGACCACTACGGTTCGGGCGAGGCGGCCCGGCTCAACGTGGAGCTCGAGTTCCACCGGAACCGCGAGCGCTACCAGCTCCTCAAGTTCGCCCAGCGCGCCTTCCGCAATTTCCGGGTGGTGCCCCCCGGCACCGGCATCGTGCACCAGGTGAACCTGGAGTACCTCTCCCCGCTGGTGCAGCGGCGCGAGCAGTTCGGCCTGCCCACCACCTTTCCCGACACCCTGGTCGGCACCGATTCCCACACCACGATGATCAACGGCCTCGGCGTCCTCGGCTGGGGCGTGGGGGGCATCGAGGCCGAGGCGGTGATGCTGGGGCAGCCCTACTTCATGCTGATCCCCGACGTGGTGGGCGTGAAGCTGCACGGCCGGATGCCGATCGGCACCACGGCCACCGACCTGGTGCTGGCCGTCACGCGGATGCTACGCACCCACGGCGTGGTGGACAAGTTCGTCGAGTTCTTCGGCCCGGGCCTGTCGAGCCTGGGCCTGGCGGACCGCGCGACGATCGGCAACATGTCGCCGGAGTACGGCGCCACGATGGGCTTCTTCCCGGTGGACGCCGAGACGATCCGGTACCTCGAGCGCACCGGGCGCGACCCGGCGGTCGTTCGGCGCGCCGAGGCCTACGCCCGCGTCAACCGCCTCTGGCGGGACGACGGCACGCCCGAGCCGGAGTTCAGCGCCGTCCTGGAGCTCGACCTGGCGAGCCTCGTGCCCAGCCTGGCCGGCCCGAGGCGACCGCAGGACCTCGTGCCGCTCACCGAGCTCAAGCGGAACTTCGTCACCAGCCTGCCCGGACTGCTGGGCACCAAGGCGCCGCCGGAACGGCGCGCCGCGGCCGAGGCGGCGCTGGCCCGCTGGAACGGCGAGGGGGGCGCGAGCCCCGCGGTCGCCCTCGCAGTGGACGAGGGCGCACCCTGCGAAGTGGATGGCGCGGAGTTCGTGCTGCGGGACGGCTCCGTCGTGATTGCCGCGATCACGAGCTGCACCAACACCTCGAACCCGTCGGTGATGATCGGCGCGGGGCTCCTCGCGAAGAAGGCGGTGGAACGGGGGCTCACCTCGCGTCCCTGGGTGAAGACCTCGATGGCCCCGGGCAGCCGAGTCGTGACCGACTACCTCGTGGCCTCCGGCCTCCTTCCCCACCTCGAGCGGCTGGGCTTCGACATCGTCGGCTACGGCTGCACCACCTGCATCGGCAACAGCGGGCCCCTCGCCGCACCCCTCGCCCGGGCGATCGAGGACCACCATCTGGTGGCCGCGGCGGTCCTGTCGGGCAACCGGAACTTCGAGGCCCGCATCCACCCGCTGGTGCGGGCCAACTACCTGGCCTCGCCGCTGCTGGTGGTGGCCTTCGCGCTCGCGGGGCGGGTGGACATCGACCTGGAGCGGGAGCCGGTCGGGGCGGGCCCGGACGGGCAGCCGGTGTACCTCCGCGAGATCTGGCCGACGCCCGACGAGGTCCAGGCCGCGATGGCCGGGTCACTCCGCCCCGGGATGTTCCGCGAGCGCTACGGGGCGGTGTTCGACGGCGACGAGTCCTGGCAGGCGCTCGAGGTGCCCACCGGCAGCCGCTTCGCCTGGGACCCCGCGTCCACCTACGTGCGCCAGCCGCCCTTCTTCGAGGGGCTCCCTCCCGAGCCGGCCGCCCTCACCGACGTGCGGCAGGCCCGCGCGCTCGTGGTCCTGGGCGACTCGGTGACCACCGACCACATCTCGCCCGCCGGCGCCATCCCGAAGGACGGGCCGGCGGCCCGCTACCTCCGGGAGCATGGCGTCGAGTCGGTGGACTGGAACACGTTCGGCTCGCGCCGCGGCAACCACGAGGTGATGATGCGCGGCACCTTCGGGAACGTCCGGATCAGGAACGCGCTGACCCCCGAGAAGGAGGGGAACTGGACCCTCCACTTCACGAGCGGCGAGGTGGTGTCCATCTACGATGCCGCGATGCGCTACCAGCAGGAGGGCACCCCGCTCGTGGTGCTCGCGGGCAAGGAATACGGGTCGGGATCGAGCCGCGACTGGGCGGCGAAGGGCACCCTCCTCCTCGGCGTGAGGGCCGTCATCGCCGAGAGCTACGAACGGATCCATCGCAGCAACCTCGTCGGGATGGGCGTGCTCCCCCTCGCCTACGAGCCGGGGCAGAACCGCGCGTCGCTGGGGCTCACCGGCCGGGAGGTCTTCACCATCACCGGCATCGCCTCGGGCCTCACCCCGGGGGGCATGGTGAACGTGACCGCCACGGCGGAGGATGGCTCGCGGAAGTCCTTCCGGGCCGTCGTGCGGCTCAATTCGCCGGTCGAGCTGGACTACTACCGGCACGGCGGGATCCTGCAGCGAGTGCTGCGGGAGTTCACCGAGTAGGGGAGAGGGGAGAGGGGAGAGGGCCCTCTCCCCTCTCCCCTCTCCCCTCTCCCCTCTCCCCTTCAACCCTCGGGGCACGGAGATACGTCCCAATCTGGAACGCCCACAGATGGGAACCAATGTTCCGCTTCCTCCGCCGCCTCATCCTGCTCGCCCTCTTCATCGCCGCACCGATTCGCTCATCCGCCACGCCTCGCACGCGGGGGTGGCGCGTCGGGCGCTGGTCGAGTTCGGACCCGCGTTCCACGACGGGCATTGCCACGACGGGCATTGCTGCGCCAGGCCCGGGTACGGTACGCGGGATCGTCCATCGCTGCTGCCCAGCGCGCCGGGCTGGCGCGAGGTCGTTGCGGGGCCGTTCCAGGCGGGGTTGGTGCCGCTGGACGGCAGGGCGCGCCAGCTCGTGGAGCGGCCGATCCCGGGCATCCTCGCCAGCGGCGTGCGGCACCCGCATCGCGCGGGCCCGCTTGCGGATCGTCGGGCAATCCTCGCCCGCGACTCGGCGCGCGCGGATCACCGGCCGCCGCCACGGTCCCTGGTGGAGGGTGCCCTCGCGCGGCTCGACAGCGCGCTGGCATCGGCGAGCACCCCGGAGGGCTCGAGTCGGCTGACGAGCTCCATTGGCCGGCGAGCGACCGATGCGAAATGGGCGCGTGGGACGGGCCGCTCGTGATCCTGGTGGACAGGGGGACCGCCTCCGCTTCCGAGGGGTTTGCCGCCCAGCTCCGCGACGCCGGGGCCGCGAGCGTCGGGGGCTCGCGGACGCTCGGCGCGGGCTGCGGGGACGTGAACGGGGGAATCCCCCTCCGGCTTCCGCACAGCGGGCTCCAGGTCCGCATGCCCGACTGCGCACGGCTCCGGTCTGACGGGATGGACGAAGTGGCTGGGCTGCAGCCCGACTGGGACGCGGGGTGGTCGGAGGGGGACGACGACGCGGCGAGGGCGGTCCGGGCCATCGCGGCCGCGGCCAAGAGTGAGAAGTGAGAAGTGAGAAGTGAGAAGGGCCGGGGAGCTTCCCCGGCCCTTCGAACAGCGATCAAGCCACCAGATCCTTCAACCGCTCGCCGGTCTCACCCTCGCGCAGCCGCAGCAGGGCGCGGTCGCGGAGCTGGCGGATCCGCTCGCGCGTGACTCCCATCATCCGGCCGATCTCCTCGAGCGTGCGGCTCTGGCCATCGTCCAGCCCGAAGTAGAGCCGGAGCACCTTGGCGTCGCGCGGGGGGAGCGTGGCCAGTGCGGCCTCGATGTCCGAGGTCTGGCTGTTCATGATGGTCTGCGAGTCGGTGCCTTCCTGGTCGCCGGTCGCGAACCGCTCCATCCGTTCGTTGCCATCGCCGTCCCGCGTGGGGTGGTCGAGCCGCACCGCCTCGGTGTTCAGGGCGGACAGGCTCCGCACCGCCTCGACCGTCAGGCCGGTGGCGCGGGCGAGTTCCTCCACGGTCGGCATCCGCCCCAGCCGCTCCTTGAGGAGCGTGGTGGTCTTGCCGAGCCGGCTGAGATCCGCGGTGCGGTTGAGCGGCACCCGGACCGGGCGCCCGTGCCGCGCGATGGCCGCCTGCACCGCCTGGCGGATCCACCACACCGCATAGGAGATGAACTTCACGCCGCGATCCGGGTCGAACTTCCGGGCCGCGGTCATCAGGCCGAGGTTCCCCTCACCGATGAGGTCCACCAGGGGCACGCCGCGGTTCTGGAACTTCTTGGCGACCGACACGACGAACCGGACGTTGTGACGGGCGAGCTTCTCCTGCGCCGCCACTTCCCCACGGAACGCGCGGCGCGCCAGCTCCGTCTCCTCCTCACGCGAGAGGAGCGGAACCCGACTGATTTCATCCAGATACAGGTCGAGGCTCTCCCGACCTTCATCAATGGCGCGTGCGATCTGCGCCGGCTTCAACGCCCGACGCTTCGCCCGAGGACGAACTGCCACGATAACCCTCCTTCTCGCCGTCCCCCCATCCCTATGCAATCGGTGGCCCGGAGGCCCCGGTCGAGTCCAAGGGGGTTAAAATATCACGTAAGTGCTCAAAAATCAAGGTGTTAGCTAAGTCGCTCCGGCTCCCGCACTTGCGGTCGAAATCAGTAACAACCCGGAGATACCTGCCGAAAGGGCAGTCCAGCGCCTCCCCGAGACATCCAATTTCAAGCCCCGGAGCGACTTACCGTCACCCTTGAGGATGCCCGAGTGAGGGGAGACGACGCAGCCCGGCCCGCCCTGCACCACCCCCGGACGGACCGACGAACCCCTCGACCGTCCGACTGTTGCCCCCCGTTACATTGCGCATCATGGAAACGAATCCCGCCTATGAAATGTTGCGGACGCTGGCCTCCCCCCTCTGTGCGCTGACATCGGCCGGTGAGGGACGGGTCAACGGGATGATCCTCGATTCCGCCATCCGTGCCTCCATCAGCCCCAGGTTTCCCCGGCTGGGGGTCTACATCCACCGCTGGCACCTGAGCCACGCCCTGGTGGCCGCCAGCGGGCGATTCGTGCTCCACCTCCTGCACCGGGGACAGTTCGACCTGGTCCATCGGCTGGGTTTCCGGAGCGGCCGGGAGGGGGACAAGCTCGCGGGCGTCGCCCACCGCCTCACGAAGCACGGGCTGCCGCTGCTGGACGATCACTGGTGCGCCTTCGAATGCCGGGTGGTGAACTCGATGGACGCGGGGGCCGCCACGTTCTTCCTGGCGGACGTGACCGGCACGCACCGGGGCCCGGGCGCGGAACTGCTTTCGGCCGACTGGTTCCGGGCCAACCTGCCGGAGGCGTGGCGGGACGAGTTCCTGCGGAACTATGCCGAGGCGCAGGAGCAGATCGAGCGGCTCGCCACCATCCGGGACGTGCGCGACCCGCGGGGCTGACTCACCGCGGAGGCGCGGAGGCATCGCGGAGGGCCGCGAAGAACTGCATTCACCGCAGGGGCGCAGAGCGGGACAACCGGGCCAGTGACGGAAGACACAGGGAGAACTGCACGCAGGACCATGGCACGAAGAGGGACGGTGGGCGACCCACCGTCCCTCTCTGCTTTCTTCCCCTGCGTCCCCTGCGCCTCTGTGGTGAACCGTCCAAGCGGCCCTCCGCGGCCCTCCGCGGCCCTCCGCGGCGAATCAGCGCGAGGGCATCCCCGGCATCGCCATCGGCTCCTCGGTGATCGCCGTGGTGGCCCCGGTCCCGTGCTCGACGAGCACCATGCGGTTCTTCCCGTCCTTGCCCTCCGACTGCACCATCCCGAACGGGACGCTCGCCGAGACCCACACGCTGTGCCCGGACTCGGCGTCCTGCCAGTGGTGGGTCGCAAAGGTGCCCGCCGGGACGGTGATCCGCTCCGGACCCAGCGACTTCGCTTCCGCGCAGCGCCGAGCGAAGTCGCGGGTGGGGTCACCGCCGGTCATCTGCGATCCCATCTGCCGCACCATCGAGGCGGGCAGCTTCATCGCCGGCCGCCCCTCGGGCTTCATGACCACTTCCTGCACCTCCGTCATCAGGTAGGGATACCTCGGCACCAGGAACTTCATCACCACGGTGCCCTTCTCGCCCTTCACGTTCATCTCGATCCACAGGTAGTCCTCGCCGTCCCGGCGCTCCTTCCCGACGATGGCGACCCGCATCCGTGCGGTTCCCTCCATTTCCCACTCGGCCCACTTCCCCACCGCGGGGGCCTTCATTGCCTCCCCGCAGGGCCCCTGTGCTGCGGCGCCGGCCGCGAGCGGCGGAGCGAGGATCACGGTGAGGGCGAGGGCGAGGCGGCGCATGGTCAGGGCTCCGGTCAGAGGGCCTTCATCTCGGTGACGAGCTTCCCGAGGGACGCCTTCGCGTCTCCGAAGAGCATCGCCGTCTTCGGCAGGTAGAACAACTCGTTCTCGATGCCGGCGAAGCCGGTGTTCATCGAACGCTTCATGACGATCACGCTCTGGGCCCGGTCCGCGTCGAGGATCGGCATCCCGTGAATCGGGCTCGCCGGGTCGTTCCGCGCCGCCGGGTTCACCACGTCGTTGGCGCCGACCACCAGCACCACGTCGGCCCGCGGGAACTCGGGGTTGATGTCCTCCATCTCCACCAGCTTCTCGTAGGGCACGTTGGCCTCGGCCAGGAGCACGTTCATGTGCCCCGGCATCCGCCCGGCCACCGGGTGGATGGCGTACTTGACCTCCCCGCCCCGCTTCTCGATCAGGTCGGCGAGCTCCCGGACCTGGTGCTGCGCCTGCGCCACCGCGAGGCCGTACCCCGGCACCACGATCACGAACCGTGCGTATGCCAGCTGCACCGCCGCGTCCTCCGCGGTCACCTGGCGCACGGTGAGCCCCTCGGCCGACTTGCCTCCGCCCGCCACCGCTCCGCCGAAGGCGCCGAAGACCACGTTCCAGAGCGACCGGTTCATCGCCTTGCACATGATCCGGGTGAGGATCACGCCGGACGAGCCCACCAGCGCGCCCGCCACGATCAGCACCTGGTTCCCGATGACGAAGCCGCTCATCGCGGCGGCCAGGCCGGAGTACGAGTTGAGCAGCGCGATCACCACCGGCATGTCGGCGCCGCCGATGGGGATCACCAGCAGCACGCCGAGCACCAGCGCGATGGCGATCACCGTGTAGAACGGCGCCAGGAAGGCGTCGGGGGTCACCACCTGGTAGGCGCCGAGCGCGACCGCCGCGATCAGGCCGGCCAGCGTGAGGAGCCGGATGCCGGGGAACACCACGGGGCGGCCGGTCATCACCTCCTGGAGCTTGGCCCAGGCGATGACGCTGCCGGTGAAGGTGATGCCGCCGATCAGCAGGGTCAGCTGGATGGTGGTCCCGGTCTCCGTCGGGATCGCCTCGCCCCGGAGCTCGTAGCGCAGGAACTCCGCCGCGCCGACGAAGAGCGACGCCAGGCCGCCGAAGCCGTTGAGGAGGGCCACCATCTGCGGCATTCCCGTCATCGGCACGGCGCGGGCGGCCCAGAACCCGAGGCCGCTGCCGATGACGAGGCCGACGACGATCCACAGCGGGGTGACGATCTCCATCGTCAGGAGCGTCACCACCACCGCCAGGAGCATCCCCGCCCCGCTCAGCCGGTTGCCGGTGCGGGCGGTGTCGGGACTGCCGAGCCACTTGAGCCCGACGATGAAGAGCGCGCTCGCCAGCAGGTAGAGGAGTTCAGCCAGGCCGGCGGGCATCAGCGCTTCTCCGTGCGGCGGAACATCCGGAGCATCCGGTCGGTCACCGCGTAGCCGCCGACCACGTTCATCATGGCGAGGATCACGGCGCCGACCCCGAAGACCACCGAGATCCACCCGAACCCGCCGCCCGCCACCACCAGCGCACCGACGATCGTGATCCCGCTGATCGCGTTGGACCCCGACATCAGGGGCGTGTGCAGCGTGGGCGGCACCCGGTTGATGAGCTCGACCCCGAGGAAGGTCGCGAGGGTGAAGATGACGATGCCTTCGATGATCCCGCCGGTCATTGCGGCCTCCGGTAGCGGACTTCGCCCGCGTGGGTGACGCACATCGGGCCGGCGATCGCATCGTCGGCCGCGGTGACGAGTCCCGCCTCCTGGGCGGCGTACTCGACGAAGGTCTGCAGGTTGCGGCTGTACATCTGGCTGGCGTGCGTGGGAACCGAGGCGGCGATGTTGGCGGGCCCGAGGACGGTGACGCCCCCGGCCGTCACGGCGTCGCCGGCGCGGGTGACCTCGCAGTTGCCGCCCGCCTCCGCCGCGAGGTCCACGATCACGGCGCCGGGCTTCATCGCGGCGACCATCGCGGCGGTGATCAGGCGCGGGGCCGGCTTGCCCGGGATCTGCGCGGAAGTGACGACCAGGTCCATCGAGGGGAGCGCGCGCCCGATCGTGTCGAGCACGCGCTGCTGCTCGTCCTGCGCCAGCTCCCGCGCGTACCCCCCCGCCCCCTCGGCGCCCGGGCTCACCGCCTCGCTCTCGAGGAAGGTCGCGCCGAGGCTCAGCACCTGCTCGCGTGCGGCCGACCGCACGTCGAAGCCCGTCACCACGGCGCCGAGCCGGCGCGCCGTGGCGATGGCCTGGAGCCCGGCCACGCCGGCGCCGATCACGAGCACACGGGCCGGGCTGAGGGTCCCGGCCGCCGTGGTGAGCATCGGGAGCACGCGGCCGAGCGCCGACGCCCCGAGCAGCACCGCCTTGTACCCGGCGAGCGTCGCCTGGGAGGAGAGCACGTCCATCGCCTGCGCCCTGGTGGTGCGGGGCACCAGTTCCATCGCGTAGGCGGTGACGCGGCGCGCGGCCAGCCGGCCGAGGAGCGCCTCGTTCGCATGGGGCGCGAGGAGGGATACCAGCGCGCCGCCCTCGCGGAGGGCGCCCGTCTCCGCCTCCGAGGGCGCCTGCACCTTGAGCACGAGCTCGGCCCCGAGCGCCGTGGCGGCGTCGGTGAGCGCGGCCCCCGCCGCCTCGTAGGCGGCGTCGGTGAACCCGGCCGCCTCGCCCGCCCCGCGCTCGACCAGCACCTCGTGCCTGGCCACGAGTCGCTTCACCCCGTCGGGCACCAATGCCACCCGGCGCTCGCCCGCCGCCGTCTCCCTCGGTACGCCGATCCGCATTCCGCTCCCCGTGAGAAAGGCCCCGGCAATCTAGCCCCGGCGGCTGGGGCCGCCAGTCGTCGTTCGCGCTTCGCTGTTCGCTATTCGCTGGTGCCCGCGCCGGCCGAATCCCCTGCCGCGGAGTCGGCCTTCACGCTGTCGGCCGGCGCGGTGTCGCGCCGCTGGCCCGGCAGGCCGGGAATGCCCGGCAGTTTCGGCCTCGGGATCACGTCGCCGAGCCCGGCGACGCCGAGCCGGGTGAGCTGCTCGTTCAACTTGTCCCGCTCCCCCTCCAGCCGGGCACGGGCCTCGTCGTAACGGCGCGTTCCCTCCGCCCTCAGGCTGTCGGCCCGGACCCGCAGCACCGCCAGCTGGGCCTGCGCCACGCTGTCCACCTTGGCCCGGGCAAGCGCCTCCGCCCGCTCGAGCTCCTCGCCCGCCGCGGCGCGGAGCCGCTCCGAGAGCACCTGGTCGAGGTTGGAGGTCACCCGGAACGCCGGGCTCGCCACGGGGCCCTCCAGCGACGCCTCGATCTCGAGCCCGGGCAGCGTGGCGAGGATCCGGCCGATCAGCGCCTCCACCGGGCCGGGCGTGGCACCGCCCCGGGCGCTGTCGTAGCGCGTCCGCACCTCGCCGGCGCGCAGCGTCCAGCGGGCGCGCAGGTCATCGCCGGCCAGCCGGAAGAAGAGCCGGCTGTCCGACCGGCCCGGCTCGATCCGGAACGGCACCTGGGGCAGGCCGAAGCCGGGGAGCTGGACGCCCCCGATGGCGGCCGCGACGGAGTCCCGCGGGGCGCCGCGATGGTCGAGCACGGCGCCGAGGGCAAACGTCGGCGCCCCCGCCGGTCCGGAGAGCCGCTCCGCCGTGATCCGCACCGGCCGCCCCACCAGCGCCGGTTCGGTGGTCACGTCGGAGAGCCGGAGCAGGTAATTCCCCGCGACCGCGTTCGCCCCGGTGAGGGCGAAGCGCGCCTGCCCTGCCGCGATGTGGAACGCGGGAAAGGCCTCCGCCTCGGGGAAGCCGACGTTGGTCCCGTCGAACCGGAGGCGCTGCGGGCCGGGCCGCTGCCGCGGATCGAGGCCGGGCGGCAGGTACTCGCGCGCCAGCGCGAGCCAGTAGAGCGCCTGCTGGAACTTGTCGATGGAAATGTCGCCGAAGACCGCCTTGCCCAGGTCCGGGGCGTCGAAGCTCGGCAGCTGGAGGAGGCTCCGGGCAAAGGCGATGTCCTGGAGCCGTGCCGCGTCCACGGCGCGGAGGCCGCGGTCGAGGCCTTCGATGCCCTGCGTGGCTGCCAGGCCCAGGCCGGTGACGCGCGCGCGCATCGTGTCGACCTGGCCGATCACCCGTCGGACGTCCGCCACCGCCTGCCGGGTGCCGGCCAGGCCCAGGGTGGCCGGGGACTGGCCGCGAAGCCGATCCAGCACCGCCCGGGCGCTGTCGAGCGTGGCGGCCACCGGCACCGCCCGCACGGCGGCCTCGAGCGCGTCGCGGAGCGAATCGGCGCGGGCGGCGAGGGCCCGCGCCGCGTGCACCGTGGCGAGCTGCGCCGGGTCGAGCGCCAGCTGCCGGAGGGTGTCCACCCGGGGAAGGAGGAGGGCCGGGATGTCGAACTGCTTCCGCCACGCCCGGACCTGCCCCAGCGTCTGGGCCGCGAATCCCCCGGGGTCGGCCGGGCGGGCCGGCCGCGCGCGGCGGGTGCCGACGCCCGCACCCGCGATGGCGAGCTCGGTGATCACCAGCTTCTTCTCGAGCAGGGCCCTCGGCTCGAACACCATGCGGATCGCCGCCGCCGACACCGCGTTCCGGTTCCGGTCGAAGGGATCGGCGACCTCGAGCCCGGTCAGCTCGATGGCGGTCTCGCGCTCCAGGATGTGCAGCGAGGCGACGTCCACTTCCGTGCCGAGGAACTCGGTGGCGGTCTCCTCGACCGTGTCCCGCGCGATCGGGTCGGCGAACAGGAGGTACCCCACCACCAGCAGCGCGAGGAGGAGGAGCAGCGGGACGATGCCGCGCCAGCGGGCGATGTGCTGCTTCATTCGGGCCGGAAGAGCCGGTACCAGTTGTAGAGTTTCGACGCCTTGATTGCCCGCATCGCCGCCGTCTGCTCCAGTCGCGCGCCCCACCTCTCCCGGTACCGCCGCACGCCCCATCGGGCCAGGAACCAGATCGGCACCAGCCCCGCGACCCAGAGGACGACGCTCCCCAGCACCACGGTGTTGTTGAAGTTGGTCCAGGGCAGCCCCGGCACGTTGTAGAGCCGGGTCCAGAGGGCCTCGAGGCCGGGCGCGAGCAGCAGCCGGCGGCCGACCAGGTCGAAGAGCGGGTCGAGGAGGAACCCGACGGGGGTGAAGAGGAGCCAGCCGAGCATCGCCCCGCCGACCGACACGTTCAGCACCATCACGACCGCGGCGATGCCCAGGTTGTGGAGGTTGAGGAGCGGGGTGAGGCCCCACGCGGCGCCGAGGGCCACGCCGGTCGCGACCTGCGCCGGCGTGCCCTCGGAATGCAGCGTCTTGAACAGCGACTGGAGGAGCTTGAGGAGGGTGAGCATCGGCGATCAGCGGCGAACCACCCGCCACACCGTCTCCTCCCGGTCCGCCGAGATGTAGAGCGAGCCGTCGGGACCCGACGGCGAGGCCGGTGGGGCGGATGCTCGTCGGGCCGCCGCGGCCGGTGGCGAAGTCCCGCCAGGTCCCGGCGGGCCGCCCGTCCCGGAAGGGGACGAAGACGACGCGGAAGCCTGCCTGCGGCAGCGGCGCGCGGTTCCAGGAGCCGTGGAACGCCACGAAGGCGCCGCCCCGGTACGCGTCGCCGAACATCGCTCCGTCGTAGATGAGCGCGCCGTTCGGGGCCCAGTGGCCGGGGAACGCGATCACCGGCTGGGTCCTGTCCGCGCAGCGGCCGACGGCCGTGCCGTCGCCGCCATACTCCGGCGCCTCGACCTTCCGGCCGTGATCGGGGTCGAAGTAGCAATAGGGCCAGCCGTAGTCGGCGCCCTCCGGCACCGGCCCGAACTCCTCCGCCGGCTTCTCGGCGTTGTCGCGGTCGCTGAAGCCCCAGTTCTCCCGCAACTGGTCGCGCCCGTGGATGGCCGCCCACAGCTCGTGGGTCACCGGATGCGCCGTGAGTGCCACCGGATTCCGCATGCCGGTGGCCCAGCGGCGCCCGTCGGCCTGCGACTGGCCGAGGCGCGCGGGATCGAAGCGCCAGACGCCGGCGCGGGTGGCGAGCTCCTCGCAGGGGTCCTTGCCGGGCGACCGGTCCGCGCGGTCGTCCCGCTGGCAGGAGTTCGACGGCGAGCCGATCGACACGAAGAGGGCGCCGCCCGGGCCGAAGGCGAGGGTCTTCGTGCGATGGCCACCCACCGGCAGGTCGCGGATCACCACCTCCGGCTCCCCCGCGGGCTCGAGTTGCCCCGGCCGCCAGGGCCAGCGGAGCACGCGGTCGTTGGGCGCGAACCAGAGATACCCCCCGTGCAGCGCGATGCCGTTGCCGCTCGCGTCGCCGAAGCGGCGGGTCACATCGGCGCGGCCGTCGCCGGTGGTGTCCCGGAGCGCCACCACCCCCCCGCCCATCCGCCCGCCGACGGCGACGAAGACGTCGCCGTTGTCCGCGACCACGAGGTGGCGGGCCGCCCCGATGCCCCGGGCGACCACCACCGCACAGAACCCCTCCGGCAGCGCCAGGCCGCCGTCGTCGGGGTCGCACTGGACGGCTGGCTGGCTCGATGGCTGGGTGGCTGGCGGTGACGGCGGGACGGCGGGACGGCGGGTTGCGACGCCCGCGACGGCGATCAGCATCAGGAACAGGAGGAGCGGCACGGTCCGGCGCATGGTCGAGCTCCGTGGCGAAGACTGTCGAATCGTAAGGCGGTCGAAGCCCGCAGGTCAAAGGGCGCCCGCCGTCCCGCCGTCCGGTTAGATTCCGCCC